>DATARD010000403.1:0-69443 GCA_036264355.1 Thermoanaerobaculia bacterium
CGCAAGGCAGGACGGTCAACCGCTGCGAGGGGATCGCTTTCACCGGCGGCTGCACGGACACCAACGAGTTCAACTTCCTGGTGGTCAAGACCATGCGCAGCATGGGGGTCTGCTACCTCGAGAATCAGGCCCGAGTCTGACACGGCCCCACGGTCTCAAGTTTGGGACCATCGTTCGGACGCGGGGCCATGACGAATGGCTACACGGATATCAAGAACACCGACATGATGTTGATCATGGGTGGGAATCCCGCGGAGAACCACCCCTGCGGCTTCAAATGGGCGATCGAGGCGAAGCGGGTGCGCAACGCCAAGATGATCGTGGTCGATCCGCGCTTCACGCGGACCGCCGCCACCGCCGACATGTTCCTGCAGATCCGCGCCAGCTCGGACATCGCGTTCCTCGGCGCCATGATCAGCTACGCGATCGCCAACAACCGTCTGGCCAAGGACTATCTGGTCAACTATACGAACGCCTCCTTCATCGTGAAGGAAGGCTTCAAGCTGCCGGAAGACGGGCTGTATTCGGGGTTCAACCCCACCACCCAGGTCTACGACAAGTCGACCTGGAACTACGAGGAAGGCGGCAACCTGACCGGCAAGCCGGTCGCGGCTCCGACGGCGGCGGCTGCTCCGGCGCCTGCTCCCGCCCCGGCTCCGGCAGCCGCCAAGCCTGCCGCCCCTGCCTCCCCCGGGGCATCTGCCGGCTCGGCGAGCCATGACGCCGGTGCCAAAGGCGCCACCGGCGCCGGCGGCGGCGGCGAGGCTCCCAAGGGTCTCTACCCCACCGCCGCGGTCGTCGGCGGACAGGGCAGCGCGGGCGCTCCGCCGGCGACTCTGCCGCAGAACGTCGCCTACGATCTGTCGCTCCAGCATCCGCGCTGCGTCTTCCAACTGCTCAAGCAGCAGTTCTCGCGCTACACACCGGAGATGGTCGAGCGGGTGACTGGCATTCCGAAGGACAAGTTCCTCAAGGCCGCCGACCTCTTTACCTCCGTCCGCAAAGACGGCGACATGAAGAAGGCCGCCACGATCATCTACGCGGTCGGCTGGACGCAGCACACCTTCGGCTCGCAGATCATCCGCACCGCGGCCATCCTGCAACTGCTCATGGGGAACGTCGGCCGGGCCGGCGGCGGCGTGAACGCTCTGCGCGGTCACTCCAATATCCAGGGCGCCACCGACATGGCCGGCATCTTCGACAACCTGCCGGGCTATCTGAAGGTCCCCTCCCCCGCGGACACCGATTTCGCGGCGTACACCAAACGCATCACGCCCACAGCGTCGAAGCCCACGGAATGGGACTCCTTCAACTATTGGGGGAATACTCCCAAGTTCGCCGTCTCCCTCCTCAAATCGCTGTACGGAGACGCGGCGACCAAGGAAAACGACTGGGCCTTCAACTACCTGCCCAAGGTGGACCGCAACTACTCGTGGACCCAGATCTGGGACAACATGTACCAGGGCAAGGTCAAGGGCATCTTCGCCTTCGGCATGAACGGCGTCGCCATCGGTCCGGACTCGCAGAAGAACATCGAGGCGCTCAAGAAGGCCGAGTGGCTGGTGGTCGGCGAGATCTATCCCGACGAGACGAGCGAGTTCTGGATGGCGCCGGGAATCACCAAGGACGAGATGGCGAAGATCCAGACGACCGTCTACCGCCTCCCCTGCGCGGGGTTCGCGGAGAAAGACGGCTCGATGACCAACTCGTCGCGCTGGCTGCAGTGGAAGAACGTGGCGCTGCCGCCTCCCGGGCAGGCGCGGCTGGACCAGGACATCCTGGCGCAGATCTTCCTCAAGGTGCGGGAGCTGTATAAAAAGGACGGCGGGAAGTTCCCCGATCCCATCCTCAACCTCACCTGGGCCTACACCGATCCGCGCCATCCGTCGCTCTCGGAGGTGGCCAAGGAGATCAACGGCAAGGCGCTGGCGGATCTCGAGGACCCGGTCACCAAGCAGCAGATCAAGGCGGGCCAGCAGCTTCCCGGCTTCGCCTGGCTGAAGGACGACGGCACCACCGCCTCCGCCAACTGGATCTACTGCGGAAGCTGGACTGAAGCCGGCTCGCAGATGGCGCGGCGCGGCACCGAAGATCCGTCCGGTCTCGGCATCTATCCGAACTGGGGATGGTCGTGGCCGGCCAACCGCCGCGTGCTCTACAACCGCGCCTCGTGCGATCCGGCCGGCAAGCCGTACGACCCCGAGCGCCGGCAGGTGTGGTGGAACGAGGCGGCGAAGAAGTGGGTCGGAAACGACGTGCCCGACTTCAAGGTGGACTCGCCGCCGAGCGCGCACATGGGGCCGTTCATCATGAACGCGGAGGGGATCGGTCGTCTCTTCGCGCCGCTGGCCTTCTTCGCCGACGGTCCATTCCCGGAGCATTACGAGCCGATCGAAAGCCCGGTGGCGAATCCGTTCCATCCGCAGCAGTCGAACAACCCGGTGGTCAAGAGATTCTCCACGCCGGCGGACAAGTTCTCCAAGACAGGTGACGAGTTCAACGTCATCTGCACCACCTACCGGCTCACCGAGCACTACCACTACTGGACCAAGAACAACCCGATGAACGTGCAGCTCATCCCCGAGCCGTTCATCGAGATCCCGGTCGAGCTGGCGAAGCAACTGGGTGTGACGGGCGGTGAAAAGCTCAAGGTGACGAGCGCGCGGAGCTTCTACATCGCCAAGGCGTTCGTCACCAAGCGCATCAAGCCGATGAAGATCGACGGCAAGGAGGTCTTCCAGATCGGCATTCCGATCCACCAGGGCTTCCGCGGCATCGCGGAGGACGAAGGACGGAACGAAAAGACGCTGGTCAACCGGCTCTCCCCCACCGTGTTCGATCCGAACGCATACACGCCCGAGTTCAAGGGCTTCATGGTCAAGGTCGAGAAGGCATAGGGGGACGCCATGAGCCAAGCGAATCTGGAAATCCGCAGAATCTCCGGCCATTCGGGTCCCGTCCCCGGCGTCGGCCTCAAGCGCGAGAGCGAGGTCGCGAAGCTGATCGACACCACCACCTGCATCGGCTGCAAAGCCTGCGAGGTCGCCTGCCTGGAGTGGAACGGCCTCTCCTTCAGCGATACGACCTTCGACAACAGCTATCAGACGATGCCGGATACGTCCTGGAACTTCTGGAACCTGATCCGGTTCAACGAGTACGAGCCGGACGACGGCGGCAATCTGATGCTGCTGATGCGCAAAGATCAGTGCATGCACTGCGAAGAGCCGGGCTGCCTGATCGCCTGCCCGGCCGACGGCGCCATCGTGCAGTACGCCAACGGCATCGTCGACTTCCACCAGGACCAGTGCATCGGCTGCGGGTATTGCCTCTCCGGCTGCCCGTTCAACATCCCGAAATTCAGCCCCACCTCGCGCAAGGTGTTCAAGTGCACGCTCTGCGCGGACCGGGTCAGCGAGGGGCTGGAGCCCGCCTGCATCAAGGCCTGCCCCACCGGCTGCCTCCATTTCGGCACCAAGGAGGAGATGACCGCGCTGGGCGAGAGCCGCGCGCTGCAGCTCCGCGAGCAGTCGGGTTTCGCGCACGCCGGCGTCTACGATCCCTCCGGCGTCGGCGGCACCCACGTCCTCTACGTGCTGCACGACGCCACCAACCCCGAGGCCTATGGCGGCCTGCCGAAAGATCCGCACGTGCCGTGGACGGTACGGCTGTGGAAATATCCTCTCAAGTGGCTCGGCAACTTCGCGATGATCGCCGGCGCGGTCGGTATCTTCGTCCACTACCTGCGGTTCGGACCGAAGACCGTCGAGCCGGACCTCGAGATCCCCAAGAAGGGAGAGCAGCCATGAGCCGGCAAGCGCAACTGCTTCCGAACGGACGGGTGCTGCGGTATTCGTTCTCCGAACGGCTCATGCATTGGGTGTCGGGGGTGTCCTACGTCTATCTCCTGCTCACCGGCCTCGCCTTCTGGACTCCGTGGCTCTTCTGGCTCGCCGTCGTCCTCGGCGGCGCCACGCTGTCGCGCGAGCTGCACCCGTGGGCGGGCGTGATCTTCGTGATCTCGGTGATCTGGATGTACCGCGTCTGGGCGTCGCAGATGAAGAGCACGGAACGCGACAAACAGTGGTGGCACTCGCTCAAGCATTACATCCGCAACGAGGACGACGAGCTGCCCTCCGAGGACCGGTTCAACGCCGGCCAGAAGGCGCTCTTCTGGGGCTTCTTCTGGTGCGGCCTGGTGCTGCTCCTCACCGGCCTGATCCTCTGGGAGCCGCACTGGATTCCGTGGAACCTACACATCCTGAGGCTGCTCGCCATCATCCTGCATCCGATCGCCGCGCTGATCACGATCGCCCTGTTCATGATCCACGTCTACATGGGCACCGCGGTCGAGCGCGGCTCGTTCGGCTCGGTCATCCGCGGCGACGTGTCGCGCCGATGGGCGGCCCGCTACCATCGGGCCTGGTACGACCAGATCGTTCACAACGAAGAGCAGACTGCGCCGGCGGCACCGGCGAAGGAATGATCACCCGGAAGTGGGACCAGCGCATCGCAAGAGCGCAGGAGCTCGCCGCAACCTATCCCTTTGCGGTCGAGGGCCTGCGCTTTTACGAGCACATCGCGAGCTTCCAGAAATCGCTCTACGCACAATTCGGAGCCGGAAACGGCGCGGGGAAGAAAACCCGCGCCCCCGGCTCGCTGCGCGATGAGCTCGAGCTGTTCCGTCTCCTCCCCTGGTTCGCGTCCTATCTCGGCTTCATCACAGACATCGCACCGCCTCCCCTCGCGGGCGCCGCCGCCGAGCTCAACGCCGCGGGAGCCGCGCGCTGGGAAGAGGTCCTGGATGAATTCTGGCGTTCCGACGGGCAGGGAGAGGTGCGGCTCAACGACGCCGAGACCCTGTTCGCCTGGACCTTCCTGCAACCCTACGCCGAGCACCTCGCCGATTGCACCGAGCCGCTGGAGATCCACGACACGCCCCCTCTCTGTCCGCTCTGCAACGCGCCGCCGCAAGTCGGAGTCCTGCGCCCCCTGGGAGACGGCGGCAAGCGGTCTCTCGTCTGCTCCCTCTGCGCCACGGAATGGGATTTCCGCCGCATCGTCTGTCCCACCTGCGGCGAAGAGAACGTCGACAAGCTCCCCGTCTTCGCCGCCAATGCCGCCGACGCGCTGAGCTACATCCGCGTCGAAGCCTGCGACACCTGTCACCACTACATCAAGACGATCGACATGACGAAAAACGGCCACGCCGTGCCGGTGGTCGACGAGCTCGCGGCCATCCCCCTCAGCCTGTGGGCGGCGGACAAGGGGTATTCGAAGCTGGTGGCCAATTTGCTGGGGGTGTGAGGTTGTATACTCATCTCCATGAGCCCCCTTCTCGCCGAAGCTGTCAAGCTGAGCGTTCCGGAGCGCATCGAGCTCGTCGAAGCCATCTGGGACACGATCGCTGCGGATCCGGCCACGCTGCCCCTTTCCGAAGCCCACAGAGAAGAGCTCGACCGGCGCCTCAAGGATCTCGCTGATGATCCCGATGCCGGGAGCCCCTGGGAAGAGGTCCGCGCCCGCCTCGAACAGATTCCGTGAGCCTGCCGGTCATTATCCGGCCCTTGGCCGAATTCGATCTGCGGGAAGCCCAGCGTTGGTACGAAGGACAACAACCTGGCCTCGGGGCCAGGTTCCGAGCCAGCGTTGACGCCGCCCTCCAAGTCATCTCCGGTTCCCCTCGAATTTTTCCGGTCGTCCACGAAGGAATTCGCCGGGCGTCGGTCAAGCGCTTCCCCTACGTCCTGTACTTCCTGCTCCAGGAGCATCGGATCGTCCTCGTCGCCTGCCTTCACGTCCGGCGCGGCCCTCGCATCCTGGCAGCTCGGCTCAAGGCTCCTCCGTCAAAAGGCGGGTGAATCCGGAGCTTCTCCTCTTCGACCGGTGTGGAAACCGCACCTTGTATAAATTGCCTTATGAGCCCTACCCTTCTCGCCGAAGCCGTCAAGTCAGACTGTTGGGAGGAAAGGGAATGATCCGGGCTCTCGCGCTGCTCTTCCTCCTTCTGCTCGCTCCCGCGCTGTCCCTGGCGGCGCCACCGCGGTGGAGCCGGAGGTGTAGATGAGGTAGGCGGCGGTGTCGCGAACCGGACCGGCCGGCCGGCCGCCCTCTCCCCTGCGGAGAGGGCCCACCCCCGCATCCGCCGCGATCGCCTCCAGCCGCGCCTGCGGATACGCCGGATCGAGCGGCACATACGCCCCTCCCGCTTTGAGGATCGCCAGCAGGCCGGCCACCATCGCCGCGTCCCGCCGCGCGCACAGCCCCAGCCGATCCGCCCAGGCGTTGAGCTCGCGATAGCTCCAGCGCTCCTCGCCGACGATCAGCGCGACCGCGTCCGGGGTCTTCTCCACCTGGGCTTCGAACAGCTCGTGCAGCAAGGCTTTTCCGGTCTCTTCATCGTCCGCGTTGTCCGTGTCGTTCCACTCCACCAGCACCTGGTGGCGCTCCGCGACGGACAGCAGCGGGAGATCGGCGCTCCGGGTCGTGGGATCGCTCACCGCGGCGTCGAGCCAGCGGACGAGATGGCCGGCGAGGCGGTCGATCGTGGTGGCGTCGAACAGCTCGGTGGAGTATTCGAGATCGCCTTCCAGCCGGTCGTCCACCTTCGCCAGGGAGAGGCTGAGATCGAACATCGCGGTGCCAGTCTCAGAACACCCGGCAGGCAGCGGAATGAGGTCGAGGCCGGGCACCTCGGTCCGCGTCACCGGGGTGTTCTGGAGCGCGAGCATCATCTGGAAGAGCGGATTCCTCCCCGCCAGCCGTTCCGGCGCCAGCTCCTCGACGATCCTTTCGAAAGGCAGGTCCTGGTGCGCGTAGGCACCGTGCGCGGCGGCCCGCGCGCGGGCGAGCAGGGTGCGCACGTCGACGTCTCCGACATTTCCGGAAAGATCGATCCGCAGGGCGAGGGTGTTGACGAAGAAGCCCACCAGCCCTTCGATCTCCTCGCGGTTGCGGTTCGCGATCGGCGTGCCCACCACCAGGTCGTCCTGGCTCGCGGCACGGCCGAGCACGGCACTGAAGGCGGCGAGGAGGAGCATGAAGAGGGTGGCGTCCTCGCGGCGGCAGAGATCGCGCAGTCGGGTGGCCAGTGCGGCCGGCACGGTCAGGGGCCGGCGGCTTCGTGGCTCCGCGCGACCCCGTCGAGGTCGCGCTTGTCGGCAAGGGCGGCAGTGGCGAGGGGAGGCCGTGGCAGAACGCCTCGTAGAGCGCGGCCAGCTCGCGCAGCAGCACGCCGCACGACCAGCCGTCCGAGACGATGTGGTGCATGGTGAGAAGCGCGACGTGCTCCTCGGCACCTAAGCCCAGCAAGGTGGCGCGCAGCAGCAGGCCGCGTTCGAGGTCGAACGGCCGCGCGGCTTCCTCACCGGCCAGACGGGCCGCTTCGGCGGTGCGAGCTCGCTCCGGCAAGCCGGTGATATCCACCAGCCGGCAGACGACGGCCGGCTCCGGCGCGACGAGTTGGAAGGGGCGGCCCTCGAGCTCGCCGAAGGTGGTGCGCAGCGCCTCGTGGCGGCGGACGATCGCGGCCAGGGCGGCGAGCAGAGCGTCCGTCTCCAGGCGGCCGGCTAGGCGCACCGCCACCGGGACGGTCGAGCAGCCAGAGGCGTTGCTGGGCGAAGGAGAGCGCCGGCCGCAACTCGGACGGTGCGGACGGCGCATGGCGCGGAATCGCGTCGCGCACCGGCGCCTGCACCCCCCTCTCCTTCAGCCGCAGCCGGAGGAGCTGCTGCCGCTCCGCCGAAAAGCTGCCCAGTCCCTTCAGCGCCGCCAAAGCAGCGGCCTCAACGCGCCGTGCCGGCCAGCGCGCCGCGGCGGGCGTAGCGGGGCACCGGGAAGCGGCGGCAGAGGGCGCGCACCTCGGCGATCACCGATTCGCGCACCGCGCCGTCCAGCTCATAGTCGCGGTCGCCCAGCGGGCGGACGGCGGCGAGCACCCGCCGCACCAGGGCGCCGCTCTGCTCCATCTCCGCCTCTCCCATCCCGCGCAGGGCCACGCTGTTGGTGCCCAGCCGGACCCCGCTCGTCACCACCGGGCTTTTCTGATCCCCCGGGATGCGGTTCTTGTTGACCACGATGTGGCAGGCCTCCAGCGCCTTCTCCGCGACGACTCCGGTCACCCCGGCGCTCGCCAGCACGTCGAGGATGACGAGATGATTGTCGGTGCCGCCGCCCACCACCGTGAAGCCGGCGGCGGCGAAGCTCGCGGCGAGCACCTTGGCGTCGGCCACGATGCGCTCGGCGAGGCGGCGGAACTCCGGATCGGCAAGCCGCGCCAAGGCGCGCGCCTTGCCGGCGATGACGTTGAGCACCGGCGCGCCCTGGAAGAGCGGAAAGACCCCCTTCTGCATCGATTCGGCGAGCGTGCGGCCGAGGGCGTCCGGGGTCGGCGTCTCGGCGTCGCGGCCGATCAGGATCAGGCCGCCGCGCGGACCGTAGAGCTGCTTGTGGGTGCAGGTCGTGGTGATGTGGGCGTGGTCGATGGGGCTCGGGTGGAGACCCGCCGCCACCAGGCCGGCGATGTGGGTGATATCGGCGAGCAGCCAGGCGCCCACCGCGTCGGCGATGGCGCGGAAACGCGCGAAGTCGATGGTCCGCGGATAGGCGGTGGTGCCGCAGACGATCAGCTTCGGCCGGTGCTCGCGGGCGAGCGCCAGCACCGCGTCATAGTCGATCGCGCCCGCGGCCGTCAGGCCGTAGCCGACGGCGCGGAAGGCACGGCCGGAGACCGAGACCTTGGCGCCGTGGGTGAGATGGCCGCCGGCCGAGAGGTCGAGGCCGAGGATGGTGTCGCCCGGCCGCAGCAGGCTGAACAGGACCACCTCGTTGGCGGTCGTCGCCGAATGCGGTTGCACGTTGGCATAGCGGGCGCCGAAAACCTCTTTGGCACGCTCGATGGCCAGCGTCTCGATCTCGTCGATCACCGCGCAGCCGGCGTGGAAACGGGCGCCCGGATACCCCTCGGCGGTGACGTTGCCCGCCACCGACGCGATACAGGCGAGGACCGAGGGATCGACGATGCTCGACGCCGCGACCAGCGTCAGCACCTCGCTCTGGCGTTCGAGCTCCTTTTCGAGCAGCCCGGCGAGAAGTGGATCATCCTGGTACAGAAGGCCGACTCCGGTGTCGAGAAAAGCTCCCAATCTGGTCTCGTTCATGATGCCGTCTCCTCCAAGGTCCCCGCCCGCTCTGCCAACATCCGTTGCACGTCGTCCTCCGACAGCTCGTTGAGCTCCAACACCACCGCCGCCACCTCGTTCATGTCGCTCCCCTCTCCCAGCCCGGCGACCGCCGCGGCGACCCCGGCCACCGTCGGCGCTTCGAGGAACGCCCGCAGCGGCAGCTCGATTTGCAGCAGGGTGCGCAGGCGCGACACCGCCTGGGTGGCGAGCAGCGGCCGCCGGCAGGGCCGCGAGGTCAATCAGCGGCACGGCGAGATCGACCGCCGGCGCGATCCGTTGCGCCGGCCGTCCGTCGATTTCGGGAAACGCCGTGCGCAACGCCTCGTGCCGGCGGACGATCTCGCGCAGCGTGGCGGCGAAGGCGGCGGCGTCCAGCGGTCCGCGCAAGCGCACGGCGGCAGGGATGTTGTAGGCCGCGTTGCCCGGCTCCCACTGATCGAGGAACCAGAGGCGCTGCTGGGCGAAGGAGAGCGGGAGATCGCCGCCGGCTGAATCGCCCGGAGCGCGCGCCGCGCGCGGGATCACCGGCGTCCCCCCCTCCGCCGCCGGCTTGCCCGCCGCCTTCCTGCGCAGGCGGAGCATGAGCAGCGCCCGCTGCTCCGGCGTCAGCGCCGCGAGATCCCCGGCCGGCTCTGAAGCGGGCTCAGGCATCGGCCCGATGGTCATCGTGGCCACCATGGGCACCGTGGGGCGAGAGGCGAAGCGGTCCATCAGCTCCTCGAACGGCTCGACGCCGAGACCGGCATTGAAGCGGTGCGCGGCGGCCCGCGCCGCCGCGGACTCCCGGGCGTAGACCTCCGGCTCGCTGAGCAGGCGGAGCAGCAGCACCCGGGTCTGCGCGTAAATACGGTCGACGTCGTCCGCCGGCTCGAGCAGCGTCACATTGGGCAACGCCGCCAGCGCCGCCCGGTCCGCGGGCGTCGTCCCCCAGGTCGGCACCGCCGCGAAGCGCACCTGCGGCAGGCTCCGGGCGAGGCCGAGAAAGATCGAGATCCCCTTCACCGCGCAGGGGTTGAGCATGGTGACGAACCGACCGCCCTGGTCCCCGCGCCCGCCGAAATCGGGGAACGGCCCCGGTCCATAGAGAGGGAACGGAAAGACCTCCGCCGCCATCCCGCCCCAGCGCCGGATGTACTCCGCCACGAACCGGCTGACCGTCACGATCCCCGCCGCCTGGCCCAGCAGGCGGGCACGGCGCTCCCCCGCTGCTCCCGGGCCGCCCGGAAAAAAGGCCTGCGGACCGAAAGGGAGAAAAGCCGGGGTATGCGAGAGATAGATCACGGGAGCCCTCGTAGCTTTGAGTGCCGCGGCGAGCAGGTTCTGGGACGGATCTTCCGAAGAGACCAGAACGCGGTCCGGCGCGAAGGCATGCAGGCGCTCCCCGAGCACCCCGCGCAGGCGGGCCGGATCGGCCACCGCATGCACGGTGACCCGACCGCTGATGAAGGTGTCGACGCCGGTCCCACACCTGATGGCCGCGCGCCGCGAGCCCCTCCGCCAGGGCGCGGTTGCACTTGTTCGCGCCGCCCACGGCGGGAAACCAGGGGAGGTTCATGGTGAGCAGGATCTTCATCGGCTTGAGGCCTTCGGCAGGGGGCGAGCTCCCCCCGGAAAACGGGTCCGCTAGGGTACCACGCGCCGCTGCGAAACCGCTCCCCACGTCCGTCCTTGCCAGTGTCCAACAGAAGTGGGGAGGTGCACTGAGGCACGCAAGATTCACTTCTGAGTGCTTTTTAGTGTTTACTTCCTATCGGGGGAGTGTTCATGCGCCGGGCAATTCCGCCTCAGGTGCATCTCCCCTGCAAGGGAGCTTTATGTCCAGCAAGACTCGCCGTACCGTAATCGTCCTCGCCGCCCTCGTCACCCTGTCTCTGCCGCTCGTCGCGCAGGCCCGTCCGGAACGAAATCAGGACCGACAAGACCGGCACGGGGCCAGAACAGAGGGGTTCTTGACCCGGCTCTGGGAACATCTGACGGCTCCTTTCTCCGTCTTCCTCGACGGCACCACCGGTCCGACGCTCTCCGCTCCTCCGCCGACCGATCCGGGAGACACCACTGATGGGCGGTCAATCCTCGATCCCATCGGTTGAAACCGGGGAACAGCGCCGGGGAGCAAAACCCCGGCGCTTCTCTTTACCAACGCCATGCTATAAAATAGAGAGCGCTTAAGAAGTTTACTTCACGGAGACTGCCCACGTGCCACAAGCGAGCCCAGTTTCACCGGATGAAACGACGCATCTGCTCCAGCGCGGCTCCGCGCAGTGGGCGCGCCTGGCAGCGCTCTCCCCTGGCCAGCGCCTCACCCTGCTGCGCAATGATCCCTCGATGCACCATTGGGGGCTCCTGCGGCATGCCTTGGACGCGTGCAGCCAGGCGGGCAAGACCAATCCGGTCGAAGCGGTGGACATCGCCCACTTCGCGATCGCCGTCGTGGAGATGTTGGACGCCGCCGTCTACCCACCGGCGCAGGTGAACGACTTCCGCTCCCGCGCTCTCACCGCGCTCGCCAACGCCAAGCGGACGGCCACCGACTTCACCGGCTCCGAGCAGGCTTTCCTCGCCGCCCGGCGATCCGTCGAGCAGGGCACCGGCGATCCGTATGAGCGGGCCAACGTTCTTTCTCATGAGGCCCTCCTCTTACGCGACCTCGGCGAATTCGAGAAGGCGTCCGAGACTCTCGACGAAGCCTTCGAGCTCTATCATCGGGCCGGCGACACGCACCTCTGTGGCCGCGTCCTCGTCCAGCAGGCCGGCACCATCGGTTTCCTCGATCCCATGAAAGGCGTCGAGCTGGCGCGCCGGGGGCTCGACATGCTCGATCTGCAGGCCGACGCCTACCTGGAGCTGTCGGCCCGCAACGCTCTCGCCCATCTGCTCAACGATGCCGGGTACGCCGAGGAAGCGCGGAACCTTCTCGAGCAGCACCGGCATCTCTACGCCAAGTTCCCGGGTGTCGCCGCGCAGAGCCGCATGCACTGGCTGGACGGCCTGATCGCCCGCAACCTGGGAGACTTCCCCGCCGCCGAGACGAAGTTCCGCGACCTGCGGGCGGTCTTTGCGAAGCACAATTTCGACCTGGAGCTCACCCTCGTCTCCCTCGATCTCGCCGAGCTCCTCCTGTGGTCCCGCCGCAACGACGAGGCCGCGCTCCTCATTCATGAGACCTATCCGATCCTCGCCGCCTGGGGATTGGAAAAAGACCTCCTCACCCTCTGGCTGACCCTCGAGCAGCACATCCGCTCCGAAGCGGAAGGGGCCACCCTCCTGATGCGCGACGTGGCCGGCATCCTCCGCCGCGGCTGGAACCGCCGGCGGGAGTAGAAAGGCCCTCCGCCCGTCCGTGTCCTCCCCCCTGATACTCTCCCCCCGCCATGGAAATTCTTCGTGCGCTGCGCCGCGCTGTGCGGCGGCTGGCCGGGGCGTCGGGGCTGTCGGCGGCGGTGGTGCTGTGCGTGGCGCTGGGGGTCGGGGCGGTGACCGGAGCGTTCAGCCTGGTCGAGGCGGTTCTGCTGCGCCCTCTCCCCTATCCGCAGCCGGAGCGGCTGGTGATGCTGTGGAGCCGGGCGGTCGACGGCTCGAACGAGCGCATCGTCGTCTCGCAGCCGGACTTCCTCGATTGGCGGCAACGGAGCACGAGCTTCTCCCAACTCGCGTCGTTCAGCGTCTGGTTTCCCAGCCTTACCCTCGGCGACCGCTCCGACAAGGTGCTGGGCTCCCTGGTCTCCGCCGATTTCTTCGCCGCTCTCGGTGCTCGCCCAGTCCTGGGACGGACGTTCCTCCCCGAGGAGGAGCAGCCGGGGCGCGACGCGGTCGTCGTCCTCGGCCACGGCCTCTGGCGCAGCCGCTTCGGCGGTGACCCGGGAGTCCTCGGCCGCCGGATCGTCCTCGACGGCGTGCCGCACACGGTGATCGGCGTGCTGCCGGCGGATTTCCGCCACCCCGAGCCACTCTATCTCCAGGAGACCACGGAGCTGTGGAAGCCGCTCGCCCTGGCGCCTGCCGGGGCGGCCGCGCCGATCAAGACACCGCGCGGCATGCGCTTCCTGCGCGCTCTCGGCCGTCTGGCCCCGGGGGTGACGCCGGAGCGGGCGCGGGCGGACCTCGATGCGATCGCTCACCGGCTGGAGAGCGAGCACCCAGGCGACGACGAGGGGCTCGGCATCCGCCTCGTCCCTCTGCACGAGCAGCTCAGCGGCGACCTGCGGCCGGCGCTGCGCCTCGCCCTGGCGGCGGCGGCCATGGTCCTGCTGGTCGCCTGCTGCAACGTCTCCGGCCTGCTCCTCGCGGGGTCCGCCCGCCGCGCCCACGAGATGGCGGTGCGCGCCGCCCTCGGAGCCGGCCGCGGCCGGCTGGCCCGCCAGGCGCTCGCGGACAGCCTCCTCCTCGCCCTGGCCGGCGGCGTCCTGGGAGCCGGAGCCGCCTTGCCCGCCACCCGCGCCCTCCTCGCCTTGAGCCCACGGATGATCCCCGGCGGTTCCGCGGTGACGCTGGACGCCCGCGTCCTCGCCGTCGCGCTGGGCGCCTGCCTCGTCACCGCGATCCTCGCCGGCCTGGCTCCCGCCGCCCGCGCCGCGCGCCGCTCCCCGGCTCTCGTGCTGCGCGAGTCGGCTCCCTCGGTCGGCGATGGCGCGGGCCGTGCGCTCGCCCTGCTGCTCCTGCTCCAGATCGCCATCGCCCTGCCGCTCCTCGCCGCCACCGGCCTGCTGGCGAAAACCCTCACCCGGCTCGCCGCCGTGCCGCTCGGTTTCACCACCGGCGGCGTGCTCACCCTGCGTCTGGAGCTCCCCAGCGCGCGCTATCCGAAACCGGCCGACCAGCGTGCCTTCCACGACCGCCTGCTGGCGCTCCTCGCCGCCACTCCCGGCGTGCGCACCGCCGGTCTCACCTCCAGCCTTCCGCTCACCGGCCTCTACGACATCACCCGCGAGGTGGACGTCGATCAAGCCGACCGGCCGGTCGCGCGCGGCGAGAGCGCCGCGGCCATCGCCGCCGGCTACCGCGCCGTGAGCCCCGGCTACTTCCCGGCCCTGCGCGTCCCCCTCCTCCAGGGCCGCCCCTTCGATCCGCACGACGCCGAAGGCGCGCCGCCGGTCGTCCTGGTGAACGAAACCTTCGCGCGCACCGCCTGGCCGCACGAGAGCGCCCTGGGCAAAACCCTCGTCCTGCGTGGAGCGCCCGTCGCCGTCCGCCGCGAAGTGGTGGGAGTCGTCCGCAACGTGCGCCACACCGGCCCGGCCACCGAGCCGCGCGCCGAGATCTACCTCCCGCTCGCCCAGGCCCCCGCCCGCTTCACCACCCTGGTGCTCCTCACGCCGGGAGATCCGGCCGCTCTCGCCCCCGCCGTCCGCCAGCTCCTGCGGGGGATCGATCCCGACCTCGGCGCCGCTTCCGTGCAACCCATGGACCGCCTCAAAGACGCCGCCCTCGCCGGCCCTCGCTTCTGGCTCGCCCTGGCCCTGGTCCTGGGAGCCGCCGCCGCGCTCCTGGTGGGCCTGGGCGTCTATGCTCTCGCCGCCGACGCGGTGGGCCGCCGGACGCGGGAGATCGGCGTGCGCATGGCGCTGGGAGCAACCCGGTCGGAGATCCTCCGCCTCGTCCTCCGCCGCAGCCTCCTCCTCGCCCTCCTCGGAGTCGCCCTCGGCCTCGCCGCCGCCCTCGCCCTCACCCGCCTCCTGACCGGCCTCCTCTATGGCGTCGCCCCCACCGACCTGCTCTCCCTCGCCGCCGCCGGGTTCTTCCTCCTCGTGCTCGTCACCGCCGCCACCTGGCCGGCGGCGCGGCGGGCGGCGGGATTGGAGCCGGTGCGGGCGTTGACTGAATAGCGCGACTGAATAGGGGGACCGTCACGCCACGGCGTGCGACGGTGACGCCACTTTGTCTTGTTGGTGACCGCAGTGCGGACAGAACGCCAGCCCGGACGGAATCGCCCGGCCGCAGCCGGCGCACGCCTGGGAGAGCGGTTGCCGCAGCAGGAAGTAGAGCAGGAAACCGACCAGATTCGGCACCATGAAAGCCACCAGAGCCCAGAGGATGGGAGACATGCCGCGCCGCTTGGCATCCCCATAGACGTAGCCCACGGAGAGGACGAAGGCGGCCGCGAAGGACCCGAGGGCCAGGCCAAACCAGGGCATTGCATGCACCGACAGGCCCGATCCCTTCAAGGCATCGGCAGCTCCCTCCCCGAGCTCCGGGCTGAGGGAGCTCGCGATCGCCCAGACCAGGGCCGCGAGGAACGGGAGAGCCGCGAAAACGATCGCGAGCGTCGGGACGACACGGCGGATGTCGGTTTTCAGGCTCACCAGGCCGATGATCGACAGGCCGATGAGCGCCGGGACGGTCAGAAAGAGAGTGGTAGGATTCATAACGCAAGCACCTCCTCATGGTATCCCGCGAGCAACCGCGGAGTTAGCAGCAGCAAAGTCGCGCACAACGAGGGGAGCGCCCAGAAGAGCACCACTCCCGCGGCCAGCACCGGTGGCGCGATACGGCTAAAGCCGGCGATCCGGACGACGGCTTCCCAGACGGCGGCAGAGCCGGACATCGTCATCAGAAGCGCGATCACCAATCCGGTCAGCATCCTGCGGCGCCGCGCCTGTGCCTGCGCCAGCTCCCCGGCGCGCCGGAAGAGGGCGGCTTTCACCCGAGTGTTCAACCCGGGGTCGATCTCGAAGGAGATCTCCCGCAGAGCGCGCACGGCGCGCTGGTCATCCTGAGTGTCCATCGGCATTCTCCTCTGTCTCCAACTGCGCCTTGAGCACGGCCAGACCGCGATAGATCCGCGACGACACGGTGCTGACAGGCGCCCGAACGATGTTCGCGATCTCCTGGAGGGACATCTCCTCCTGGAACCGCAGCAGCAGCGCTTCCCGGTAGATCGGCTCGAGAGCCGTCAACGCGCTCGCCAGGCGGGCCGCGTCCTCACTGCGCGCGGCGGCCTCGAAAGGCGACGGCTCGGCCGCGGACGGCGGTACCGCCTCGGCGCCGGTCTCCGGCGGATCAGCAAGGCTTGAATTCTGTTTCTTGCGCAGCAGATCGAGCGCCAGATTGCGGGCGATGGTGAACAGCCAGGCCTCGAAGCGCCACCGGCAGTCATACTGCCGCCCGCGCTCCAGCACCCGCAGCCAGGTCTCCTGGACCATGTCTTCGACGTGCTCCTGCCGCCCGAGCAGGTGGATCAGATAGCGGACCAGGCGGCCCTGGTAGAGATCGACCAGCCGGTTGAGCAGCGTGAGATCGCGCTGCCGCAGGCCCTGCGCGATCCGCTCCGCCTCCAGTCCGGCGGTCTCTGCTGGCATGATGGCCTCGATCGACATACACCGTGAATACGAGGACACCCAGCCAAATTACGCATCGTTCCGCTTCCTACGGCGGGCTCCAGGTGGAGTCGAACGCCGCCTGGATCACCGCGGCCGGGACGCCCAGGAGATAGAGGTAGAGCAGCATGCGGTGCTGCTGGCTTCCCTCCTGCTCGAAGGCGCCGACAGCCCCTTCGCTGTAGACGCTGCTGCTCAGCATCTGGGCCGTGGCGGGTTGCGCATAGGTGACCTTGGAGACGATCTTCTCGGCCGTGCTCACCGCGCTGTTGCACCCCAGATCACACCGCGGTCCGTCCGGAAAGAGCTGCCGGATGCTGTCCAGGTCGTAGTCGCCGGCCGGCACCCAGAGGCGCGGCACCATGTCGAGATCGGTGAAATAGCGCACCGCCTTGCCTTGGAAAAGACTGTCGAACGAGCTCGCGAAGTCCGGATTGCCGGCGGTGGGCGCCGCGAAGGTGATCACCTGGACGTCGGCGGTGGGCAGGAACGAGGCGATCCAGACCGCGGCGACGGTCGCCAGTTGACCGCCGAGGCTGTGGCCGGTGACCAGCACGCTCACCGGTCCGGGGAGGCTCTTGAGGAACTGATACGCATCGAGCGACGAGCTACCGACGCTCGGGATCATGGAGGCCAGATGGTTCCAGGCGTTCCCGGCGCCGTACGAGATCCTGGCCGTGGCGGAAAACCCGGCCGGCGCTGGGAACGGCAGCGTGACCTGGGTGGCCGCCTCGCCGTCATCCATGAGGTTGCTGGGAAAGTCGAAGATCGTGCCGCGGATGACCACCGCGACCTGGCTGCCCTGGCCGGAGACACCGCTCGCCGGTGCCTGGGCGATGTACATCAGATTGCCGCCGAGGTCCGCCGGCCCCCAGACGATCTGCCACGCTCCGGCCGTCGGCAGCGCCGTCTGGCCCAGGGCGGCCGTCATGTCGGCGATCTGAGTCGAGGGCGGGGCCGAGGGGTCGAGATAGGAGACGGCGGCGAGGACTCCGGCGTTTTGCGGCGTAAAAGCTCCATTGGACATAGATCCCTCCAAAGAAAACGCCGGGAGTGTACAACGAAGCGCTTGGCCACGGTGCCGGCCGCGGTAGACTCCTCCCATGCACACCCGTCGTGAGCTCTTCGGTGCCCTGGCCGGACCGGCCGCCGCCGCAGCCGTCGCCTCCCTCGATCTCTTCCGCGCCCGCCGCGCGCTGGCCGCCCTGCCGGAACCGACGGCCAGCAGCGACGAGGCGTTCTGGACCGGCATCCAGCAGGCGTTCACCATGGACCGCAGCATCGTCAACCTGAACAACGGCGGCGTCAGCCCCTCCCCCGCCGTCGTCCAGGAGGCCATGAAGCGGCACCTCGACTACTCCAACTCCGCGCCGCCGCCCTACGCTCTCTGGGAGATCCTGGAGCCGCAGAAAGAAGGTGTGCGCCAGCACCTCGCCCGCACCTTCGGCTGCGACGGCGAAGAGATCGCGATCACGCGCAACGCTTCGGAGGGTCTCCAGATCTGTGAGTCCGGTTTCGATCTCGCGGCAGGTGATGAGGTCCTCACCTCCAATCAGGACTACCCGCGGATGATCACCACCTGGGAGCAGCGGCAGCGGCGCGACCGTATCGTCCTCAAAAAAATCTCACTTCCCGTTCCCGCCGAAGACGAAGATGAGGTCGTGGAGATCTACCGCAAGAACATCGGTCCGCGCACCAAATTGATCCTGATGTGCCACACGATCAACCTGACCGGGCAGATCCTCCCCGTGCGCAAAGTCGTGCGCATGGCCCGGGAGAAGGGAATTCCGGTGATCGTGGACGGCGCCCACGCCTTCGCCCACTTCCCGTTCACGCACCACGACCTCGACTGTGATTACTACGCCACCAGCCTCCACAAGTGGCTCTTCGCGCCGCACGGCACCGGCTTCCTCGCCGTGAAAAAAGAAAAGATCCCCGGTCTCTGGGCGCTTCAGGCCGCACCGCAAACGATGGACGCCGACATCCGCAAATTCGAAGAGATCGGCACCCATCCGGCCGCCAACATCCTCGGCATCGCCGACGCCTTGACCTTCCACGAAGGCATCGGCGCCGAGCGCAAAGCCGCCCGCCTGCGTTTCCTGCGCGACCGCTGGGCGAAGAGGCTCCTGAAGCACGACCGCGTCCGCCTCCACACCAGCTTCGACCCGCGCTACTCCTGCGGCATCGCCAACGTCGAGATCACCGGTCTCGACCCCTACAAGCTGTACAAGCACCTCTGGGATCATCACAGAATCTTCGTGACCCCGATCGTCCACCCCGAGTTCCAGGGTTTGCGCATCACCCCGAGCGTCTACACGACGCTGCCGGAGATCGACTTCTTCTGTGAGGCGATGGAGGGGGTGCTGGAGAAGGGGTTGGCTTGAGGAGGAAACCCCGCCGGACAAAAAAAGAGGCCCCGAAAGGGCCTTAGGAGGGAAGGGGGAGGATTGAGCCGGAGGAGCGTCGTCAGGCGCTGCTGACTCCGACCGTCCTCCCCTTCTTGAAGAGCATTCTCGCCGCCCAACCTTACGACCAACATTACGGGCGGAATCTTCTCAACCTTGGGTAGTGTCGCTGGACTGCGCCACATCGTGGTAGAGTTGCAGGCGACAGTACGCACCAACCGGCAGAGAAGAACCTGGCCCAACCTCGGGATCAGGGAATATACGTTTACAATGAAAAAAGGGAGATCGGCGAATGAATGTCACAAAGTCCTGGCTCATGACCGCCCGGAGCTTTACCACGACCACGCTTTCCTGTTTCGGTGTTCTGGGGCTCGCCCTCACGCTCACCGGCTGCGGTGGACACCTCGACATGAGTGTGATCAACAAATCCATCACCGACGGCCTGGCCTCCCAGATGGGCGTCACCGACGCCACGGTGACCTGCCCCACGGAGACGCGCCCTCTCAAGGCGGGCGATACGTTCGACTGTGAGGCGAAGCCCAAGGAAGGTGGCAAGCTCACCCTCAAGGTGACGCAGAAGGACGACCAGGGGAACATCGGCTGGGAGCTGACCAAGCTCGACGGCTTCCTCAGCCTGCCCAAGGTGGAAGATGCCATCAAGCAGGCCAACAACGGCCTCACCGCGGTGGATTGCGGCAGCGGCGCCAAGAAGATCCGCGCGGCCAAGGCGGGCGACACCTTTGAATGCAAGGCGACCGCCGCGGACGGCTCCGCCCATCCCTTCGTGGTCACGGTGAAGGACGCCGACGGCAACATCGCCTTCGCGCCCAAGGACGCGGGCGGCCAGGAGCAGCCGGCGCCGGCCGAGGGAGCCGAGACCCCCCCGGCGGAACCGGAAGGGCACTAACCCCCCAACCAACTGTCGGCACCCGCAGCGAGGCGAGGAGATTGCTCCTCGCCTCCGCCGCGGTCAAGCAACCTCACCATGAGGCTGGACTGCGGCGAAGGCGATAAGAAGCTGCGCGTCTCCAAGCCCGGCGACACCTTCGACTGCAAGGCCACCACCGCCGACGGCACCGTTGATACCGTCAAGGTGACGGTGAAGGACGCTGACGGCAACATCGCTTGGGCTATCGAGTAGCCGGCAGGAGCGGATGCGGCGCCACCGGCGGAGACTACGGAGCCGGAGGAGATCTTAACCCACCGTCTCGGAAGCCGGCCTCCACGTCACACCCTCTGCATTCTCCCTACCGGAGCTCGAAAGGAGCGCACCCCTCGAAGGTCCTGCGGCGGCGGCGGGCCTCTTGAAGCCCGGGGAGTTGCTCGGAGGCTTCGGTCAGGATGTCCCACCAATTCTCCGGCATCCGGGGCCGATGCCGGCGCAGAGCCCGGATGTCCTCCGGGGTTGTGGGGATGTCCCGTTCGAGATTCCCGAGATCGAGCGGCTCAGAGGATTTCGTCAAACCGTTCTCCGAGTCCGTAACGCTCAAAATACCCCCGGGCCTCTCTCTGATCGACACCAGGAAGGTGCAGGAGAAAACGGAGATCCTCCTGATCTCGAAACGCTCGGTCGGGGTCATTCTTCAGAGAAAAGACTTTGAGAGCGACGAGATGCTCGGGACTGGGCACCGGAACGTCGAGGCCGCCGGGCCCCTTGGCCTTGTGGCAACCGGCAAAGAGCTTCTCAGCCGTCTCGCCCTGGACGTAGACGAAGTCCAGGTCCCCCAGGGCGACGACCGAATGGGAATGATTCGAATAGCCGCTGGACCGGTGGAGGGTCTGATATCCCTGAGCCTCCAGCCATTCGATGAGCTGATCCTGGACGGCTGAATCGACGACCAGATCCAGGTCCAGGGTGGTCCTGGGGAGCCCATACATCACGAGGGCGACCCCTCCAATCACGGCGTAACGGGCGCCCTGATGGTCGAGGAAGCCGGTCACTGCCTGCAGGACGCCCGCGAAGTCCATGCGGGCATCGTACCGCAAGCAGGCTGTGACAGGCTTCCCGGATGCCTGACGGCATCCTGCGGTTTTCCGCCTCTCTACTTCCGCCGGTTCGCCTGCAAAATCCGCTTCCTGATCCGGATCGCCTCCGGCGTCAACTCCACGAGCTCGTCTTCGCGGATGAACTCCAGCGCCTGCTCCAGGTTCATGATGCGCGGCGGGACGAGGTGGATGGTGTCGTCGGAGCCGGAGGCTCGCATGTTGGTGAGCTTCTTTTCGCGGGTGATGTTGACGTCGAGGTCGTTGGCGCGCGCGTTCTCCCCCACCACCATGCCTTCGTAGACCTCGTCGGTCGGCGAGACGAAGAGCTCGCCGCGCGGTTGCAGGCCCTCGATGGCGTAGGAGGTGGCGCGGCACCTCCACACGCAACTCGACATCGCACAGCTCTCCGAGAACGAACGCCTCGCCTACGCGTCACCTACCAGGGTCAGCCGGAAAACAAATTCTCTCCTGTAAAATGATTGATCGCTTTTCTCGCGGCTGCGCGCCGCTTCTGGTCGATAATCCAAAGAATGCTTATAGGCTCTGCCTTTGCGCCGATGAAGGACACGTTGACGGCAGCTCGATCGTCCGCCTCCTCGACGTGCAGCTCATAGTAGCCCCAGCCACCCTTCTCCCGATGCCCGCGCAGGAGCGCGCGCTCATCCTCCATCAAGGGTATTTGCAACACCGTTTCACGCCTCTCCCCTCCCCACGTCACATAAAGGACAAGCGCGTGTTCGAGCTGGTCGTAGTCCCAGAAATGCCTGAGACCTTCGTACTGAGCAATCAGGAGTGCCCCGGGGATCTCGACCTTCTGATCCAATTCGCGGATGTCTCCTTCGAATCGCTGGATTCCGGCACGTGAGGGTTTTACAGTCTTCTTGGTCATAAGTTTCCCGCCCCTGGGATTCTCTCGCGGAAAGCCGTCACGAAAGAGTGTACTCCAAACCCAGGTCCCCCCTGGGAGGGGAGGCGCGGCCTAATGCACGATCTCTGGGCCGGCCTCCGTGTCAAGCCCCCCTACTTCCGCCGGTTGGCCTGCAAGATCCGCTTGCGGATCCTGATCGCCTCCGGCGTCACCTCGACCAGCTCGTCCTCGCGGATGAACTCCAGCGCCTGCTCCAGGTTCATGATGCGCGGCGGGACGAGGTGGATGGTGTCGTCGGAGCCGGAAGCTCTCATGTTGGTGAGCTTCTTTTCGCGGGTGATGTTGACGTCGAGGTCGTTGGCGCGGGCGTTCTCCCCCACCACCATGCCTTCGTAGACTTCGTCGGTCGGCGAGACGAAGAGCTCGCCTCGCGGTTGCAGGCCCTCGATGGCGTAGGAGGTGGCGCGGCCGGCGCGGTCGGCGACGAGGGCGCCGTTCGAGCGGTGGGAGATGTCTCCCTGCCAGACGTCCCAGCCGTCGAAGAGGTGGTTCATGATGCCGGTTCCCCGGGTGTTGGTGAGGAACTCGCTGCGGAAGCCGATCAGGCCGCGCGCCGGGACCCGGAACTCCATGCGCACACGGCCGGAGCCGTGATTGATCATCTTCATCATCCGCCCGCGGCGGACGCCCAGCTCCTGGGTGACGACGCCGATGTAGTCCTCCGGGCAGTCGATGACCAGCATCTCCATCGGCTCGTGGATCTTCCCGTCGATGCTGCGGGTGATGACCTCGGGCTTGCCGACGCAGAGCTCGTAGTCCTCGCGGCGCATCATCTCGATGAGGATGGCGAGCTGCAGCTCGCCGCGGCCGGAGACTTTGAAGATCTCCGGCGAGTCGGTGGGCTCGACGCGGATGGAGACGTTGATCAGCTTCTCCTTCTCCAGCCGCTCCTTGAGCTTGCGCGAGGTGACGTGCTTGCCCGAACGGCCGGAGAACGGCGAATCGTTGATCGAGATCATCATCGCGATGGTCGGCTCGTCGACCTGGATCGGCGGCAGGGCCTGCGGATTCTCCCGTTCGGTCAGGGTCTCGCCGATGTTGACCTCGGAGATGCCCGCGATGGCCACGATCTCGCCCGCGCTCGCCTCGGCGATCTCGATGCGGCGGAGACCCTGGTAGCCGTAGAGCAGGGTGACCTTCACCGGATCGACCTTGCCGTCACGGCGGCAGACCGCCGCCTCCTGTCCCTTCTTGAGGCGGCCGTTGAAGATGCGGCCGATCGCCAGGCGCCCGACGTAGTCGTCATAGTCGAGGGTGTTGAACAGCATCTGGAGCGGCATCTCCGGATCGAAAACCGGCGGCGCCACGGAGCGCACGATCTCCTCGAAGAGCGGCTCCAGGGTCTCGTCCGGTCCGTCCTGGGTGCGGCGGCAGCGGCCCGCGCGGGCGTTGCAGAAGAGAATCGGGAAGTCGAGCTGGTCCTCGGTGGCGTCCAAATCGATGAACAGGTCGTAGACCTCGTCGAGCACTTCGCCGATCCGCGCGTCCGGACGGTCGATCTTGTTGATCACCACGATCGGCGAGAGGCCGGCCTCGAGCGCCTTGCGGAGCACGAAGCGGGTCTGCGGCAGCGGCCCTTCGCTGGCGCCGACCAGGAGGAGCACGCCGTCGACCATCTTGAGCGTGCGCTCGACCTCGCCGCCGAAGTCGGCGTGGCCCGGGGTGTCCACGATGTTGATGTGGATGCCCTTGTAGTAGATGGCCGTGTTCTTGGCCATGATGGTGATGCCCTTCTCGCGTTCCAGGTCGATCGAGTCCATCACCCGCTCGGCGACATGCTCGTGCGCGTGGAAGATCCCGCTCTGCCAGAGCATGGCGTCCACCAGGGTGGTCTTGCCGTGGTCAACGTGGGCGATGATGGCCAGATTGCGGACGTCTTCTCGTGTCTGCTGCGTCAAGCGGTTCTCCGTTTCCAGGGGAAGTGTCTACACGCGGGCTGAGGTTCGCGGCCCGCGCCTTCAGATGGGCGCCGGAGGATACCACAGATCGTACGCCCTTCAGTGCTGGCCGCGCAGCGCCTGGACCGTGCCGCGGATGCGCTCGACCTCCCGGGGCTCGAAGTAGGAGAGGCCGCAGAGTGTGCAGACCCAGGCCGGCACGGAGTCCCAGGTCAGCCTGTAGCCGGCTTGGGCGATGGTGACCGGCGCGGTGGATTTCAGCACCGGGCCGTGGCAGCTCAGGCATCGCATGGGCAGGACCGATTTGGACTCGGGCCTGCGGGTGAAGAGCGGCAAGGTCTCTTCCGGATCAAGCGGTGTTGGCGCCGGAGCCGGACGCAACGTGCGCTGGATGCCGTAAGCTTGCGGTGAGAACGGGGACGGGACGCGGTCGAGTATGGTCATGGATGAGATCCCCTCGTCAGACTCCCGGGGATCCTGCAAACTTCCTGCCGCCGGTTCCGTATCTCTTGGAGAGAACCATGATGGCTCACACTGCCCGCCACCGCATCCTTCTTCTTCTTGCGAGCTTCGCGGCCTTTGGCGCCGCTCCGGCCAAGCCCGACTTCCCGCGCGGCACGTTGGTCGAGAAGGTCACCTGCGCCGCCGATCCGAAGCAGGCATATGCGCTGTATCTGCCTTCGGCCTACAAGCCGGATCATCCGTGGCCGATCCTCTACGCGTTCGACGCGCGCGGCCAGGCGATGGTGCCGGCGAAGGCGTTCCAGGAGGCGGCCGAGCGGTTCGGCTGGATCGTGGTGTCGTCGTACAATACGGCGAGCGACGGCCCGATGGAGCCGAACTTCACGGCCATGCGGGCGCTGTGGGCCGACACGCACGCCCGTTTCGCGATCAACGACAAACGGGTGTATGCCGCGGGCTTCTCCGGCACGGTGCGCTTCGCCTGTCTCCTGGCGCTCTCGGCGCCCGGCTCGATCGCCGGGATCTTCGGCGCCGGCGCCGGCTTTCCGAACGACGTGACGCCCAAGGCGGATACTCCTTTCGTGTTTTTCGGTACGGTGGGCACCAGCGACTTCAACTACTACGAGATGTCGGAGCTCGACCGGAAGATGGACGCCGTGCATCTCCCCCACCGTATCGAGCTGTGGGAGGGGCCGCACGACTGGCCTCCCGCCGATCTGGCGGGCCAGGGCCTCGCCTGGCTGGATCTCACGGCGATGAAGTCTGGGCTGCGCGAGAAGGTGCCGGCGCTCGTCGAGCCGCTCTGGGCGGCGGACCGCGAGCGGGCGCGCTCGCAGGAGGCGGCCGGCAAGCTCTGGCAGGCGCATCACACCTGGGAAGCCATGGTGGCGGAGTACACCGGGCTGGTCGACGCGCCGGAGATCGCCGGAGCGCGGAAGAAGGCTGAGGAGATCGCGGCCGGCGAGGCGTTCAAGAAACAGGCGAAAGATCGGCAGGACCGCATCGCCCGCGACATGCAACAGCTCGCGGAAGGGCCGCAGATCCTCGCCCGCGCGAACACCGGCGGCGAGCCCATGACCGTGGCGCAGGCGGTGAACGAGCTGAAGATTTCGCAGCTCAAAGCCCGTCTGGAGTCGGCGGACCCGGAGGAGAAGCTGTCGGCGAAGCGCATCCTCAACACGATCCTGGCGCAGACCTCGTTCTATGTGCCGACGATGCTGATCGAAAGAAAGGAGTACGATCGGGCTGTCTTCATGCTGTCGATCGCCGCCCAGATCCGGCCGGAGTCGCCGGGCATCTGGGTGGAGATCGCCGCCGCTCATGCCCGCAAGGGGAAGGCGGGACACAAGAAGGCGCTGGAGGCGTTGCGCAAGGCGGCGGACCTCGGGCTCTCCGATCCCGCCGCTCTCGACGGCGAGCCGGCTTTCGCCGAGCTGCGTGACGACGCCGGGTTCCGCCGGATCGCCGCGCAGGTGGCGCAGCGCAAACCGGCACCGGCCAAGACGGGAGGAGGAGCGGATTGAACATTGCCGGATCGCTGTGCGCCGTGCTGCTGGCTGTCCCGGTCTCGCTGGCCGCGGCCTCGTTGCCGGTGGCGCCCGCGCCGATCGCGCTCGATCCGGCGCTGCCGCGGGGCGAGGTGATCGAACGGCTGGCGGCCACCCAGAATCCGTCCCTGACCTATGCCCTCTACATCCCGCGCGGCTACCGCCCGGAGCAGCCGGCGCCGATCCTCTACGCCTTCGACTCGCGCGGCAACGCGAAAGACCTGACCGCCCGCCTGCGCGCCGGCGCCGAGCGTTACGGCTGGATCGTGGCCAGCCCGTACGGCGCGTCCAACCGTGTCGCGATGGAGGACAACTTCGAGATCATGAGCGGCCTGTGGGCCGACACCCACGCCCGCCTGGCGTTGAACGACCGGCGCGTCTACGCCTTCGGTTTTTCCGGTCTCACCCGCTTCGTCTGCATGCTCGGCTTCACCGCGCCCGAGAGCCTGGCCGGCGTGATCGCGGCAGCCGGCGGCTTCCCGCTCGGGCATCCGCCCACGCGCGATACGCCGTTCCCGGTCTATGCGACGGTCGGGGACAAGGACTTCAACTATTACGAGCTGCTGGATCTGGACGCCAAGCTGGCGGCGCTCGGAGTGCCGCACCATGTCGAGGTCTTCCCCGGCCCGCATGAATGGCCGCCGGAAGCGCAAGCCACCGCGGCGCTCGGCTGGATGGAATTGCAGGCGATGCAGCGCGGCACCCGCGCCAAGAGCCCGGAGCTGATCGCCGCGCTGTGGGACGAAGCGCTCGCCCACGCCCGGGCGCTGGAGGCCGGCGGCAAGCCGGTCGACGCCGTGCGCGCCTACACCGCTCTCGCCGCCGACTTCGCCGGGTTGCGCGAGGCCAAGGATCTCGACGACGCCGCGCACCGCCGCGCCGCCCTCGAAGCGTCCGCGGCGTTCCAGCGCGAGCGGCAGGCGCGGGCGGAGCGCGACAGCCGGGACCGCGAGTATCTGGAGCGGGTGCCGAAGATCCTTGCCGCCGAATCGCCCGAGACACACGAGGACAGTCTCAGCCAGGCGCTCTCCGCCCTCTCCATCGCCGATCTCAAGCACCGCGCCCTCACCGCCGCCGATCCCGAGGAGCGCCTCTCCGCTGAGCGCCTGCTCTCCGCGGTCTACGTCCAGGCGGCGCTCCACCTGCCGCAGGAAGCCGCCGAGCGTAAGCAGTACGACCGCGCGATTTTCGATCTCGAGATCGCCGGCGAGATCGATCCCGATCTGCCGCAGGTCCCGTTCCGCCTCGCCGTGACCTGGGCGCAGAAGGGAGATCGGAAGAAGGCGCTCGACGCGCTCGCGCTGGCGGTGGAAAAGGGATGGAGCGATCTGCTCACCACGGAGAGCGAGAGAGCGTTGGATCCCATCCGCCAGTGCGAGGAGTACAAGACGATCATCGGCCAG
The DNA here is from genome assembly GCA_036264355.1 of Thermoanaerobaculia bacterium. Classification (GTDB taxonomy): domain Bacteria; phylum Acidobacteriota; class Thermoanaerobaculia; order Multivoradales; family UBA5704; genus UBA5704. Next base: position 27,122 of record DATARD010000403.1, read on the forward strand.
ATGATGCGGCGCAAGCGGCGGTAGGGGGCCCTCACCCCCGCCCCTCTCCCAGCTCCCCCCTCCCTACCCCGGGAGAGGGGAGAAAAGCAAAAATCCCATTTTCCAGCTCCCTGGTCTGCGGCGTGAATCAGGGGACACCGCCCACCCAGATCCTTCTGGCTCGCAGGGCTCGCCCTCAGGATGACGTGCAATCAGCTTCTTCTTGTCTCCCCTCTCCTGGGGAAGGGCGGGGGGAGCAGGGAGAGGGGCGGGGGTGAGGGCCCCCTACTTTTCCCGGTACGGCTCCTCCGTCCCCACCGAGAACATCGCTTCGAGGTCGTAGCGGGAGAAGACCCGGAAGGAGATGAGGGTCTCGGAGCGTTGGATGCCGTCGATCTTCAGCATCTGGTTGGTCACCGAATCGGCGATCTGCTCGTTGTCCTTGACGCGGACGATGGCGACCAGGTCGTAGTGCCCGGCGACTGAATAGACTTCACTGATCCCGGGGAGCTCCACCAGCTTCTCCGCCACCTCGTTCACCTTTTCCTTGTCGACCATCAAGAGAATGACCGCGCTGACCATGCTTCTCTCCTCTCCACTGGGGTTGAGCCCCCACTCTACACTGGTACGCTATCACCTGCCATGGACAACGAAGCCCTGCCGCCGCCGATCTATGAACGCACCGTCGAGCTGCTGACCGGCCTGACCGCCATTTCCTCGCCGAGCGGCGATCTGAAAGGGCTGCACCGGATGGCGTCGCGGCTCGGCGCGGAGCTGACGGAGCGCGGCTTGAGCGTCGAGATCGTCGAGCAGCCGGGCGAGGAGGGAGCGCTTCTCCCGGTGCTCCTCGCCCGCGGGCCGGGCTTCGATCCGGCCGGCGAGCACCATCTGCTGATCGGGCATCTCGACACCGTCCTCCCCGCCGCGGTGCCGCGCATCGACGGCGACCGGCTGGTGGCGACCGGCGCCATCGACATGAAGGGCGGCCTGGCCGCCTTCGTGGGCGCTCTCGACCTGCTCCACCAGCGCGGGATCGCGCTGCCGCCGGATCTCCTGCTCGTCGTGGTGCCGGACGAGGAGGTGGGCGGCGTGCTCTCCCGCGCCGCGATGCAGGAGTGGGGCGCGCGGGCCCGCGCGCTGTGGGTGCTGGAGCCGGGCGAGCGGGCCAATTCGAGCGAGGACGGCGGCGCCGAGACGCTCGTCGCCGGCCGCCGCGGCATGTTCAACTGGCGGCTGGAAGCGCGCGGGCGGGCCGCCCACTCCGGTCTCCACTACTGGCAGGGGCGCTCGGCGCTCACCGCCGCGGCCGGCTGGTGCTGCGAGATCGAAGCCCATTCGGACCATGGCAGCGGTCCCACCGTCAACGTCGGCCGGCTGGTGGCCGGCGACGCCTCCTTTGTCGACGACCTCGCCGGCAACGCGGGCTTGCTGCGCACCGACCGGCAGCTCAACGTCGTGCCCGATCTTGCCGTGGCCGAGGGGGAGGTGCGGTTTCTCCGCGACGAGGACGGCAAGCGGATCGCCTCCTCCCTCTCCGCGCTCGCCCGGAACATCGCAACCGACACCGAGACCAGCCTCACACTGACCTTCGGCGACACCATTCCGCCGGTCGATCCAGGGGGGCCGCACGCCCACCAGGTCGACCGCGCCGTGGCGCTCGCCGCGGAGCGTGGCTGGCGGCTGGAGGTGGAACGCGAGCGCGGCGGCATCTCCTTTCCGAACTTCCTCCCCGACCCGACCCGACTGCCGGTCCTCGACGGCCTCGGTCCGGTGGGCGGCGGCATGCACACGCGGGAGGAGCACGTCAGCCTCACCTCCCTGGCACGGCGGATCGTGCTGCTGGCGGATTTGTTGGAGGATGGCAGGTGATCTTGTCCTCGGACCTGTCGGGAGCCCGCTACGGAGTCGCCGAGCCGTCAGTCGTCGTGCTCGCCCAACCCGCGCCCGCTGGACCGTGGCGGCTCGGGCGGGCGGGCGGTTGGAGTGGACAGCGTCGCCGGCGGCAGGTCGGACTCCCGTCCGAAGAGGGATTTGACCGGCACGGAGTCCGGGACTTCGGTACCGCGGCCGAAGTTGACGATCTGGCGCCAGCTCCGCTCCAGGTTGTCGCCGAAAATGACCACGAGGTCTCCGGGCTGGGCGGTCTCCAGGGCGCGCTGTACCGCCGCTTCTTCGTCATAGATCTCCGGCGCGATCCGTTCCGCCGGGAAGCCGGCCTCGATCAAGCCCTGGCGCAGCAGCTCCCCCACCTCTCCCGTGTCGCGGCCACGGCGGTTGTCGTCCTCGCGCAGGATGATGAGATCGAAGGCCGGCGCCGCGGCGTGCGCCAGCTCGCGGATGTCGTGGTTGCGGCGGTCGCCGGGTGCGGAGATGACGCCGATGCGGCGGCCGAGGACGTTGAGCTCGCGGACCATCCGCGCCATCGCCGTCATGCCGTGCGGGTTGTGCGCGTAGTCGAGGAGCACCCGGAACGGATGCTGATAATAGAAGTTGAGGCGTCCCGGGGTCTGGAAGAAGTCGGCGGTGAAGGTGCGCAGGCCGTTGCGGATGTTGTCCAGGCTGATCCCCATCGCGAGCGTGATCGCCGCCGCGAACATGGCGTTCTGCACGTTGTGCAGCGCGTGCCCCTCGAACGTCGCCGGGATCTGCCGCGCCCACAGCAGCGGGATGTGCTCCTCGCCGACGTAGAGCACGATCATGCGGCCGTTCATCCCCTCCTCCAGAACCATCGCCCGGCCACGGTTCTGGATGTGCTGCCGCACCCTTTCGTTGGTGTGGTCCATGGTCACCCAGATCGGCTCGCCCGGGCTGTGACCGGCCATCGCCGCCACCCGCTCGTCGTCGGCGTTCAGCACGCAGAAGTCCTGCGCCACCTCGACCACCACGCGCTTGACCTCGGCCAGGTCGTCGAGGCCGTGGATGCCGCCCATCCCCAGATGGTCCGACGCGACGTTGAGCACCGCGCCGACCCGGCACTTGCGCCAGCCGAGACCCGAGCGCACGATGCCGCCGCGCGCCGTCTCCAGCACCGCCGCGTCGACGCTCGGATCGCGCAATACCAGGTGGCTCGCCCAGGGGCCGGTCATGTCCCCCTTCACGGTCAGCACGCCGTCGATGTAGACGCCGTCGCTGGTCGCCATGCCGACCGTGAACCCGGAAAGCTTGAGGATGTGCCCCACCATGCGGGTGGTGGTGGTTTTGCCGTTGGTGCCGGTGATGGCGGCGATCGGGATGCGGCACGGCGTCCCCTTGGGGAACAGCATGTCGAGCACCGGTCCGGCGGCGTCGCGCGGCTTCCCCTCGGTGGGCGCCACGTGCATGCGGAAACCGGGCGCGGCGTTGATCTCGACGATGGCACCGCCGACTTCCTGATGGCTCCGCGCGATGTCCGGCGAGATGTAGTCGACGCCGCCGACGTCGAGGCCGATCGCCTTCACCGCGCGCTCGGCCATCACCCGGTTGTCGTGGTGCAGCACGTCCGTCTTGTCGATCGCCGTGCCGCCGGTCGAGAGGTTCCCGGTCGAGCGCAGGTAGAAGATCTCCCCGGCGGGCAGCACCGTCGCCTCGGTGTGGCCGGCGTCCTCCAGCAGCCGCAGCGCCTGAGGGTCCAGCTCCAAGCGGGTGAGCACCTTCTCGTGCCCGACACCGCGCCGTGGATCTCTGTTCACGATGTCGACCAGCTCCGCGATGGTGTGCGTACCATCGCCGACCACATGGCCGGGGACACGCTGCGAGACCGCGATCACCTTGCCGTCCACCACCAGGATGCGGTAGTCGTGTCCCTCCTGGAAGGTCTCGACGATCACCGTCGAAGCGCGCTCGTAAGCCTCCTCGAAGCCGGCGCGGACCTGCTCGGCGTCGCGCAGGTTGATCGACACGCCGCGGCCGTGGTTGCCGTCGAGCGGCTTGACCACCACCGGATAGCCGAGATGCTCGGCGGCGGCGACCGCCTCCTCCGCGTCGTAGACCATGCGCTGGCGCGGCACCGGCAGCCCGAGCGCATGGAGGATCTGATTGGTCAGCCGTTTGTCCGAGGCGATTTCCACCGCCGTGTGACGGGTCTCGCTGGTGACCGTCGCCTGGATGCGGCGCTGGAACTTGCCGTGCCCGAGCTGCACCAGCGACCGGTCGTTCAGGCGGATCCACGGAATGTCGCGCGCCTCGGCCGCCTGCACCAGCGAGCCGGTCGACGGCCCGAACGCGCGGCGCTGCGCGAGACGGACGAGCGACACCAGCTCGGCCGCGAAATCGAACGGGCTGGCATCGTACGCGGCGCGCTCCGGCGGCAGCAGATGGCGGATGAGGCGCAATCCAAGCTCCCCCGCCTCCAGGCCCACCGACTCCTCCGCGAAGCTGTAGATCACGTGATATTGCCCCTTCGGCAGATCGTGGCTGCGCGTCTTGCCGTAGCTGACGCGGGTACCGGCGAGGCATTGCAGCTCGATCGCCACATGCTCCAGGACGTGCCCCAGCCAGGTGCCCTCGTCCTCCGTCATGCGGCGGATGAAGCCGCCCGGCTCGTCATAGGAGCAGGTGTGCTCGGCGAGGGTCGGAATGGCGGCGAGGAGACGGTCCACGAAACCGGGCAGTTTCCGCGTGGGATAGTCCTCGAGCTCGCCGAGATCGACGCGCAGCCGGATCACCGGCCGCAGGGCATAGAGATTGGGTCCGCGGTAGACGCGCGTGTCGACGATTCTCATGGCAGGCTCTCGACCGTGTCGGCGATTTTCGCGACGTCACTGGTCTCGAAGTCTCCGCTGCGCTTCACCTCGCCCTGGGCCGGCGGAATACCGTACCGGCGATTGAGGTCGTAGCGGCAGCCGGTGGTGAGGAAGTCGAGCTTCAGGCCGAGCATGGCGAGCGGCTGGTCGCGGTCGGCCATGTGGCTGTCGGTGAAGCGCATGCCGGACGCGTCGACGACCGTCACCGCGCCGCTGCCGAGCACCCGCATGATGCCGTCACCCTCCAGGATCGCCGCCGTGTCCTCGTCGATGCCGACGCCGAGCGGCTCCGGGTTGTAGGAGAGCGCGGTGAGCAGGCGGCCGAGGCGGTCGCGGCGGCGGAAGTGCTGGTCGATCACCAGATGCGGCGCGAGGCCGAGCCCCTTGGCCATCTGCACCAGCCGGCGGCGCGGCGTGCCGCCGCTGTCGCCCATCGAGATCATGTATTCGGAGATCACCGCGGCCCCGGCGCTGGTGCCGGCCACTACCATCCCCGCGCGGTGGCGGCGATGGATGGCCTTGGCGATCGTCGTGCCGCCGAGGGCGGAGGTGATGCGGAGCTGGTTGCCGCCGGTCATGAAGAGGCCGGTCGAATACTCCAGCAGATCGAGAGTCTCCGGTCCGGCGTCGATCGCATCCTCGCGGGTGGCGATACGCAGCACCTCGACCGAATCGGCCTGGAGCTTATAGAAGAGGTCGGCATACCGCTCCGCCGTCTCCGGCAGCTCCGACGCCGTGGCGAGCACCACGATCTGCGCATCCGCTCCGCCGCACGCCTCCACGAAGGAGCGCAGGATCAAACGCTCCTTCATCTTGTCCTCGGCCCCGCCAATCGCGAACAGGGTCCCAGGCCGGCCCGCGGCCGGCCCCTCCGACGTCTCCATGCAACGACCTCCTTCGCCGCGCCCCGCGCGGCGCCACCGGGATGTGTCGACCAGGTGCCGAAAAGCCGGCGGGAATCGTAACACGAGCGGGGGGCAGGGTCCGGATTTGGAACCGAGCGCAGCGGATGGCGTTCCGGAAATGGCACCCGGGAGAAGACCGGCGGTCACGAGGTCCCCCTCAAACCATTGATTCCAAGGGTTCCGCGGAACAAACGATGAGCTGGATCGACCTTCGCACCCAAGGACTTCCGACAGCCGGGCAATGAGGCCTCGGCTCGCACGATCCTGCGAAGACAAGGAGAACACGATGACGAGCGATCAAAAGCTCAAACCTTCCGTAATCTCGATGATGGTCCTGCTGATCCTGGCCGCGAGCCTCCTGCTTCCCAGCTCAGCCAAGGCTCAGACCCTGGCCTCCGGCCAGGTTCTCAATGGTCAGAGCCCTCGCTGCCTCGACTCGGGAACCCCCACGGACACGGCAATGTTCAATTGCTCCGGCTCGATCTACCAGACGTGGGCCTGGATCATAGGCGGCCAAATCATCGGGAATTCCCCACCCGGTTGCCTGGACGGCGGCAACGGACAGAACGGCACCCTCGTTGCCATGGTCACCTGTACGGGCTCGCAGAGCCAGAAGTGGTACTGGGATTTCAATCACTGGCTGGGAACCTTGAGAATCATCAATCAGGCCAGCGGCCGCTGCCTGGACGCCGACCTCGCCACCATCAACCACAATGGCACCAAGGTTCAGCTTATGGACTGCACCAACGGGGCCAATCAGAAATGGGTGTTCACCTCCGTCTATCAGCCCTAGTCGTCTGTCAACGCAGAGTCGTAGGGTGCAACGCGCGACGAGCCCTCGCTGGGACCGCTGCCATCCTGGCGGCCCGGTCGACAGAGTCGACCGGGCCGGCTAGAAGCCAGCGCTCCCAGCAAAAAGCTACAATCTCTCACCTTGAAGTGGAGGTCAGCGTAGACGCTGGACCAAGAGACATGAGAATCGCAATCTCCGGAGCGCATCGAACCGGGAAGACAACGCTCGTCGAGGAGCTGTGCCGCGTCCTCCCCTCCTACGAAGCGGTCGATGAGCCCTACTACCTTCTGGAGGAGGAGGGGCACGAATTCCCGGAGATGCCTGGCCTCGAAGATTTCGAATTGCAATTGGAACGATCCATTGAATCCATTGGCGAGGACGGGGAGGACCGGATTTTCGACCGGTGCCCGGCTGACATCCTGGCCTATCTGATCACGCATGACGAGGCCGCGGGGTTCGACCTCGAGCACTGGTTGCCGCTCGTGCGGAACGCCATGGAGCGGCTTGATCTCATTCTCTTTGTCCCGATCGAATCTCCAGATCGTGTGGCGGTTTCTGAGCCGGAGCACGCGGAGTTGCGGCGGCGCGTGGATGAGGAGCTCCGGGAGATCCTTCTCGACGATCGATGGGACTTCGGCGTTGAGACGCTGGAGGTGGAAGGGACTCCGCGCGAGCGGGTTCGCCAGGTGTTGGCGTGGACACGGCTCTCTTCCGCGGGGTAGTCTGCGCAGGGGGGGCCGGCACGATGCTGACGCGCACAATTCCATCCACCGGGGAAGAGCTTCCCGTGATCGGCCTCGGCACGTGGCAGACGTTCGACGTCGGGTCCGCGGAGAGGGACCGGGCGCCGCTCGAAGAGGTGATGCGGGAGTTTGTGGCGACTGGCGGACGGCTGGTTGATTCGTCGCCGATGTATGGCCGATCCGAAGAAGTCGTCGGCGCGGTCGCCGTGAAAGCAGGTGTCCAGGAACAGCTCTTCCTGGCGACCAAGGTGTGGACGTCCGGCCGCCAGAAGGGCATCGAGCAGATGGAGAGCTCGTTCCGCAAGCTGCGCGCGGCGCGTCTCGATCTGATGCAGGTGCACAACCTGGTCGACGTGGCGACACATCTCGCCACGTTGCGCGATTGGAAAGCGGCCGGCCGGGTCCGCTATATTGGCATCACCCACTACACCGCCGGCGCGCAGGCCGAGGTGGAGGCGCTGATGCGGCGCGAGACGTTCGACTTCCTCCAGATCAACTATTCCGTGGCCGAGCCCGAGGCCGAAAGACGGGTTCTCCCTCTGGCCCGCGAGAAGGGCATCGCCGTGCTCGCGAACCGGCCTTTGGCGAGCGGCGCTCTGCTGAGCCGGCTCGGCAAGCGGCCGTTGCCGGGCTGGGCCGCCGAGATCGACTGCGCGAGCTGGGCGCAGATCCTGTTGAAATTCGTCGTCTCCCATCCGGCCATCACCTGCGCCATCCCGGCCACCGCGAAGCCCGCGCACCTCCGCGATAACATGGCGGCCGGTTCAGGCCGCCTGCCGGACGACGCGCTGCGTGCCCGAATCGCGGCGGAGATCGGCTGAGACCGGGCCGTGCAGGCAGCGGCCCTGATCAGGAGCGACAATCCTCCAGTCGGAGTTGAGCCCGCCCTGATCGGCGTTGAGCCTGCCCTGTTCGGGGTTCAGCTTACCCCGTTCGGGATTGAGGTTACCCCGTCCGGAGTTGAGCCTGCCCTGGTCGGAGTTGAGCCTGCCCTGGTCGGAGTTGAGGTTACCCCAGTCGGAGTGGACGGCCGGACAGGGGGAGTGAAGCCCACACCAGGGAAAGTTGTCGGCCGACCAGGGAAAGTTGAGCCTAGACCAGGGTAAGTTGTCGGCCAGCCAGGGAAAGTTGAGCCCCGACCAGGGAAAGTTGACGATCGAGCAGGGAAAGTAGAGCTTCAGGAACCCGGTCCGGTCACGGGGACGCCCACGACGTTCGCGACCTCCCCCCTGAAACAAAAACGTCTCCCCTGCCATTAGACTTCGGAGAGCGCTCTTGCCTCCGAGATCCGTCGATGACGTCGCCTTCCGAGACCTCCGCCACTCCCGCAGGAGCGGCGCCGCGTCTCCTCGGTGGCCGCTATCGGCTGGAAGAGCGCTTGGGCGAGGGAACGCTCGGCGTGGTGTGGCGTGCCCGCCATGTCGCACTGCACCGGGACTTCGCTCTGAAGCAGTTGCGGACCGGTGCGCTCGAAGATCCGGCCGCACGGGCGCGCTTTCACCGCGAGGCCGAGGCGCTCGGCCGGATGCGCCATCCGCACATCGTGGAGGTCACCGACTTCGGCATCGATCCCGAGAGCGGCTCTCCATATCTGGTGATGGAGCTGCTGCCCGGCCGCACGCTGGCCGACCTGCTGCGCGAAACCGGTCCGCTGCCGCCAGAGCGGGCGCTGCCGTTGCTGGAGGCGCTGGCGGGCGCCATCGACGCCGCCCATGAGCAGGGCATCCTCCATCGCGATCTCAAGCCGTCCAACATCGCGCTCACCACGGATGCGGAGGGAGAGCCGCTGCTCAAGGTTCTCGATTTCGGGCTGGCCGCGGTCTCGGAGCCGCGGACTCCCGATCCGGCTCCCCAGGAGGAAGAGACTGCCGCGGGCGAGAGCCTGACCTCGACCGGCATGCTTCTCGGCACGCCCCTTTACGCGGCACCCGAGGTGATCCGCGGCGCAGCGGCCAGCCGCGCCTCGGACGTCTACTCGCTCGGTGTGATCGCCTACGAGATGCTCACCGGCCGGCCACCTTTCCAAGGCACGACGAGCAAAGTGCTCTCCGCTCACCTGCACGCGGCACCTCCGTCACCAGCTCTTCCCGGCATCGTCTGCGAGGCACTGCACGAGCCGCTCGACAAAGAGCCCGAGCACCGTCCGGCCACGGCCGCCGCGTTCGTCCGGCGGCTGCGTCATGCCATCGAACGGTCCGAAGCGGTGCGGTGGCGCCGGGCCGAGCTGCCGCGCCGTGCCGCCATGGCCACGGGAGTGGCCGCCGCCTCCCTGGCCGCCGTCCTCCTGCTCTTTCCATCCGGCGATCTCCCGATCGAGCGCCGGCTGGACGACTTGCGGATGGAGCTGGCCTTCGCCCGGGAGCACGACCCGCGCATCCTCCTGGTGACCATGGACCAATCGAGCCAGCGCGAGCGCTCTGTGCCTCTCGGCGCCCGCGCCGACGAGGTTGGGAAGTCCCTCTCGGCGATCTTCGCGGCCGGCGCACGCGGCGTGGCGGTGGACCTCGTGCTACCGCCCCAGTGGAGCGACTCGCAGGACTTCCAGAATCTTCTCCTCCATCACCCTGACGATCTGACCCTGGCGGCTTCTTCCGGCGACGGCAATGTCGACGGATCGGAGTGCGTGGCCGACCTCACCGAGGCCGCTCTCGGGCACGACCGGACGGCGGCGCTCTTCGGCTTTGTGAACCTTGATGAGGACGCGGACCGCGTCACGCGCACCGGCCGGCTGGCCTTCCACGACATCCACGGAGTTGAGCACCCGTCGTGGGCGGCGCGCGCGGCGTCCATGCTCGGCCCCGTGCCCCGGCCGCTCGCAGGGCCGGTCTTCCGGATCGATCATCGCGTGAACGGGCACCTCTACAAGCCTCTCCTGTGGCGCGACCTGCCGGCGGCCCTCACCCATCAGCCGGAGCTTTTCCGCAGCCGTCTCGTCCTCGTCGGCGGTGACTTCCCCAATTCCGGGGACGACAACCATTACGTGCCGGTGAGCCTGGGAGAGACCGGAAGAGTTTCCGGCCTCACTCTTCAGGCCTTGCAGGTCGACACCATCGCCGCCGGTCTGCCGGTGCGCGAAGCGCCGCATGCGCCCGTTCTCCTCCTCGCCGCGCTGGCCGCGGCCTGCGTGGCTCTCTCCGCGCTCCTGGGGCGCCGTCCGAGCCGGACCGTCGCCATCGTCCCGGGACTGGCAGCGCTCTACACAGCCGCATCGTTGTCGGTCTTTCGGCAGACCGGCCTGCTCCTTCCGATCACGGCGCCCTGCCTGGTCGTCGCGCTCTGCCTCACGGCGGCGCTCCTCCTCCGCCGGCGCCTCCCCCCGATCCCTATCATCAGGAGCCTTCCGGCATGAGACATACCATCGTTCTCGTTCTCTCCACGCTCCTTGTGACACCGTGGAGCTCCGCTCCCGCGGCACCTCCCGCAAAGCCTGTGGCCATCATCTTTGCCCTGAGCGGCGAAGTCTTCCGCACCGATCCGGGGCAGCCGCGCCGCGCCGCCAATCTGTTCGATCTCCTGCCCGCCGGAACAGCCCTCGAAACCGGCCCCGGCTCTCATCTCGCCCTGGCCTTCGCAACCGGCCGGCGCTGGGAGCTCGGAGGCGGTGCGCGGGTGACCCTGGGGACGACGGATCTGACCGACCGTTCGGGCGATGTGCGATCTCTTCCCAAGCTCCCCCGGCTCCCTCGTCTCGCGCCCATTCGCAAGGAAGACCACGCCGGACAGAAAGCCGGCGCCGTGACCATCCGCGGCGAACGGATCGCCGGCCTCTATCCCGGCCGCGGCGCAACGGCCTTGGCGGAAGCGACCGTGCTGCGGTTTCAGATGGTCGATCCGGGGGCACGCTACCAAGTCGAGGTGCAGGATGGACACGGCGCCGTGGTTTTTTCCGCGGTGACCTCCGACACAGCCGTGAAAGTGCCTGCGGACCATCTCCGGCCGGGAGCGTCCTACCACTGGGCCGTGCGGACGCTGGGCCGGCCTTGGGGCGACGCCCACGGCGAGACCAGCTTCAGGACCCTGGATCGAGACACGGCGCAATGCCGCGAAGCTCTGCGCCGCGCCGCGTCCCGCCATAAAGATCTGACCGCTCTCCTCGCCGGGATCGACAAACAGATCGGGCTCCTCGCCGAAGCCCGGGATGAGCTCCGGACGGCTGCAGCGGCATCGCCCGAAGACAGCGGCCTGCGCACAGCGCTCGCGCAGACCGAGGAGGAAGTCGATCAGGATGGTGAGACTGGCGCTCCTCCGTCCGATCCGCCGGAGCCCGGCATGATCGTCGAGGAGGTCAAACCCGGAGCCGCCGCCGCGCGCGCGGGCCTCGTTCCGGGAGATCTGCTCCAGCGCTGGGAGCGGGCCGCCTCTCCCCCCGCCAATCCGCTCCCCGCAGAAGGACGGCTGGACTCGCCTTTCGACCTCACCGAGGTGGAGGACGAGCAGGCGCCCCGGGGAGCGATCCGCCTCACCGGCCTGCGAGAGGGCGCGGCGCACCGTTGGGAGCTTCCCCCGGGAGACTGGGAGCTGCGCGCCCGGCCGCTCTGGCCTGGTGCGCAACTCGGCGACTATGAGCGCGGCCGGCGGTCGATCGCCGCCGGCAACGTCACGGAAGGGATCGCCGCATGGCAACAGATGGGATCCCGGCTGGCGGCGGACGGCGAGGCCGAGAGCTCGGCCTGGTTGTTCCGGCGCATCGCCGAAGCACAGATCGAGAACGGGGACCGCGCTGGAGCGAAGGCCACCTACGAAAACCTTCTGGCGACGCTCGGCCCCCTCGGTTCCCCCGCGATCGTCGCTCAGTTGCGGGGCAAGCTCGCCGGGAACCTGCGGGAGATGGGTGGCCTCGAGCGTTCCGTCGAGCTGTTCCGCGAAGCTCTGGAGGCTCGCCGGAGCGCCATCCCCGAGAGCATCACCGAAGCTCGCCTGCTGAGCGGGCTGGGCCGGGCACTGGCGATGCAAGGCGACTTGCAGTCGGCACAACGGCAGCTTTCCAACGCCCTCTCCCTCTGCGAACGGCTCGCGCCGGGAAGCCTCGTCGTCTCGCAGATGCTCGGCAATCTCGGGATCATCGAGGGTCACCTCGGGAACCTGCCGGCGGCCGAAGACCTTCAGCGGCGCGCTCTGGAAATCGATCGGAAACTGAATCCGGAGAGTCTCGGCGTCGCCAACGACCTGACCAACCTGGCCGGCCTCGAGCGCTCTCGCCGTGACTTCGCGGCCGCTGCCGAGGATTACACACAGGCCCTCTCGCTGCGCGAACAACTCGATCCGGACAGCTCCAGCGTCGCGACGGCCCTGGACAATCTCGCCGGCGTGCTGTTGAGTCGGGACGATCCTGCCACCGCTGAGGCCTCGGCGGCGTTCGAACGCAGCCTCGTCCTCCGGCGGCGGTTGCACCAGAGCGACCGCGAGATCGTGGATACGCTCATCGGGCTCGGAACCGCCGCCTGGGCGCGCCACGACGATGCGCCTGCGGAACAATGGTTGCGGCACGCTTTGGCGATCGATGAGAAAGAGAGCCCAGACTCACTTGAATACGCGACCGTGCTCAACAATCTTGCCGACGTGCTCCTCGATCAGGGCCGGTTGGCGGAAGCCGAGAGCCTTTGCCGGCGCGCCCTCGTGATCTTTCAAAACCGCGCACCGAGTACCGGCCAAGAGGCGACAGCCGACCGTGACCTCGCCGTGATCGTGCGCCGGGCGGGCCGGGCCGGCGAGGCCCGCGCGCTCTACGAACAGGCGCTCCTCGCGATCGACAGGGTCGGCTGGCAGTTGGCCGGCTCCGGACAGGGGCGGTCCGCGCTTCTCTCATCCTACGCCTCCTACTACCGTGAGGCGGTGGACCTGCTCGTCGAGCTCGGCCGGCCGGAGGAGGCCTTCGCGGTTCTCGAACGCTCTCGCGCCCGCGACCTGCTCGGGCTGCTCGCGGAGCGCAAGCTGAATTTCGAGGGTACTATTCCGAAGGATCTCGAAAGCGAACGTCTCACCGCCAACGCCGACTACGAGCATGTCCTGGCACGATTCGCCGCTCTGTCCGGAGACAGCCCTCCGGCGGAACGCAAGGAGCTGCAAACACGGCTGGACGAGGCACGCCTCCACCAGGATGTCGTCCGTTCAAAGATCCGGGCTACCTCGCCACGCCTCGCCGCCCTGCGCGACCCGGAGCCGCTCAGGCTCACGGCCGTCTCCGAGGCGCTCGATCCCGGGACCGCGCTGCTGTCCTATTCGATCGGAGACGAACGGAGCTATCTCTTCGTCATCGGCCCGGGCCGCGATCACTTCGCCGTCTTTCCCCTCCCGGCAGGCCAGAAAACCCTTCGCGAGGAGGTGCGCCGGCTGCGCGCCCTGATCGACCAAAGAGAGGGTGGAGCGCAGGCCTTCTTGCGCGCCGCTGGTCGCCTGACCTCTCTCCTGCTCGCGCCTGCCGCGCGAGAGATCGCCACAGCGGACCGTCTTCTGGTGGTGCCGGACGGGCCTCTCCATCTCTTGCCCTTCGCCGCCCTGGGCGACCCCTCGGCGCCGCGGTTCCTGGCCGAATCGAAACCCATTCACACGGCGGCTTCGGCGACCCTGTTCGCCGAGCTCAAAAACCATCGCCGCGCGAACCGTGCACCGCGTCTGCTCGCCTTCGGCGATCCTGTCTATCCCGCCGCCGCTCCATCGCACGATCCGGTGCTGCGCGGCGCTGTTCGCGAGGGTCTGCGGCTCGATCCCCTCCCTGGTACGAGAGCCGAGGTCCAAGCTCTCGGCGCGCTCTTCCCCGACGATGCGCAGATCTTCTTGGGCGCCGAGGCCACCGAAGAGCGCGCCAAGGCCGCCGGACCGGAGCGGACCTTCGTCCACTTCGCCTGCCACGCTCTCGTCAACGAGCGCTTTCCCCTCGAATCGGCCCTCGTGCTCTCCATCCCCGAGCACCCCCGCGAGGGACAGGACAACGGTCTTCTCCAAGCCTGGGAGATCTTCGAGCAGGTACGCCTCGACGCCGATCTCGTCACTCTCGCAGCCTGCGACAGCGCTCTCGGCAAGGAACAGGCCGGCGAAGGCCTCCTCGGCCTGACCCGGGCCTTCCAGTACGCCGGCGCACGCTCGGTCGTCGCCTCGCTCTGGAGCGTCGACGATTCGTCGACGAGCGTGCTGATGAAACGATTCTACGGTCATCTGAAACTGGGGGAGACTAAGGACGAAGCGCTGCGGGCGGCGCAGCTCGATCTCATTCGCGGCCCGGCAGCGATCTCTCATCCCTATCATTGGGCCGCCTTTCAGCTCACAGGCGACTGGAAGTGAGTATCCATTCCTCTGGCCCATCAGCCTTCCAACTCTCCGGCGACTGGCAGTAGACGTTCCAGATTTGGAACCGCCCTGCCCGTCTCCCTCGCCGTTCCATAAATGGAACCCGTCCCCGCCGAGGAGAGGCCCAGAAGTGGGACGCTCTCCTCACGCCTGATTCAGATCTCCTTTGGTTGCCATCAGTTGCGCGCCGACGCAGACGGGCACGCCGGTTGCCCTCTCCGCGGTTCTGGGCACACGCGCCAACAGTCGCCGTCCGCCCCGACAGTTCCATCGAACTAGATGTGAAAGGAGAAAAAAGTGAAAAGAAGAGTTTGGAGCACCGGTCTCATTCTGGCTCTCGCCGCGCTGACAACCCCTCTGACCGCTGGCGCCGTCCAGGTGGTCAATCTCAACGCCGACCCGACGCCGACCGCGGGCGGTACCGCGCTCTGGATCACACTGATCAACATCACCGACAATTCGGCCGCCAAACCCTATCTGATTACCCTCGATCCCGGTGTGTACGATCTCGGTGACACAAGGCTGCAACTGAAGCCCTGGGTGGACATCCAAGGCTCAGGACAGGGGAACACGATCATCCAGGGGTACGGCAACCCGACGCCGGGTGATCTTCTCAATGGCGTCCTCAAGGGAGCCAGCTCGATGGAACTGCGCAACCTCCAGGTCAAGTGCGTCGGCGGGGCCGGGAGGGTCTGTATCGGGCTGTACAACGGCTTGGCTTCCCCGACGCTGCGCAACGTCACGATCAACGTGAGCGGCGGCGACGCCACCTGGGGCATCCGCAACAACGGAAGCAGCCCCCTGATCGAAGATTCGACGATCGCCGTCAGCGGAGGCGCGAGCGGATATGGGATCGTCAACACTTCAGGGTCGGCGGCAAAACCGACCGTCCGGCGCTCGGTCATCGGCGTCTCGGGGGCTTCGTCGGCCTTCGGCATCTACAACGACCTCTCCGGCATGCCGTCCGAGGTGCGGGATACGAAAATTACGGTCTCCGGGACCAACGAGGCTTACGGTTTCTATCTCAACTCCAGCAATGGCTCCAACATCGGCAGCCTGACCGCCTCCACCCTTTCGGCCAGTAGCGCGACCACCAACTACGGTGTCTTCTTCGGTGGCACCGGCACCGATTCGTTGACGGTGGACAACAGCCAGATTGCAGCGAGCGGTGGTACATCGAGCTACGGCCTCTACATCAACATTGCAGGCTTGACGCTCCGAAACTCCACCGTCTCCGGCGCGACCCGGAGCGTGAAAACCTATTCCAACACGCCGAAGATCGGATTGACTCAACTCTCCGGCGCCTTTGAGCCGAGCGGCCTTTCCGCTTGCGCAGGCGTCTACAATTCAAACCTCACCTTCTTCGCCGGCCCCAACTGCCCGTAAAGCGGTCGATTCGTCCGCGACGCTCCAGAGCGAGGAATGTCCTCCCGGATGGAGAGGAGATTGCGCTGGATGGCGGACGGAGCCTCAGACATCACGAAAGGAGATATCATGACCAGACCTCTCACCCATCGCCTCGCCGGTGCCGCCGTCCTCCTGGTCGCGCTCACAGTCCTCGCCCGGCCCGCCGCGGCCTTGCCCGTACCCTCGACTCCGGGGGAAATGATCGAGGAGCTGAACGCCGCGTTGAACGGTCAGGCTGAGATCTACAACTGGAGGAGCAAGCTCGATCCGACCTACAACAGTTGGAAAGTCGGCGGCAGCCAGAACCTGCCGGTGATCGCCTCCGCGATCGGGCTCATCCGCGGCGGTCTGTTTCCCCCGTTCCGCCGCCGGAGCAATGAACCTCTCAGCTTCTCGCTCAGCCAGCCGTCAGCCCCCGCGCGGAGCAGGAGTTGGGAAAGCATATCGGATCAGGCTCGCTCCTCGTCATTATAGAGAAAACCGCCGGCGCGCTGATCGTGGTCAACCCTCAAAATTTCCCGAAATTGGCGGCAGGTTTCAGATTTGGAACCGCACCGGTGTTTCAAGGGTCCAGAGTTGGAACCTACCATCACCTCTGCGTCGAGTCGGTGCTTGATTCTCAAAGGGTTACGCGCTCCATCCCGCTTGGCGCCGGTGCTGCACAGGCACCCGTGGCAGCTCTGGAATTGCTCTCCTGGAGAGCGGAAAGGAATGTATGAGAAAGACAATCTCGCTCATGGCCACCGTAGTCGTCCTCGCCCTCTTGACCGCCGCAGGGGCCTCGGCGACGTGCAGCCCCGACGGCTACTGTCCGTACAATGGCTGCATCGGCTGGTTCAACTGGACCTCTAACACCTACTTCTTTAACGGCGCCTCCTGCTGGACTCTTTACGGCAACGCAACGGTCAAGAACGACGGCCTGATGTGTACGGGGAGACCGTATGTGCAGGTCGGCCAAGGACTCAGCTCCGGGTTTCAGCAAGTCGTTCACGTCGCGGGGCCCGGAGAACCGAACTACCAGTCCAGCGACCACTTCGAATTCGACTATTCGATCCAGTTCCTCGACCCTCACCACGACGCCTGGGACATCGTAATGATTGGGCTCTACGACAACAACACCGGTGCCCTTCTCCAGTGGATCACCAGCGTTACAGGCTCTCAGCCGGACCCTAACTGCGGGAACACCTATCTGGACTTCCACAACTCCTCCTTGATCGGGAAAAACGTGCGGATCGACGTGCAGGCCCGCAATCTCTACGCGGACACCAAGATTCGAGTGAGCGGCCTGGCCCTCTGGCAGAAGCCGTAGCCCTAGTCACTCTCCCGTCGCAATCCCCAAACCCTTCACATAACGGTGGAAGGTGGTCTTGGTGAGCCCCAGGCTCTCCCGGGCCGCCTTCACACTCCCCCCGTGGCGCTCCAGACGGGCGAGGATCAGCTCGCGCTCGAAGGTGCGCACGGCGTCCTTCATCGAAACCCCGTCCCAGAGGAGCGGGCCGGCTTTCGGGTTCGGCTCCGCTTGCAGGATCTCTGGCAGGCAGCGCTCCAGGAGGGCGAGGTCGATGCGGGCACCGGGCTGGGCGTGGATGAGGAAGAGGGAGCAGGCGCGGGCGAGCTCGCGGACGTTGCCGGGCCAGGCGTAGGAGACGAGGGCGCGCAGGGCGTCTTCGCTGAAGCCGAGGGTGGGTTTGCGGTGCTTCCGTTCGTGATGGCGGCGGAAGTGCTCCAGGAGGAGGGGGATGTCCCACGGGCGCTCGCGCAGCGGCTGGAGATGGATCGTCAGGGTGCGGAAGCGGTCGTAGAAGTCGGCGCGCAGGGCTCCCGTCTCGACGGCCGCGTCGAGATCGCGGTTGGTGGCGAGCACGACCGCCACGTCGACGCGGTGCTCGCGGGTGTGGCCCACCGGGACGATGGTGTGGTTTTCGAGCACGCGCAGGAGATGGGCTTGCGCGCGCGGCGACAGCTCGGCGATTTCGTCGAGGAAGAGCATGCCGCCGTCGGCGGCGCGGAAGAAGCCGGGCTCGTCGGAAAGAGCGCCGGTGAAGGCGCCTTTCTTGTGACCGAAGAAACGCGAGGCGGCAAGCTCGTCGGTGATCTCGGCGCAGTTGACCACCACCAGCGGCTTGCGCCGCCGCGCGCTGTAGGCATGGAGATAGCGCGCGATCAGGTCCTTGCCGGTGCCGCGCTCGCCGAGGAGGAGGATGGGCTCCGGATATTCGGTCTCCAGCGCGGGGATGAAGGTCTCGTGCAGCGAACGGCGGAGCGCCTGGGTGTGCGCCGAGTCGCCGAGGATCTCCGGCGCGTTGTCGAGCGCTTCGCGGTCCGCCCGCAGGGTCGCCAGCTCGCGGCTCTGGCGTTGGTGGCGGAACCAGAAGCCGAAGATCTTCCCCACCGCCGCCGCCCACCCTTCGACCCAGGCGAGGTCGGCACCGCCATAGGCTTCGGTCAAGCCGTTGTTCTGGAAGTAGACCACGGCGAGGACGGCGTCGCGCAGTGGATCGAGGATCGGCGCGCAGAGGACGCTGTAGGGGCCGCCGGAGAGCGACGGCGTGCGCGCCGCGTCTTCCTTGAGGCGGGGGTCCTCGATCAGCTCCGGACGTCCGGCGGCGATGACGCGCTGGATGAGCGACGGGCTCACGCCGCGCACCGACTCGCCCCGCTCGCACGCCTCGATCTGCTGCGGCGAGAGGTTGCCGACCGCGTGGATGGCGCGCAGGCGGGACGGCTCGCCGGGCTCGATGAGCAGGACGAGCGCCTTCTGCGCCCCGAAACCGAGCGCCGCGGCTTCGAACGAGGCGTGGAGCGCGGCCTTTTCGTCCCCCTCGTTCCACAGCACGGCGAGGAGCTCGTTCATGGCTCCCAGGAGCTGGGCGTAGTCACGCCCGGGTGGCGTCGAGAGAGCGGGTGTCATCTCGGTAAACTATCAGAGTGGGTCGGAGGCACCCGGTTGGTGTATTCTCCCTCTCTCCAGAAACGGATTTCAGAAAATGATTGTTCTCGATTCGCGCCGCCTCACCGGTCCGAACCTCCTCTGGGATCGCGAGGGGGCGGTGCTCGACGTGGCGCTCGCGCCCGAGGAAGCCGAGGCGGCGATCGACGCCTGGCGCCGGGAGGCGCGCCGCCTGCTGGATGCGGTGGGCTGGTCCGGCGAGGCGACCGCGGTCCGCCGTTTTCCGGGCGGCGCGAGCCTGGCGCTGTCGGCTCCTGACGACGCTCTCTATGCCGCGACGGAGATCAACGACGAAGCGTGGGCCGCGGCGACAGCCTCGCCGATCGCCTCGCAGGCGGAGGATCCGGTGGAGCGCCTGCGCGCGGCGATCGAGCGCGAGCGCAATCCCGCTCTGCTCGCCCTGCGCGCCGCCGCGGAGGCGCGGAGCGTGGCCTTTCTCTCGGACGACGAGCACGCCTCGGTGGGGCTCGGGATCGGCTCTCTCACCTGGCCGGTGAACGCTCTGCCGCGGCCGGACGAGGTGTCCTGGGATCAGGTGCGGGACATTCCGGTCGTCCTGGTGACGGGGACGAACGGCAAGACCACCACCGTGCGCCTGCTCGCGGCCATGGTGCGCTCTGCCGGCCTGACGGCGGGGATGACCTCGACGGACCGGGTGGAGGTCGGCGGCGAGATCCTCGACCGCGGCGACTTCTCCGGCCCCGAAGGTGCCCGCCGCGTGCTGCGCGACCGGCGGGTGGAGCTGGCGATCCTGGAGACCGCCCGCGGTGGCATTCTGCGCCGCGGGCTCGCGGTGCGCCGCGCCGACGTCGCGCTGGTGACCAACGTGGCCGCGGACCACCTGGGCGAGCAGGGGATCGGCGATCTCGATTCGCTGGCCGACACGAAGATGGTGGTGACGCGGGTGGTCGGAGCGGACGGCCACGCCGTGCTCAACGCCGACGATCCGCTCCTCATCGCCCGCGTCGGCGGCGTTGCGGCGACGGTCGTCTGGTTCAGCCTCGATCCCGAGCGCTCGCCTGTCCATCAGCGGCTCGGCGCGGCAGAGACCGCCTGGGTGCTCCGCGGTGGCGAGCTCGAACGCTGGTCCGGCGGCTGGAAGCAGGTGGTCGGCACGGTCGACGACATCCCCATCGCGTTCAGCGGCGCCGCCCGGCACAACGTGGCCAACGCCCTGGCGGCCCTCGCCGCCGGCTCCTCGCTGCTCCTCCCCGACGAGGCCATGCTGCGCGGTCTGCGCCACGTCCGCGGCACGCCGGAGGACAACCCCGGGCGAGGCAATCTGATCGAGCTGGACAACGTGAAGATCCTGCTCGATTACGCGCACAACCCGCACGGCATTGCCGCCGTGCTGGGCATCGCCGCGAACCTGACCGCCCGCCGCCGCCTGATCCTGCTCGGCCAAGCCGGCGACCGCGACGACGCGAGCCTCCGCGATCTCGCCCGCGCCGCCTGGAAGCTCTCGCCCGACCGCGTGGTGATCAAGGAGCTGCCCGAGATGCTGCGCGGGCGCCAGCCGGGAGAGGTGCCGGCGATCCTGGAGGACGAGATCCGCAAGCTCGGAGCTGGCGACGAGATGATCGGCCGCGCCACCACCGAGATCGAAGCGGTCCGCGAGGCTCTCGCCTGGGCGCGCAAGGGAGATCTGCTGCTGCTCCTGGTGCACACGCAACGGGAGGACGTGCTGGCGCTGCTCGACCGCCTCCGCGAGGGTGGGTGGGAGGCGGGGCAGCCGGTGGGACGTTAGGCGAGCTCGTCTCTCGCCTTCAGCAGCGCCTGGGTGAAGGGGTGGTCCTCTCCCTGGATCTCGCGGGCGATCGCGAATGCCTGATCGAACAGGTCGCGCGCCGCTTGGGTCTCCCCCAGATGCCGGCTCAGGGCCGCCAGGTTGGCCAGTGAAGCGGCGACGCTCGGGTGGCGCTCTCCGAAGACGCTTCGGTGAACGCTGAGCGACTGCTCGAAGTCGGCGCGGGCGCGGGTGAAATCACCGACGTCTCCGGCGAGGACTCCGGTCAGGGTGAGGATCGCGCCGCGAGGACCGCTCTGCGGTCCATGCACTTCCTCGGCCGCCGCCAATGCCAGGTGGCTTCGCGGAGCGCCTCCTTCGGCTGTCCGGACTCCCGCAGCAGGCCGGCGCGGAGGTAGTGGGTGTCGGCCTGGAGGGGGCGTGAGATCTCTTCGGCGGAGAGGGCGGCGAGCAGCGCCAGGCGGTGCGGCGGCGGCCAGATCCCGGAGGCCCGGTCGGTGATCTCCAGCAGCGCTTCCGGCGGCGTCTTCCCCGTCTCCAGCTCCTGGGTGACGGCCGCGGTCAATCCTTCAAGATCGCCGGGGCTGACCCACCAGCGCAGCAAGCGGAGGTAGGGCTCGCGCTCCTTCGAATCTCCCGTCTGCTCCGCAAGCTGGACGAAGAGCCGGGCGACGCCCCGGGTCGCGATCGGCACATGGTTGCGCACGAAGTCCAGCAGCTCGGCGGCCAGCCGCTTCCGCTTGTCCCGCGGCACGTCCGCGAGGAGGCTCTGGTTGAGTGCGGGGCGCAGGAAGCTGTAGACCAGCAGGCCCGGGAACGAGGGGTGGCCGTACTGGTGATCGACGAACAGGCGGTGCTCTCCCTCCTCCACCAGCTCTTCGTCGATCAGGTCCAGCAGCGCCTCGCGCTGCTCCGTGGTCACCTCCAGATGGGCCAACAGCACATCGCAGGGAACGTTCCGGCCGCAGAGCGCCGCGAGATCGAGGAAGCGGCCGATCTGGTCCGCGGCCTGAAGATCAGAGCGGGAGAGAAGATCGCGCACCGGCTCCAGGTGGACGGCACCCTCCGACTCGGGATGCTCGAGCTCAAGCCGGCGGACCTGCGCATCGGAAGCCACCGAGACATTGAGGTCGTTGGGATGACAGGAGAAGGCCAGGACGATGCGCGGATTGCGCGCCACCTCGTCGAGGAGCCAACGGCGGCTCACCGCGTCGAGTTGAGCGCTGTCGGCGACGTGCAGCACCAGCCGGCCGGCACCGGCGAGGCGGTCGAGAATCCGGCGGGTGCTCTCGCAGGGATCGCCGGAGCTGTCGGCAAGCTGACCGTCCTGGGAGAGAAGGATCGCGACGAGGATCGCGCTCGCCATCGACGGCGTCATCTCCCCCGCCAGCTCCGCCACCTTCTCCAGCCGCTCCGCCGCCGCCTCGTCGGTCTCCGCCTCATGGCGCTGGCCCCACAGGCTGAGGAAGCCGAGCAGCCCCTCCGGTCCTTCCTCATACCCGTCGAGGTCGAGCCGGAGCAGCGTGATCTGAGCTTGGCGAACCGCGGCGTCCAAGGTTCCCGCGCGACCGCTGCCGGGCTCGCCGGAAAGCAGCAGCACCGGGGAAGGTCCCGATTCGGTGAGGATCTTATGGAGGGTGGCGAACGATTCCTGGTGGAGGTCTTCAGTCTGGGGCAAACAATCCTCGCTCTCGGAGAAAATCGGCGGCGGCGAAAAGCGCCCTCACCCCCGGCCCCTCTCCCGGCGGGGACGTGGAGGGAGCCGGGAGAGGGGTCGGGGGTGAGGGCCCGGGTGCGGCGTGGAGTCTACCCCGTCGTCCCCAGCACGATCTCCACCCGCCGGTTCTTGGCGCGGCCGGCTTCGCTGGAGTTGGGGGCGATGGGGTTCTCCTGGCCGTGCGAGAAGACGCGGATGCGGCCTTCGGGGAAGTTCACCGGCGCCTGCTTCTCCAGCCACTGCTTCACCGCGAAGGCGCGCGCCTCGGAGAGGTCCATGTTGGACTTCGGGTTGCCCACGTTGTCGGTGTGGCCGTGCACCTCGACCACCGTGCCGCTCGCCACCAGCAGGTCACGCAGGAGCTGCTCGAGCTGGCGCTGGCCGTCCGGTGTGAAGTTGGCGCTGCCGGTCTGGAAGGTGATCTGCCACGACTTGCGGCTCACCACGCTGCGCACCGGCGCCGAGGGCGAGAAGGTCGGCTGCTCGGCCGCCGCGACGGTGGTCCGCGACGACTCGGAGCGGCCGGCGATGCTCTGGATGTAGGAGGTGTCGAGGATCTGGTCGGCCGGGTAGTAGGTCGGCACTAGGTCCGGATACTGGTTCTTCACGATGTCGCCGAACACCCGGTAGGTGGCACCGAACAGGCTGGACGAGCCGGGCGTCAGGCCGAAGAGGACCAGGTTGTCCGCCAGGTTGTTCACCGCCGAGCCGCCGAGGTCGATCATCAGACCCTGCTTGTCGCGCTCCTTCGAGCCGTCGTAGTACTTCTCCCAGTAGTCGGCGTCGGCGTCCTTCTCGGCATACGCCTGCTGGCTCACCTCGGCCGCCTTGTGCAGCGCCTGCGGATTGGTCTTCACCTGGTCGCCGCCCTGGAAGATCGCGGCGAGCATCCCCTCGACGATCTTCGGGTTGTCCTTCATCCACTTGTCGATGCCGATGATGACGTGCGGCATCTGCGAGCTGTACTCCTTGGTGGAGACGATGGAGGCCAGGCCGCCGCGCTTCTTGGAGACCGTCACGTCGCCGGGCGTCCAGGTGACCACGCCGTCGACGCAGACCTTCTTGGTGTCGCCGGTGCGCTTGCCGTTCGCCACTACCGGCCGCGATTCGCAGTAGTTGGCGACGTACTTCTCGGCCGCGTCGATGTAGTCCGAGGCGGCCACCCAGTTGAGGCAGTTGGGGTCGTAGGTCTTCTCGTCCGGGTTGTTGCACAGGCCGTTGTCGCCGAGCCACTTCTGGGCGATGTTCCAGTCGCCGTCGCGGAGCACGCCGGCCACCAGGCCGCCCTTCGAGGTGGCGGGGTTGGACTTCCAGTCCGGCAGGCCCATGAACTTGTCCTCGCCGCGCGAGTAGCCGGCCGAGCCGACCACTTTCGCGGTGTACTCGGGGCCGAGGCGCGACAGGGTGTCGTTCAGTCCCTTCAGGAAGGTCGCCGAGCCGTCGCCCATGATGCCGACGAAGTGCGCGCCTTTGGTGGGGTTCGCGGTGCCGTTCTTGAGCTCGCTCGCGAAGGCAACCAGCGCTTCCTGCATCTTGCCGGTGTCGTCCTCGCGGATCAGCTTCAGGTTGACGTTGTTCTGGCACATCAGGCTGCCGTCCGTCGCCTGCTTGCCGCCGGTCGCGAACATCATGCCCATCTGGGCGTTCCACGCCCAATGCAGGAAACGGACTTCCGGCTGATTGTCGCAACCCGGCCGCGAGCCGGGCATTGCGACCGCCTTGACGGCGGCCGGCTGTGCTCCCGACGACGAGGGGAGCTGCGGCAGGTCGGCCTTGGTGGGGACGACCGATTCCTTCCCCTTGGCCGACGGCATGATTTTTTCCAGCAGTCCCGGCGCGAAACGGCGGACGCTGAAGAAGGCCGCGGCGAGCAGGGCCACTACGATGACCGCTTTCCCAAACGGGGTGATCTTCATATTCTGATGTCCTCCGAAGAGTCCATGGTTGAGCTACGGGTTTGACTTCAGCTTGACTTCATGGGGAGGCGGGCCAGCGCGCCAGATCGGCGTCGACGCCTCCCATCAACTGATCGACCGACGGCCGCAGGGAGGCGACGAAACGCTCTGTCTCCTCGACCTGCTCGACGACGCTTCCCATATAGCTGGCGACTTCGGTCGCGTTGAGCTGCGCGGCGCTGACCCGCCCGAGGATCACCTCGAAGACGTCGGCGAAGGCGCCGAGCTGGGCGACCACGCACTGGTCGCGCCTCTGGCAGTCGAGCAGGAGCTCGCGCTGTTTCTGGAGGATGCCGACGTGCCACTCGCGGGTGCGCGCCGTGGCCGGCTCCTTCTGCGCCAGATCCTGCAACGCCTTGATCCTGACGTCGATCTCGGCGAGCCGCTGGTCGACGCTCGGCGGCGTCGCCCCCGCGGGGTCTTCCACGGCGCGCAGCGGCGGCCGGCCGGTCCGCTGCTGGAAACGGCTCGGCGACGGGGTCACCGGGAGCGGCGGCGGCGCGGCCGCGACCGCGGCGGTTCCCTCCCCCACGTCCGGCCCACCCGGGCGGACGGCGACCAGGATCTGGAGATAGCCGATCCGCTCGCGCACGAACTGCAAATAGGCGCTCAGCATGTAGTCGAGCTGCTGCAGGATCCCCTGCTGCGTCCCGGCGTCGAGATCGGTGCGCTCGCTGAGCACGTGGGCGACGCGGGAGCGGATGTCGGTCAGGCGCGCGAAGACGGCCAGATAGTCCGGCATCAGCTTGCGGCGCATCCAGCCCGCCACCTGCGGATCGGCGAGGAGGGACTGGACCTTTTGCAGCAGCGCCGTGCGGTCGGCCACCGACTTCGCCTCGGCGGACTGCTTCTCCTCCACCATCACCAGCTTGTGCCAGCGATCGGCCGTCGAGGCGAAGGTGACGAAGAGGGTCGATCCGAGACCCCAGAGGATCAGCGGCAGCGGATTCCACAGCGCCGCCGACGCGGCGAGCGCCACCGCACCCGAGGTCACGTTGCCGGGGGCCAGGAGCGCCTTGGTGGCGGCTTTCTTGATGAGCGTCTTCTGATCCAAGGGCTTGTCTCTAAGAGCGGCTCAGAGCGACGGAAAGCGGGACCGGATCTCCCGCGCCAGAATCAGGAACTCGGGCGTCGTCGCGACGCCGTCGCGCCAGGCGAGCCCGCGCTCGATGAGATTGTAGCTCTCCTGCACGCGCGCGCCGGGGACCATCTTGCCCTGCGCATCGCGGTCGCGGCCCATCAGCCAGATCGTGTCGGCCACCTGCAAGGCGGCGGTGATGTCGTGGGTGACCACGATGATGGTGTTCAGCTCGTCCATGCACGCCACCTCGTCGAGCAGTTGGCAGACGCGGTCGACGCCGACCGGATCGAGGCCCGAGAACGGCTCGTCGAGAAGCAGGAAGCGCTCGCTGCACATGAACTGCTGGGCGATCGCCACGCGCTGCCGCTGGCCGCCGGAGAGCTGGATCGGATACCGCTTGGCGCGATCCTCCAGGCCGAAGCGGGTGAGAAATCCCTGCGCCTTCTCGCGCGACTCCTTCGCGGACAGACCGGAGAGCCGCCCCGCCACGGTCAGGTTGCCGAGCACGGTGCGATGCGCGAAGAGCGGATAGTCCTGCGCCACGACGCCCACCATGCCGCGCTCGACCGGCTTGAGCTCCGGCCCGAGCAGGATCTCGCCGGCGTCCGGCGCGTCGAGACCGGCGAGGATGCGGAAGAGCGACGTCTTGCCGATGCCGGACGGGCCGAGCAGACCCACCACCTGGCCGGCGATCTTGTCCGGCCGGCGCACGTCCTTGATCTCCAGGTTGACGTCGCGCAGGATCTGGGTCCCCGACAGCGCCTTCGAGACATTGGTCGCCTTGAGGATGGTCTCCCCGTACTCATGGGGGAAAATCGGCAGCCGGCAGTCGTTGGGGGTATCCATGGCTCAGATCCGCTTCAGCTCGAGCTCGGCCCAGGGACAGAGCAGCCGGCCGAGCGCGCCGATTCCGTAGTCCTGCAGCATGCCCACCACCAGGATGGTGATCTGGATGGCGAACACCTCGGCCAGATGGAAGTGCTTGTTCTGGTTGAGCAGCATGGCGCCGACGCCGCCCTCGGAGCGCGAGATCCCCTCGACCATGGTGAGCATCATCCAGCCGATCGCCGCGTTCTGCCGCAGCACCTCGATCGCGCGGTCGAAGGTGCCGAGGATGACCACCTCCCACACCACCTGCCACTCGTTCATGCGCAACGTGCGCGCATGGTCTAGCTTCTCGAGCGGGATCTCGGCGACGACGCTGGCCATCGAAGTCACGAAGAAGACGGTCATGCCGAAGGTCAGCAGCCCCACCTTGAGGGGATGGCCGCCGCCCATCATCAGCGTGAAGATGAAGGTGAGGCCGATCAGACCCAGGAACCGCCCCTTGGACACCGCGGCGGTGATCGGCCGGAAGAACGGCATCACGGCGAGATAGGAAAGCGCGAGCGAGATCACCACGGTGAGCGCCAGCGCCTCCAGGTTCATGGTGAAGCTGGTCCACAGCTCGGGCCCCAGCCCCTGCTCGAACCACAGGACGCGGAACGCCTTCGCCACCTCGCCGGGCTGCGGCAGCACCGGGAACGGCGAGTTGATCCAGATCAGCAGCGCCACCGCCACCTGGCCGGCGATCAGGATGCGCGTCGTGGTGCGCGAGACTACGCGGTTTGGCACAAACGCTGAAACGAGATCCAAGGGTAAGGTCGCCTCCTAGCGAAGGGGCGATTCTATACCTCCTACTCTATGAATGCGCGGGGAGGGGGAAACGTTTCGCGGGACAAGGTTTCAGGAAACCATGTCAGAGGAGGATGTGGGTGGCGAGAAACGCCTTCCGTCAGCCTCTCCACCCTCGGCCTCCCACATCTCGGCCGGAAGCACAGGCTCAAGAACGTCACCGAGGATCTTGACCGTGCCCTTGAGAGTATCCTGGGGATACTTTCCCTCTCCCCGCGCAGGAGGCACCAGCCGAGCCACGGGCCGCCCCCGCTTGAGGATCGTAATCGGCTCCCCCGTCCGCTCTACATCGTCGAGGATCGCGAGGCACTTCGCCTTGAACTCAGAAGCCCGAATCGAGCGCATGTGACCACTTTAGGGAGTAGACGGACATGAGAAGAAATTTCCAGGGCGACTGGCACCAGGAGGGACATCCGCGGCGCCGCCTGGCTCGGAGTGGTACCGACAGCTCGCCTCATAGGGCTCGTCTTCAAGATGACGTTGAGGAGCCGATGTCAGGCTGCCAGTTCCCACCTATCCCGAGCGGGCGGGAGGACGTGTGGGAGAAGAGGAATAGGGAGGTGAGGGCTCAGAACCCCGGCACCGTGAGGCTCTTGCCGTTGTCCTGCGGTCCCAGCTCGAGCAGGAACGGCGCGGCGCGGTCGGCCCAGCGCTCGGGGCCGGGGTAGCCTTTGGCGGATTGGCCGAAGCAGCTTTCGAGCATCGCGGTGTGGATGACGCCGGGGTTGAGGGCGACGGCGGCGAGGCCGGGGGGGAGCTCCTCGGCGAGGGCTCGCGTCAGGCCTTCGATCCCCCACTTGGCGGCGCAGTAGGGAGCGACCTCGGCGGCGTGGGAACGGCCCCAGCCGGAGCTCAGGTTCACCACCACGCCATGGCCGCGCTCCAGCATGGAGGGGAGGAAGTAGCGCACCATGTGGTAGGTCCCTTTGAGGGCCACGTCGACGACGCGGGAGAACTCCCCCTCCGGCACCTGCCAGAGCGGCGCGTTGGCATTGATCACTCCGGCGTTGTTGATCAACAGGTCGACCGGCGGATGGCGGGCGAGGACGCGGCGGGACCAGGTTTCGACTTCGACGGCGGAGGCGACGTCGACCACGGAGAATCCGTGCGGCTCGCCGAGCAGCGCCTGCATGTCTTCGACCGCCTTCCAGGTGCGGGCGCAGCCGATGACGACGTGGCCCAGGGTGGCCATGCGCAGGGCGAGCGCATGGCCGAGGCCACGGCTGACGCCGGTGATGAGCACTGTCCGGCTGGCCATGCTCGCCGTCACTGGGGCTCGGGGAGCGGCGCCACCGTCGGCAGCTCGTCGGCGGTGGGTTGAAAGAGGGCGGCGCCGACCGTGCCGGGGCCGGCGTGAGTGCCGACGACAGGACCCATCTCGGCGACGGTCAGCTCGGCGACGTCGAAGGACTTTTGAATCAATCCGCGCAGCCGGTCGGCCCACACCGGCGCCTTGGCGTGGGCGACGTTCACCACCACCGGCCGCTTCGGATCGATCCCGGCACGGAACAGCTCGATGAGGCGCGGCTGCGCCGCCCGGCCGCCGCGCACTTTGTCGACCGCCGTGACCTCGCCGTTCACCACGCCGAGGATCGGCTTGATGCCGAGCAGGTTGCCGATGAAGGCGCGCCCTTTGCCGATGCGGCCGCCGCGCGCCAAATAGTCGAGGGTGTTGACGGCGAAGTAGACGTGGATGCGGCTGCGCATCGCCTCCAGGCGCTCGACGATGACGTCCGGCTCGATGCCGCGCCGCGCCATGCGGGCGGCGAAGAGGGCGAGCATGCCCAGTCCCAGGCTGACGCTGTTGCTGTCCACGACGCGCAGGATCACTTGCTCCGCCTCGCCGCGCAGGCGCTGCATCTCGGGCAGCCCCTCCTCCGCCGCGGCGCGCGCGTGCACCACGGTCTGCGACAGGGTTTCGGCGATGTGCACCGAAATCACGTCGCGGTCCGCGGCGAGGGCGCGGTAGACGTCCAGGAAGTCGCTCTTCGAGGGCGGATTGGTGCGCGGGTGCTCCTGCCCCTTCTCCAGCAGGTCGTAAAACTCCTTCGGCCGCAGGTCGACGCCGTCGTGGTAGACGCGGTCGCCGAAGAGCACCAGCAGCGGCACGATCTGGATGCCATGGGCGCGCGCCAGGTCGGGCGGCAGGTCGCAGGTCGAGTCGGTGACCACGCGCACCAGGTCGCGCGGCTCCTCCAGGACGACAATCCCCAGCTCGCGCAGGCCGAGCAGGTCGCGCAGGATCTGGCCGTCGGTGGCCGGCAGGGCGTCGAGCAGGCGGCCGACGGTGACGCTGGCGGGCACGGCGGCGAGCAGCTCCTGCTGGCGCGCGTTGTAGCGGGTCTCGAAGAAGGCGGGGCCGACCTGCACGCGCACCCGCGAGCGCGGATCGGGCGCGTCGTGGACGGCGTCTTCGAGGGCGAGGATGATCAGCGCCTTGAGATCCAGCTTGATCTCTTGCGCCGCTTTGACCGGACCGGTGACGTCGGGCGGCCGGAGCTGCACCCAGAACGGGCCGGCGTCGAGATGGCTCAGCCGGCAGAATGCCTTGACGCCCGTCGTGCGCCCGGCCGCGGCGCCCGCGACCTCGCCGTTCTCCAGGGTGATCTTCCCCTCGGCGCAGACCACCCGGCCGGTGGCGTTCGCCCGGGCCAGGCCGCGCAACAGCTCCATCAGGGGATGGAGCGACAGATCGCCCACCAGCGATTCGAGGTTGGCGTCGGGCTCCAGGCCGACCTCGCGGCCGAGAAGGACGAGATGGATGCGGCGCACCAGGTCGGCGCCGTCGAGGCCGGCGGCGTCGAGGAACAGCACCTCTTCGGGCAGCTCGCGCCCCTGCTGCTCGCCCTCGCCGAGGAGGAGCAGGGTGTGATCGGAGCCGGAGACCCGCGCCGCGAAGCGCGCCATCAAGGGCGAGCCGCCGTTCAAGGCAAACACCGCCGGAGCGACGACGATGCCGGGACCGAGCTTCTCGGCGAAGCGCATCCCCTGCTGCTCATCGACCGCCGGGATCACCTCGTAGCCGAATTCGGTCAGCCCCGTCGCGATCTCGCGACGACGGAACGCCTCTGGATCGACGACGAGAACGGCGGGCCGGGACACTGGGTCAAATCCTTCCTGGGAGATTCGATGGACGGAAACCTGCACAGCATACCCCCTCGCGGAGGCCGGCGGCTATATGAGGTCGAACTCGGCCATCACCGGCAGGTGGTCGCTGGCCAGGCGCGCCACCTGGAGACGGCAGCGGTGGATGCCGGCGAGGCGCAGGGTGCCGCGGAAGTAGATGCGGTCGAGCGGGCCCTGGGGCGAGAAGCTGGGATAGGTCGCCAGCGCGCGCCGCCGGCCGGTGCGGCTGTCGGTGGCGCTCTGGAATCCCAGGCCGTTGGTGAACACCGGCCAGAGGAGCGAACGCCAGTCGTTGAAGTCGCCGCCGACGAGGGTCGGCATGCTGCCGTCCAGGCCGCTCAGCTCCGAGGAGCGGGCGAGCAGCTCGATCTGCTTCTGGCGCTCGCGGGCGGAGAGCCCGAGGTGGAGATTGAACACCTCCAGCGGCTTGCCCTCGGCGAGCAGCACCGTGGTGTGCTGGCAGCCGCGGCGGATCCAGCTCTGGTCGACGGAGAGGTCGATGTTGCGCTCGCGCAGGATGGGGAAGCGGCTCAGGGTGGCGTTGCCGTAGCGCCCCTTCTTGAGGCTGACGTTGTGGCCGACGGCGAAATGGGGATAGCCGGACTCGGCGGCCAGCTCCTTGGCGAGATCGAGCTCGCGCGAGCGGGGAGCCCCCTCGTCGACTTCCTGCAAGAGGACGAGATCCGCACTGTGATGGTGCAGGATCTCGATGATGCGCTCGGGCTTGAAACGGCGGTCGACGCCGATCGCCCGGTGGATGTTGTAGGTAAGGACTTTCAAACGCACACGCGTCTCCGCTCCGCCGGAGGGAACCTCGGCTCCGGCCAGTTTCTTCCCGGCTCCCGGTTGAGATCTCCATCTTCTATAGTAGCCGGGATGCCGCCCGTCCTGACGATCGGCCACTCCACGCGCCCCATCGGCGAGCTCCTGTCTCTCCTGGCCGAAAACGGCGTCGAGCTGCTGCTGGACGTCCGCCGCTTCCCGGGCTCGCGGCGCCATCCGCAGTTCTCCCGCGACGCCCTGGCGGCGTCGCTCGCCGGGGCCGGCATCGAATACATGCACGAGCCGCGCCTCGGCGGCCGGCGCGCCGCCCGCCCCGATTCGCCGCACACCGCCTGGCGGGTGGAAGCCTTCCGCGGCTACGCCGATCACATGGAAAGCGCGGACTTCCAGGCGGCCCTGGAGGAGCTGATCGAGCGGAGCCGTACCCGGACGGTCGCCATCCTCTGCGCCGAAGCGGTCCCCTGGCGCTGCCACCGCCGCCTGATTTCCGACGCCCTCGAAGCCCGGGGGATCGAAGTGCGCCACATCCTCGGCCCCGGCCGCACGGAACGGCACGAGATCGATCCGAACGCCCGCGTGCTGGATGGCGGGCGGCGGCTGGTGTATGCGGGGCCGGAGGAACCACAGCGGGGGTTGTTCGAGGAGGGGGGATAGCGTCGTGAAATCCGAAGACCGTCCCCTCCTCGCCGTGCTGGCGGCGGCGCTGCTGGTGTGGGCGTGGGTGTGCGTGCCCACCATCCTGGGGGTGCGGACGTTCTATCTGCGCGACGTCTTCCTCACCCATCTGCCGCTCAAGGCGTTCGGAGCGGCGGAGCTCGCGGCGGGGCGGATTCCGGCGTTCAATCCCACCTGGGGGCTCGGCCAGCCGTTCCGCGGCAATCCGAATGCTTTGGCGTTCTATCCGGACAATCTCTTCTATCTGGCGCTGCCGTTCTGGAGCGCGTTCAATCTCCATTTTGCGCTGCACTGGCTGCTCGCGCTGATCGGCATGGCGGCTTTGGCGCGCGAGATGGGTCAGGGAAAGGCCGCCGCTCTTCTCGCCGGGATGACCTACGCCGGCTCGGGGTGGATGCTCTCGGCGCTGACCTTCTACAACACGCTGACGGTTGCCGCCTGGTGGCCGCTGGTGCTGCTCGGCGCGGTGCGCGGCGGGCGGCGTGGCATCGCTCTCGGCGGGATCGCGTGCGGCTTCGCGCTGCTGGGCGGCGAGCCGGTGACCGCGGCGCTCGGGCTGGTTCCACTTCTGCTGGCCGCGGTGTCGCGCCATGGGGGACGGCGGGGGACGGTCACCGCGATGGCGGTCGGCACGGTCGGGATGGTGATCGCGCTGCCGCAGGTGGTGGCCACGCTCCGCGTGCTGCCGTTCACGGTGCGCGGCGGCCAGGGGGTGAGCGTGGCGCAGGCGGTGCACTACACGCTGCATCCGGCGCGACTGCTGGAGCTGGTCCTCCCCTTCCCGTTCGGTTGGCCGGCGTACATCGGCCGCCATGGCATCTGGAACGTGAAGGTACTCCCCGACGTGCCGCTCTTCTTTTCGCTCTACGCCGGAATCCTCGCCGTCTGGCTGGCCGCCGCCGCAGCCCGCCGGCATCGCGGCTGGGCGCTGCTCGCGGTGGCAGGACCGGTCGTCGCCCTGATCGCGGGCCTGCGCGGCGATCTGCTGGTCACCGTCGGCTTCGGTCTGTTCCGGTTCCCCGAGAAGTTTGTCTTCTGGCTGGTGCTTGCTCTGCCGCTCCTCGCCGGCTGGGGATTGGAGCGGGCTCTAGGTGAAGGATTGGGCCGATGGCGCAAGCTGGCGGCAGTTGCTGGAGGACTGTTTCTCGTCCTCGCCGCGGCGGTGACGGCAGCCGGTCCGTTCCTGATCGCCGGGGTCGAACGCACCTTCGCGGCGAACCCTCCCGGACCGACCGAGCCGGCGACGTACCGCCCCGCGGCGCTCGCGCTGTTGCGGACCCAGATCGGCTCCTGGCAGCTCGCGCTCGCCGTCGCCGGCGCGGCTCTCGCCCTGGCGTTCCTGGCGACGCGAGCCCGCGTACCGCGATCCCGCCAGGCGGTTCTCCTCGCCGGCTTGCACCTCGCGACGCTCCTCCAACTCTATCCACTCGCCACGACGGATTCGACGGCGCCCTACCGTCAGCCCTCCACCTGGGCCCGAAGGCTGGGACCGGGAACGGCGGTGCTGGACGAGACGCTCGCCGTGCCGCCCTGGGAGCCCGATCCGCCGTATCGTCTGCCGGACGGTCCGCGCACCGTGCTGGAGCGCTTGAAGGCGGAGGATCTGAGCGCCGCGCCGGGCCTTCTGCACGGCCTCACCTACCCGCTCGCGCCGGACCTCGAAGGGATGCACACCCTCCTCTTCAAGCCGATGCTCGACGGCCTTCCCACTCTGCAATGGGAAGAGCGGGCGCGCTGGTTCCGCGCCGTCGGCCTGCAAGCCGTCGTCGCCTTCGAAGATCCGGGATCGCCGGCTCTCCGCCTCCTCGACACCACGGAGCGCTACGGCGTGACCACCCGCCTCTACGCCGTCGCCGATCCGGCGCCGCCGGTGTGGTGGCCGCAACGGCTCCTCCCCGCGGCGACTGCGGACGAAGCCTTCACCCTGGTCAGCCACAATCCGGACCCCGTCGCCGCCGTCGCGGCGACGACCGTCCGGCCGGTGGCGCACGATCCGGCCGGGAAAGCACGTCTGATCGCCGCATCGCCCGACCGCATCGAGATCGAGACAGAGGGCGGTGGCGGCGTCGCCGTCGTGCGCCGTGCCTGGCAGCCGCTCTTCACCGCGCGGACGGACGGACGGCGGATCGAGACGGTGCCGGTCAATCTCAATCTCCTCGGTGTGCAGGTGCCGGCCGGTCGCCACCGGGTGGTCGTGGAAGTTTCGGCGTGGCCGGAGATTCTGGCGGGGTGTGTCGCGTTCGTGGCGTTGGGGTGGGCGGTGGTGGTGGCAATGCGGACCCCTCACCCCCTGCCCCCTCTCCCACACGCCCTCCCTTCCCCCGGGAGAGGGGGAAACACCTCAGCCCTTTGAGTTTTCCTCCCCCTCTCCCGGGAGAATGTGCGGGTGTGTGGGAGAGGGGGCAGGGGGTGAGGGCTTCAGGCCGCTCCTAGCAACTGATGCACCTGCCCAGGAGGTTCGACCACTCGTCCTGGTAGGAGTAGCCGCCGGTGCCGATGAACGGCGAGGGCGTCCAGGCGCACTTGTCGTCGGCCTCTTGGCCGGTCGTACCGTCCCACCAGGCATTCACCGGGTCGGTGGCGGCTTCGCGGGTCTCGTGGACGAGGAAATGCTCCGCGTTCTGCACGTTCGACCAGCCGGCGACTCTGCAGCCGCTGCAGCCCGGCCAGGGGATGATGGTGTACTTCGCGGTGTGGCCGGAGGTGCTGTACGCGCCATGGTACGCACAGTAGGCGAGGCTCGGGCCGCCGCACGAGGTGCTGCCACCGCTCGAAGAGTACGAGGTGCTCGGGATGACGACCGTATAGATCGCGCTGTTGTCGAAGGTGTGGGTCGAGAGATACGTAGTCACCTTGCTCTGGACCGTGGAGTCGGTGACGTTGGTCGGCGGCAGGGTGGTGTCGAACCAGTCGGGGGTGCCGCCGGCGAGGTTGCAGGGGAAGGTGATTCCATACTGATTGATGGTCTTCCACTCACAGGTGCTGCCGAGCTGGTTGCGGAAGGCCTGCAGGGTCGTGGCGTAGGTGTTGTCGGCGCCACCGGTGGCAAAGGTCGGCCCCCAGAAGATCAGGACGACGTGGGGGCAGGCGATGACGCCGCCGCCATGGTTGGTCAGATTCGACTTGTCGAGGCTCGGGGGCTGCACCCCCTTCGGCTTCGCGTAGCAGATGGGAGCCGCGTGGGCCGCGGCGGCCAACAGGCCGCAAGACAGCATCAGCGCGCACTTCATGGATCGCGTCATATCCTGTTCCTCCGCGAGGGTTATTCCTTCAAAGGATCAAGTGCTTGTCGCGATCAGAAGCGAGCCGCTCCCCTCATCCCCGCAGCAATCCTTCCAGCTCGTCCGGATGGCTCGCGCGCATCCGCGCCTCGTCGATGTCGATCTTCCCTTCGCGCACGAGGTTGGCGAGCGACTGCTCCAGGGAGATCATGCCGTGGCGCTTGCCGAGGGTGATTTCGTTGTAGAGCTTCTGGAGATGATCGCTGCGGATGTGGTGGCGCACCGGGTAGCTCGCCAGGAGGAGCTCCACCGCCGGCACCCGGCCGCGGCCGTCGGAGCGCGGCACGAGCTGTTGCACGATGATGGCGTTGAGCGCGAGCGCGAGCTGGTGGCGGATCTGGGTCTGTTGCGCCGGCGGGAAGACGTCCACGATGCGGTGCACGGCCTGGGCGGCATCGTTGGTGTGCAGGGTCGAGAGGACGAGATGGCCCGTTTCGGCCGCGGTGATCGCCGTCGCGACGGTTTCGAGATCGCGCATCTCGCCGACCAGGAGGACGTCCGGATCCTGGCGGAGCGCGGCGCGCAGGGCTTCGGGAAAGGACCGGGCGTCGCGGCCGATCTCGATGTGCTCGATGACCGCCTTGCCCGGCCGGTGCTCGTATTCGATCGGATCTTCGATGGTGAGGATGTGGCAGGAGCGGGTACGGTTGAGCTCACCGACCAGCGCGGCCAGGGTGGACGACTTGCCCGAGCCGGTGGGGCCGCAGACGAGGACGAGGCCCCGGCTCTGCCGCACCAGTTCGGCGAACGAGAGCGGCAGGTTGAGACCGGCGATGCTGGGGATTTCCAGCGGCAGAGAACGAATCGCCGCGGCGAGCTGGCCGCCCTGCCGGTGCAGGTTCACCCGGAAACGCCAGGAAGGGCCGCTGGCGATGTCGAGCTCGCGGCCAGGCGACAGGCGGAGCGGGAAGTCCGCATAGCCGCGTTCGTCCAGGTCGC
Organism: Thermoanaerobaculia bacterium; assembly: GCA_036264355.1. Taxonomy (GTDB): domain Bacteria; phylum Acidobacteriota; class Thermoanaerobaculia; order Multivoradales; family UBA5704; genus UBA5704. The sequence goes on from DATARD010000403.1 coordinate 62,882, forward strand.
GGCGCGAACGGCCGCCGAGGTGCGGGCGGAAGATGTGCGCCATCTCGTCGCCGTCGAGCGACTCCCCCTCGGTGCGCACCAAGCGGCCGTCCAGCCTGAAGACCGGCGGCATGCCGGCGATCAGCAGCAGGTCGCTCGCGTTCTGGCGGATCATCTCCAGGAGGTAGCGGTCGAGCACCTCCCCCTCCTCCACCCGCGCCTGCGCCGGGCGGTCGAGCAGCTCGGCGACCGGGGCCGTGCCCCCCGGCACGATGCCCGCGCGCGGGGTGACGAATTCCGGGGGCTCGGTGAATTCCGCCGGCGCGTCGTCCACGATCTCTCCTGTGTTGAGCTGGCGGACGAGCTGGTCCATCTCCGGGTTGCGGATGCGTTCGGTCATCGCGTCATTCTCTCCCGGCGGGATCATACGGAATGGACGGGCCGTTCGTCGCCATGCGATAGGATGCGCCCGGCTCACGAACCGAAGGAGAGCGAGATGACGATCCAACCAGGCGATACGATCCCCGACGTCAAGCTGAAAACAACCGACGGCAAGGACCTCTTCACGACCGACCTCTGCCGCGGCAAGAAGGTCGTCCTCTTTGCCGTGCCAGGGGCGTTCACCCCCACCTGCTCCGACTACCACCTGCCCGGCTTCGTGCTGCGCGCCGCGGAGATCAAGGCGAAAGGCGTCGACACGATCGCCTGCGTGGCGGTCAACGATCACCACGTCATGAACGCCTGGGGCAACTCCCGCGGCACCGGTGACCAGATCCTGATGCTCGCCGACGGCAACGGCGACTTCGCCCGCGCCATGGGAATGGAAGCCGACATCAGCGCCTACGGCATGGGCAAGCGCTCGCGGCGCTACGCCGCCCTCATCGAGAACGGCGTCGTCAAGGCCATCCAGGTGGATCAACCCGGCCGGCTCGAAGCGAGCACGGCCGAAGCGATCCTCAATCTGCTGTAGCCGTCGATTCCCTGCCGTCCGGCCGCCACGGCGCCACCTGGACGTTTTTGAAGCGTTCGAGCACGACTTTGCCCGGCGGCAGGCCGCGCGGCTTGCGCACGTCCTCGGCGCGGCACATGTGGACGGAGACCCGGCCGCCGTTGCGCGCCTTGGAGTAGCCGGCGGCGAGAGAGGCGGCAAGCTCTTCGGTCGCCTTGGGCAGGCGGTCGAGCCCCTGGGGATTGCGGACGATGACATGCGAGCCCGATTCCGCCGCGACGTGGAACCAGAAGTCGCGCGGCGCGGCGAGCTTGAGGGAGAGCACATCGTTGTCCTCCGCCGTCTTCCCCACCAGCACGGTCATGCCGTCCGGAGAGACGAAACGGCGGGCGACCGGCCGGCCCTGCCAGGTGCCCATCTCGGGATCGGGCGGCGGCGGCGGCTTACGGGGCATGGTGGAGAGCGCGGGTATCGGCGGCGTCCGTCGTCAGGCAGTAGCGGCCGAGGCTGGTCACGGTCGAAGCGACGGTGACCAGGAGGAACAGAAGGACGAAGAATCCGGCCACGAGGCGCAGCCGGAGAGAGAAGCGGCGGGGAGATTCGGAGCCTTCGGCCGGCTTCTCCAAGAGGCCGACGGGCCCGACGCGTGTGATGAGATCAAGGCGGGGCATGTCCATGGGACCCATGATACCTCCTGTAGAATGGCTCCGGACTGACTGCAAGGAGCCCTCGTGTCGGAATTCGATCAAGTCCCCTTCGCCGCGGCCGACCTCGTCGACAACCCCGAGCCGCGCTGCCCATGCATCCTGCTCCTCGACTCCTCCGGCTCCATGCAGGGCGAGCCGATCCGCGAGCTCAATGAAGGGCTGGTGACGTTCAAGGACGAGCTGGTCGCGGACAGCATGAGCGCGAAACGGGTGGAGGTGGCGATCGTCTCCTTCGGCCCGGTGCAGGTGGTGGCGGACTTCCAGACCGCCGACGTCTTCCAGCCGCCGCAGCTCACGGCGCGCGGCGACACGCCGATGGGCGCCGCCATCGAGCAGGCACTCGACATGCTGCGCCAGCGCAAGGATCTCTATCGCCAGAACGGCATCTCCTACTACCGTCCGTGGGTCTTCCTGATCACCGACGGCGCCCCGACCGATGCCTGGAGCCGGGCGGCGAGCCTGGTGCACTCCGGCGAGGAGTCCAAAGCGTTCATGTTCTTCGCCGTCGGCGTCGAGGACGCCAACTTCGACACCCTCCGGAAGATCACCGTCCGCGAGCCGCTGAAGCTCAAGGGATTGCGCTTCCGCGATCTGTTCTCCTGGCTCTCCAACTCCCTCAGCTCGGTCTCGCGCTCCAATCCCGGCGATCAGGTGCCGCTCGACAATCCGGTGACGCCCGAGGGCTGGGCGACTGCCGGATGAAGAGCGCCTGGCACTACGCCGCGGCTTCAGCGGTCGGCACCTCGCATCTGAAGCAGCAACGCTCCTGCGAGGACGCGCACCGCTGTGAGGTTCTCCAGACGGCCGCGGGCGAAGCCGTCCTGGCCGCCTTCGTGTCCGATGGCGCCGGCAGCGCACTGCGGGCCGAAGCAGCCTCACAGCTCGCCTGCTCGCTGGCGCTCGACGAAGTCCGCCATCTCCTGGAAGCCGGCGGCGGCATCGCCGATCTGGACATTCCGTTCGTGACCGCCTGGCTGGCCCGTCTCCGCGCCGAAGTCACAGCGCGTGCCGAAACCGAAGGCCTGCGGCCCCGCGAATTCGCCTGCACCCTGCTCGGCGCCGTCGTCGGTCCCGAGAGCGCTGCTTTTTTTCAGGTCGGCGACGGAGCCATCGTGGTCTCCGATCAGGATGAGTACCGCTGGATCTTCTGGCCGGCTTCGGGGGAATACGAAAACTCCACCTTTTTCGCCACCGAGGCGAACGCCGCCGAGCACCTGCAACACGCCTACGTCGAGCAACCGATCGATGAGCTCGCGCTCTTCTCGGACGGCCTCCAGCGGCTCGTTCTCGACTTCAGGAACCGGACGGCGCCGGCGCCGTTCTTCCGCTCCATGCTCTCTTGGATCCGCACCGCGGAGAGCGAAGAACCGCTCTCGGAGCTGCTCTCCCAGCACCTCTCGTCTCCCCTCATCAACGACCGCACCGACGACGACAAAACACTGATCCTCGCGACCCGACGGCCGTGAAGCCGAAGCCGACCCTCTACGATCGCCACGGGCGTGCCGTTCCTCTCGGAAAGGGGCTTGGCTCCGGCGGCGAGGGCGCCGTCTTCGAGGTCGCGGATGAAAGAGGGCTGGCGGCCAAGGTCTACCACAAGCGTCTGACCCCAGAGCACGCCGCCAAGATCGCCGCGATGAGCGCGATGCGCAGCGAGGACCTGCTCAAGTTTCTTGCCTGGCCGGTCGCACCGCTGCATCTCATTCCTGGGGGTCCGATCTCCGGCTTCCTGATGCCCAGGGTCCGCGGGCTCCAGCCGATCCATCATCTGTACAGCCCGAAGAGCCGGTTGACCGGATTTCCCAAAGCCAACTGGACCTTCCTGCTCCACACCGCGATCAACCTCGCCCGCGCCTTTGCCGCGGTCCACGCCGGCGGACAGATCGTGATCGGAGACGTCAACCACGGCAACATCCTCGTCTCCGAGCAGACCGTGGTCAAGCTGATCGATTGCGACAGCGTCCAGCTCACCGTCGACGGCCGTCCCTTCCTCTGTGGCGTGGGAGTCGCGACTCATCAGCCGCCCGAGCTCCAAGGCGGGACCCTGCGTGTTCTCCGCAGCCGGAATCACGACGTCTTCGGGCTGGCCGTGCTCATCTTCCAACTCCTGTTCATGGGCCGCCACCCATTTTCCGGTCGCTATCTCGGCAGCGGCGACCTGCCGCTCGAAAAAGCGATCAAGGAGTTTCGTTTCGCCTACGGCCGAACCGCCGCCGCGCGGCAGATGCAGGCGCCGCCGTTCACCCCCGATCTCTCGCTGCTCACCCCGGCAGCCGCTCACCTCTTCGAGCGCGCCTTCGCGCCGGAAGGCTGCCGCGACAACGGCCGGCCGAGCGCCGGAGCGTGGATCGCCGCTCTGTCGGAGATCAAAACCCAGACCTGCCGGCAGAACACGGCGCACACCTTTCCCGACACCCTCGGCCTGCCCCTGGTGCGCCATCGAAGGGCAGGCGGGAATCCTCCTCTTCAGCATCGCGGGCCTCACCGCCGCGGTGCAGCCGGGCGGATTCGAGGTCAATACCGTCTGGACGCAGATCCTGGCCGTCCCCTCCCCGGGAACCGGTCCCGCGATTCCGCAGACAGCGGCGTTTTCGGTCAGTCCCTCCCCCACCGTTCTCGCGACTCACAAGGTCCGGCTCCTGCGCACCTCCCTCGCCTGGTCCTGCGGCATCGCCGGACCGGTGCTCGCCATCGCGGCGGCCGTGGAAGATGGAGGATTCCTCGCGCCCGTCCTGATCGTCGGGGTTCTGTTCTTTCTGGCCTACATTCTGTTCGAGCGCGCGGACTCCCTGCGTCAGAGAGCGCAAAACGCCGTCGACGACGCCGAGGCGTTCTGCAAAGCGATCGAAAAAAACTGGAACCGGGAAGCCTCCGAGTCCGCCTTCGAAGCCAAGCGGAACAGCTTGGAAAACCTCAAGATCGAGTATCTCGACCTGCCCGCGCTCCGGCAGAGAAAAATCCATCAACTGCAAGCCGATCTGGCTCAGTCGCAGCTCAAGAAATTCCTCGGCCAGCACCGCATCGACCGCGCGAAGATCCAAGGCATCGGAGACGGCCGGCGCGCCACCTTGCAGTCCTACGGCATCGAGACGGCCGGGGACCTCACGCAGAGCGCGCTGCAGCAAGTCCCCGGCTTCGGTCCCACGTTGATCACCGCGCTCCTGATCTGGAAGAGATCCGTCGCCGCGCATTTCGTCTTCAATCCAACCGCCCGCGTCGATCCGCGAGACCTTGCCGCCGTGGACACCAGCCTCGCGGCGCGGAAGAAAGAGATCGAAAAGGCGATGCTGGGCGGCATCGGAGAGCTCCGCCAAGTCAGCCGGCAAATCATCCTCCGCCGCCGAGCCCTCGTCCCCCAGCTCACCGCGGCGGTGCAGGCGCTGGCTCAGGCGAAGGTGGATTTGAAGGCGGTGTAGGTCGGCGGAAGGCCCGCCGATTTAAGCCGGGGCTCGGATCCATCAGTGCGATTCAGAAAACTCGCCACCGGTCACTGAACCGTCCAGACTTTCTTGGTTTCGAAAGAGGCATTGACCAAGCGTACATCCACCGGTAGGCCGCCGACGGATGGAGCCACTTTCCGGGTCAGGGCTTCGAAGAAGAGGATGTTTTCGAAGTTATCCCAGTCCCCTTCCGCGACAGGGAACAAGATCGTCCTTAGCTTGCCCTTAAGAAGCACGACTTCCTTCCCCTTGCCCGAGAAGAAGCCTGCAGCCCGAAGAGCACCGCCGAGGGCCTTGGCATCGTCTTCGCGTGCCGCTCCAAAGTAATAAACCCCGTCGCGAGTCCCGAGCGTCACTTTGCCGGCCGATACCACCTTCCTAGTCTCGAGCGTCGAATCCAGGAGGCGAACCTTCATCGGGAGACCACCGATTGAAGCCGCGGCTTGCAATCCGAACCGGTCGTAGAAAAACGCCACGTCGGCTTCAATCCAGTCGTCATCCTTGGCGACCAAGGAAAGAACGGTTTCGGAGTGATCCCTGGATAAGAAGACCTTAGAGCCCTTGTCCCTGAAGAAACCGTTGGCCTTGAGAGCCGAGCCAAGCGCCATGGCCGCGCTCTTGGTACTGGAACCGCTATAATAGACCTCATCATTACTGCCTATCGTAACATGATGGCCATGGCTCAGAACTTGAAAGACAGCATTAACGCCCGAAGCTGTCAAGCAGGCGATAAAAGTGCACAACGCGAGCAGAAGTCCAATAGACCTTCGCCTCCCGACGACTACCGTGCCGGCAAGGCGATCGCCCAGTCGTTGTCGCAGAGGCGAAGCCTGCGAAATGGCAAACCCGACGCCGTAAAATCCGATCGCATCGACGACGCGGAGCAAATTCCGGACCGCGGAGGAGCGCATTCCGCCTACCTTCCAAGAGGAGCTTGAGCGGACTTCAATAGCGCAGATCAGCTTGCCGAGGGTGGCGCCAGCCAGCCCTTCAAAGAGCCAATAGTAGGCGAACGCAAGCACAGAAATGTAGCCAACGACCTTCACGCCCGTCAGGCTCGGAGTTTTGGGCCACGTCAAGATCGCAAATAGAACAAGGATGATAGCAGAATCCAATAAGGTGGCGACCGAGCGCGAACCGGTACTCGCAAGGTGATCCCGATTGTAGGCATCCGGCGTGTCGTATCCGGGGTTTACTGGAGCCGGGCAGTATTCCCATGGCTGCACCAGATAGTGAGCGACAACGGCTGCAATGTAGTAGGAATCCCTGGATCGATCCGCGCTCGTAACTGCCACCACTCCGGAAGGCGTGCAAGCGACCGCCCTGACCTCATCGGGTGCATATCGCTTGCTCAGGGAATAGAGAGCGGCCCCCCAACTCGTGCCTGCAAGACCACGAGACAGGAACTGAAGCCGGGCTGCCGTTGGGGCTAGATGGTTTCTTATCCGCCGAGGAACCTTTGAAAACATAAACACAGTTTTGTTTATATA
>DATARD010000039.1:0-5489 GCA_036264355.1 Thermoanaerobaculia bacterium
TGGGCAGCTCGAGGACCGCCGCGCCGGTGAGCTGCTCGCGCCACCAGCCGAGCTGCCGTTCGAGGACCTCTCCCTGCAACCACCGCCGCTGCCAGGCGGCGAAGTCGGCGTATTGAATGGCGAGCGGTGCGAGCGGAGACACGGCGCCGGCGATTCGTGATTGGTAGAGAGCCGAGAGCTCGCGCACGAAGATGCCGATCGACCAGCCGTCGAAGACGATGTGGTGGAAGGAGAAGAGCACCGCGTGATCGCTCGCGCCGAGCCGCATCAGGAGGCCCCGCACGAGCGGCCCTTCCGCGAGAGAGAAGGGGCGGAGGGCCTGCGCGGAGGCCAGCCGGCGGATTTCGTCCTCGTGCTGGTCCGGAGGCAGGGTCCGCAGATCGGCCACGGGGATCTCGAACGGGGCCGCGGGCTGGATGATCTGCACGGCCTCTCCGTCGATTTCCGGGACCGTGGTGCGCAGGCTCTCGTGCCGGCGCAGGATCTCGTCGAGGCTCCAGCGGAATGCGGCCACGTCGAGCGGTCCTTCCATGCGGAAGGCCGCCGCTTCGTTGTAGGCGAGCGTCCGCGCTTCGAGCCGGTCGAGGAACCAGAGGCGCTCCTGGGCGAAGGAGAGCGGGAGGCGGCCGTCGCGCGGCACCGGCGGCACCGAGAGAATCGGCGGCACGTCCGCCTCGCCGCCGCCGAGGCGGAGGCTGGCGATCTTGGCCGCCACGGAGGCGACGCTCGGCCCCTCGAAGAAGGTGCGCAGCGGCAGCTCGACGCCGAACGCCTGGCGCACGCGCGAGACGGCCTGGGTGGCGAGCAGGGAGTGCCCGCCGAGCGCGAAGAAGTCGTCTTCGACGCCGATCCGGTCGACGCCGAGCAGCTCCTTCCAGATCGCGAGCAGCCGCTCTTCCGTCGCGTTGCGCGCCGCCACGAGCGACCGGCCGCTCTCCGGCGCTCCGCCGGGAGCCGGCAGGCGCTTCCGGTCGACCTTGCCGTTCGGGGTGAGCGGCAGGGCGTCGAGCAGCACGAAGGCGGACGGCATCATGGAGTCGGGGAGCCGCTCCTCCAGGAACGCGCGCAGCTCGGGGACGATGCGGCGGGCGAACCGGCCCTGGAGGGGGTTGTTGGTGTAGGCGGCGAGGGGGCCCTCACCCCCGGCCCCTCTCCCAGCCCCCTCCCATCCTGCCGGGAGAGGGGAGACCAGCGAAGACCACAGCACCGCCTCGAACGATCCATCCGCGCCGGGATCGGCCCAGCTCAGCTCGACTTCGTAGGGCAGGTCGTTCGCGAGGTCCCAGACGTCCTGCGGCTCGACGGCTCCGAGGGCGGCTTCGGCGGCACGGCGGCGCAGATCGGCGGCGGTTTCGATCCCCTCGGGGGCTTCGTGCAGCAGTCGGGCTGCCGCCGCGGCCTCGGCGGTGCGGGCGTTCGGAATGTTGCGCAGGCGCAGGACCGGCGGCGCATCTTCGGCAAGCCGGCGTCTCAGGGCGGCGAGGGTCAGCCCTTCGCGGCGCCAGTCCAGAACGCCGTCCTGGACCGGCTCCTCCCTCCCGGTCCCGATCCGCAGCACGACCTGGTACCGGAAGCCGGTCAGCTCGTTGTGGGCACGGCCGTGCTTGGGGTGGATCTCGATGCGGCCGAGCTTGGGCAGGCGCTCCCGGAGGGCGATGAAGAACGCGGGATCGATCACCAGCTCGTTCTCGTCGAGATGGCGGGCGTGCACCCTCTGGCGCAAGCGGGCCAGCGGCGTCCCGGGATCGGCCTGGAAGAGCTCCAGCGAGGTGTGGAACGCTTCGAGGAGCGGCAGGTTGCGCAGGTCGCCGAGGAAGATGGCGCCGCCGGGACGCACCACGGCGACGGCCCGCGAGACCACGTCGGCGAGGTAGTCGGCGCTCGGGAAGTACTGGGCCACGGAGTTGACGACCACCGTGTCGAAGGAGTCGTCTGCCAGGCCGTCGAGCTGGTGCGCGGGCGCGCGGAGGAGCTGGACGCGCCCGTCGTCCAGGCCCACGCGGCCGAGCTGGTTCTCGATATAGCGCAGGGCGCGGCCGGAGACGTCGAGGCCGGTGTAGAGCTCGCAGCCGGGCGCCATCCGGAACAGGATCATGCCGGTGCCGCAGCCGATCTCCAGCACCCGCTGAGGTGCGAGCGCGGCAATGCGGCCCACCGTGTCTTCGAGCCACTCCTCCATCTCGGTCCTGGCCAGCGGCTGGCCGGTGTACGTGCTGTCCCAGCCGGTGGTGTCGAACGTGGGATCGGCGTCGACCGCTTCGTCGCGGTACATGTCGTCGAAGATCTCCCGCCACTGGGAGACCTGCTCGGTCTGCGCGCCGCTCTCCCGCGTTTCCCAGGCCGGGTCTTCGACCGGTTTTTCGACCACATAGGCGACCAGGCGACGGTCGCCCGGCACGTCCTCGCGCGCCAGCACGTAGCTCTGGAGCACCGCGGGGTGCTCGGCGAGGCGGGCCTCGACCTCTCCCGGCTCGATGCGGAAGCCGCGGATCTTGACCTGATGGTCCAGGCGGCCGAGGAATTTGATCTCGCCGTCGGGCAGACGCTGCACCAGGTCGCCCGTGCGGTAGAGCCGCTCACCGGGACGTGTGGCGAACGGGTGCGGGACGAAGCTCTCGGCGGTCCGCCCCGGCAGGTTCAGGTAGCCTCGCGCCAGGCCAACGCCACCCAGGCAGAGCTCTCCCGCCACCCCGACCGGGACCGGGTTGCCTCGGCCATCCAACACATGGGCCTGCGCTCCTTCGATCGGCCGGCCGATCGTCAGGCGCTCCTCGCCCCCGTAAAGCTTCGCCGTCGCACAGACCGTGGCCTCGGTCGGGCCGTAGGCGTTCCAGGACCGTCTCCCGGCCGCCCAGGGCCGTGCCAGCTCCAGCGGGCAGGCCTCCCCCGCCACGATCAGGGTCGCGAGGCCGGGCAGGTCTTCCGGCGACAGGGTGCTGAGAACGGCTGGAGGCAACGTCGCGACGGTGCTCTCCCTCAGAAGTGACGTCAGCTCCTCACGCGAGAGCCGCCGCTCGCGGGGCCCCAGAACCAGCGTGGCCCCGGCGCTGAATGCCATGGCGATCTCCCAGGCCGAGGCATCGAAGCTGAGCGAGGCGAACTGCAGCACGCGGTCGCCGGGTCCGAGGCCGAACAGGCGCCGCTGGGCGTCCGCGAGGTTGCTCCACCCGCGGTGGTGGACCATCACGCCCTTCGGCCGGCCGGTCGAGCCTGAGGTGTAGATCACGTAGGCCAGGCTGTCCCCACCGGCCGGCATTGGAAAGTCGTCCGCAGGCCCGGGCTCCGCATTGAGGTCCGCACCGAGGCCCCCATCAAGAAGAATGCAGCCGGCGCCGTCGATCAGGCGGATGGGGAGCCGCGCGAGCGTCGCCTCCTCTCCCACCAGCGCCCGCAGGGCGGAGTCCTCCACCATGAGGGCCAGGCGCTCTTCCGGATAGTCCGGGTCGAGCGGCACATAGGCGCCGCCCGCCTTGACGATCCCCAGCAGCCCGACCACCATCTCCGGCGACCGTTCGAGACAGAGGCCGACGCGGCTCTCCGGCCCGACTCCGAGCCCGCGCAGGCGGTGTGCCAAGCGATTCGCGCGGCGGTTGAGCTCCGCATAGGAGAGAGAGCGCGCGCCCTGGATCACAGCGACCGCGCCGGGGGCGTTGCGCACCTGCTCTTCGAACAGCTCCTGCAGGCTCGCACCGGCGGGATGGGCCGTCACCGTGTCGTTCCACTCCCGCGCGAGCTGATGCCTCTCCCCCTCGCTCAGCAGCGGCAACAGCGTCACGGCGGTCTCGGGCTGCGCCACGGCCGCGGCGAGCAGGCGCTCGAAATGCGCGAGCAGACGCTGGATGGTCGTTGCTTCGAACAGGTCGCGGTTGTACTCGAGGCTCCCCCAAAGCTGGCCGTCCGCCTCGAAGAGGAAGAGCGTGAGGTCGAACTTCGCGGTCCGGGCGGTGAGCCCGATATCCTCCGGCGCCTCCGGCGGAGAGAGGACGAGCCCGCGCACCTTCGCGTCGGCACGCGGGAAGTTCTGGAACCCGTACATCACTTGGACCAGAGGATTGCGGCTCAGGTCCCGCTCGGGTTGCAGCTCCTCGACCAGGCGCTCGAACGGCAGGTCCTGATGGGTGTAGGCCGCGAGCGCCGTCTCCCGCACGCGGGCGACCAGCCGCGCGAAGCCGGGAGCGCCCCCGAGGTCGGTGCGGAAGACCAGTGTGTTGACGAAGAACCCGATCAATCCCTCGATCTCGTGCCGGGTGCGGTTGGCGATCGCCACGCCGAGCGCGAGGTCCTCGCGCCCCGAATAGCGCGCGAGGAGCGCCTTGAAGCCGGCCAGCAGGGTCATCGAGAGGGTGGCGCCTTGGCGGCGGGTCAGCGCGGTGAGCTCGCGCACCAGCGCCGGCGGCAACGCGAACGACAGCGCCCTGCCGCGGAACGACTCGACCGCCGGCCGCGGATGGTCATACGACAGCTCGAGCGCCTCGGGAATGCCGGCGAGCTGCCGGCGCCAGAAGCCCAGCTCCGCGTCGAGCCGCTCCCCGGACAGCCATTCGCGCTGCCAGACCGCGAAGTCCGCGTACTGGATGGGCAGCTCCGGCAGGGGCGACGGCGCACCCTGCGAAAACGCGCCATAGAGCGTGGCGAGCTCCCGCAGGAGGATGCCCATCGACCAGCCGTCCGAGATGATGTGGTGCAGGTTCACCAGCAGCGTGTGCTTCCGCGCGGCGATGCGGAGCAGGGCGGCGCGGACGAGCGGTCCCTTGGCCAGGTTGAAGGGGCGCTGCGCTTCGTCGCCTGACAATCGCGCCAGCTCCCGCCGCCGGGGATCCTCCGCCAGCCCCTCCAGATCGACCAGCGGGACGTCGAAGACCGGCGGCGGTGCGACCACCTGGACGGGGCCGTGCTCACCGGGCTCGAACGTGGTGCGCAGCGCCTCGTGGCGGCGGACGATCTCGCGGAAGGCTCCGCGCAGGGCGTCCAGGTCGAGAGCGCCGGTCAGGCGGGTGGCGCCGAACATGTTGTAGAACGGGTTGTCCGGTGCCAGGCGGTCGAGGAACCAGAGGCGCTGCTGGGCGAACGAAAGCGGCAGGTCGCGGTCTCTGGGCACCGGCACGATGGGAGAGGGCTGCGCGTGCTCTCCGCGGCGCTCGCCGTCGATGCTCGCCGCGAGCGCGGTGACCGTCGGAGCTTCGAAGAACGCGCGGAGCGGCAGCTCCACCCCGAAGGCGCCGCGCACCCGCGACACCACCTGCGTCGCGAGGAGGGAGTGGCCTCCGCGCTCGAAGAAGTTGTCGTGGACGCCGATGGGGGCGGCGCCGAGGAGATCGGACCAGATCTCGGCCAGGATCTCTTCGACGGCGGTCCGCGGCGCGACGAAGCCGGGAGCCGGTCCGCTGTCCGGCTCGGGCAGGGCCTTCCGGTCGACCTTGCCGCTGGGCGTGAGCGGCAGCGAGGGGAGAGCCACGATCGCCGAGGGGAGCATGAACTCGGGGAGCTTC
>DATARD010000041.1:0-3012 GCA_036264355.1 Thermoanaerobaculia bacterium
TGGGCAGCTCGAGGACCGCCGCGCCGGTGAGCTGCTCGCGCCACCAGCCGAGCTGCCGTTCGAGGACCTCTCCCTGCAACCACCGCCGCTGCCAGGCGGCGAAGTCGGCGTATTGAATGGCGAGCGGTGCGAGCGGAGACAAGGCGCCGGCGATTCGTGATCGGTAGAGAGCCGAGAGGTCGCGCACGAAGAGGCCAATCGACCAGCCGTCGAAGACGATGTGGTGGAAGGAGAAGAGCACCGCGTGATCGCTCTCGCCGAGCCGCATCAGGAGGCCCCGCACGAGCGGCCCTTCTGCGAGAGAGAAGGGGCGGAGGGCCTGCGCGGAGGCCAGGCGGCGGATCTCCTTCTCGTGCCGATCCGGAGGCAGGGTCCGCAGATCGGCCACGGGGATCTCGAACGGGGCCGCGGGCTGGATGATCTGCACGGCCTCTCCGTCGATTTCCGGGAACGTGATGCGCAGGCTCTCGTGCCGGCGCAGGATCTCGTCGAGGCTCCAGCGGAATGCGGCCACGTCGAGCGGTCCTTCCATGCGGAAAGCCGCCGCTTCGTTGTAGGCGAGCGGCCGCGCTTCGAGGCGGTCGAGGAACCAGAGGCGCTCCTGAGCGAAGGAGAGCGGGAGGCGGCCGTCGCGCGGCACCGGCACGATCGGCGGCACGTCCGCCTCGCCGCCGCCCAGGCGGAGGCTCGCGATCTTGGCCGCCTCGGAGGCGACGCTCGGCGCCTCGAAGAAGGTGCGCAGCGGCAGCTCGACGCCGAACGCCTGGCGGATGCGCGACACGGCCTGGGTGGCGAGCAGGGAGTGGCCGCCGAGCGCGAAGAAGTTGTCCTCGACGCCGATCCGGTCCATGCCGAGCAGCTCTTTCCAGATCGCGAGCAGCCGCTCCTCGGTCGCATTGCGCGGCGCTACGAGCGACCGGCCGCTCTCCGGCACGGCGTCGGGGGCCGGCAGGCGCTTCCGGTCGATCTTGCCGTTCGGGGTGAGCGGCAGGGCGTCGAGCAGCACGAAGGTGGACGGCATCATGTAGTCGGGGAGGCGCTCCTGAAGGAACGCCCGCAGCTCGGGGACGATGCGGCGGAGGAAGCGGCCCTGGAGGGGGTTGTTGGTGTAGGGGGCGAGGGGGCCCTCACCCCCGGCCCCTCTCCCAGCCGCCTCCCTCCCTGCCGGGAGAGGGGAGACAAGCGAAGAAGACCACAGCACTGCCTCGAACGAGCCGTCCGCGCCTTGATCGGCCCAGCTCAGCTCGACCTCGTAGGGCAGGTCCTTTGCCAAGTCCCAGACGTCCTGGGGCTCGACGGCGCCGATCGCGGCTTCGGCGGCGCGGCGATTCAGATCGGCCGCGGTCTCGATCTCCTCGGGCGCCTCTTGCAGCAGGCGGGCTGCCGCCGCGGCCTCGGCCACGCGGGCGTTCGGGATGTTGCGCAGGCGCAGGACCGGCGGAGCCTCCTCGGCGAGGCGGCGTCGCAGGGCGGCGAGCGTCAATCCCTCCCTCCGCCAATCCACATCTTCTGTGTTCCCCCTCTCCCGGGAGGGCGTGAGGGTGTGTGGGAGAGGGGGCAGGGGGTGAGGGCCCACCCGCAGCACGACCTGGTAGCGGAAGCCGGTCAGCTCGTTGTGGGCACGGCCGTGCTTGGGGTGGATCTCGATGCGGCCGAGCTTGGGCAGGCGCTCCCGGAGGGCGATGAAGAACGCGGGATCGATCACCAGCTCGTTCTCGTCGAGATGGCGGGCGTGGACCTTCTGGCGCAGGCGGGAGAGCGGCGTTTCGGGGGCGGCCTGGAACAGCTCCAGCGAGGTGTGGAACGCTTCGAGGAGCGGCAGGCTGCGCAGGTCGCCGAGGAAGATGGCGCCGCCGGGACGCACCACGGCGGCGGCCCGCGAGACCACGTCGGCGAGGTAGTCGGCGCTCGGGAAGTACTGGGCCACGGAGTTGACGACCACCGTGTCGAAGGAGTCGTCCGCCAGGCCGTCGAGCTGGTGCGCGGACGCGCGGAGGAGCTGGACGCGCCCGTCGTCGAGGCCCACGCGGCCGAGCTGGCTCTCGATGTAGCGGAGGGCGCGGCCGGAGACGTCGGTGCCTGTGTAGGTCTCGCAGCGCGGCGCGATGCGGAAGAGGATCATGCCGGTGCCGCAGCCGATCTCCAGCACCCGCCGCGGAGCGAGCCCGGCGATGCGGCCGATCGTGTCGTCCAGCCATTCTTCCATCTCGCTCGCGGGGAGCGGGAGGCCGGTGTAGGTGCTGTTCCAGCCCACAGTATTGAAAGTTGGATCGTTGAAGGTGGGATCGGCCTCGACGGCCTCGTCCTGATACAGGTCGTCGAAGATCTCGCCCCACTGGGAGACCTGCTCGGTCTGCTCGCCGCTTTCGGCCGTCTCGTAGGCCGGGTTCTGCACCACATAGGCGGCGAGGCGCCGGTCGCCCGGAACGTCCTCACGGGCGAGCACGACGGTCTGCAGCACCGCCGGGTGCTCCGCGAGGCGCGCTTCGATCTCTCCCAATTCGATGCGGAAGCCGCGGATCTTGACCTGATGGTCGAGCCGGCCGAGGAACTCGACCGCGCCGTCCGCGCGCCGGCGGACGAGGTCGCCCGTGCGGTAGAGGCGGCCGCCCGGCTCGGGGGCGAACGGGTCGGCGACGTAGCGCTCGGCGGTCAGATCGGGCCGGCCGAGGTAGCCGCGGGTCACGCCCGCGCCGCCCACGTACAGCTCTCCCACGGCCCCGAACGGGACCGGCTCGAGGTGGCGGTCCAGGACGTACAGCCGGGTGTTGGCGATCGGCCGCCCGATCGGCACCGGCCTGCCCGCTTCCAGGCGCTCCGCCGCGACCGGCCAGCAGCAGGTGAAGGTCGTCCCCTCGGTCGGCCCATAGCCGTTGATCAGCCGCGTCCCGGCAAGCTCCCGGGCCGCCCGCGCCACGTGCGCGGGCGAGAGGGTGTCGCCACCGGCGAGGAGCTGGCGCACCGTCCGCAGGCCGGGGAGGTTCCCCTCGACCATCTGGTGGAAGAGGCCGG
>DATARD010000064.1:0-7808 GCA_036264355.1 Thermoanaerobaculia bacterium
TGCCCTGCTGGCGGTCGTAGCGCAGGCCGAGGTTGGCGGTGAGACGGCCGGTCGTCAGGGTGTCCTGGAGGAACGCCGAGGTGTACTTGCCGCGGAAGTGTGTGACGCCGTCGCGCGTCAGCAAGAGGAGACCGTCGCAGCAGCCATAGCCGCCACCCGGCACGCTGGAGAGGGAATTCACCTCGACGACCCGGTAGCCGGCGCCGAACTTGAGCTCATGCGAGAGGCTGCCGGTGTTGAAGAAGCCGGAGCCGTTCACCCTCCCCTGCTTCTGCGGCCGCGATGATTTGAAAATGAAATAGCTGTTGTGCCAGACGCTGTCATCGTCCAGGTACGGCGACTTGTCTCCGCCCTCGGGCAGGAGCTGGAATCCGCCGTTGACCTTGGAGACCAGGCCGTCGAGATAGAGGCTGGAGCTGAGGATCTGGGCGTCTTCGAGCTTGAGCGCGGTCGGCCGGTCGCCGAAACGTGACTGGTTCTGCGTGGTCTCCGGCGGACGCAGCGGGCTGGCGCCGAGGCCGTGCTTCGTCTTCTCGTCGTTCCAGGCGAAGAAGGTGGCCGAGTTGCCGGCGTTGAGCTGGCTGTTGAGCTTGATGTTCCAGGCCTTGGTCTCGGTGTTGTCCTGATAGTCGTCGATAGTCAGCAGGTCGGTGACCGGATCGGTGTAGGAGCCCCAGAGCCACAGGTGATCGCGCACCAGCGGACCGCCGATCTCGAGGCCGGCGTCCTGCACCCGGTTGATGCGGTTTCCTTCCTGGAAGGCCGGCTGGGCGTTGAAGTTGTTCGCCGGACTGGCCGGTGCGAGCTGTTTGCGGTCGAGGCTCAGCCCAGAGACGAAGTTGTGGTCCGCGTAGTAGGCATGGGCGGAGCCGCGCCACTGATTGGTGCCGCGACGGGTGACCATGTTGATCGCGACACCGCCGGTGGCGATGTTGGCGTCGGTTCCGCCCGTGGTCACCTGGACGTCCTCGAACGCATCGAAGTCGAAGTAGCCGGGGGAGGTGCCACCGGCCGTCATGTCGGTGATCACCATGCCGTCGAGGGACCACACCGCCTGGGTGCCCTGGGAGCCGGGCCCGACGAAGCTCGACTGGGTCGCGCTGTAGTTTCCGCCCACGTTGATGCGGTCGAGGAGCACGCCGGGCACCGACGCGAGGAGCGACCACGGATCGCGGGCGGTGGGGACCTTTTCGAGCTCGGTGCGCCCGACGTCGGTGCCGGTCGCGATCCGCCGTTCGTCGAGGAGCGGCGCCTCCGCGCTGACCGTGATGCTCTCGGTCACGGCGGCCGGAAGAATGATGGAGACCTGGGAGTTGTGACCGACGCTGATCGACAGGTCGGGATATTCGATGGAGGTGAAGCCGCGCAGCGACACGACTAGGTTGTAGCTGCCGGGCGCGAGGCCGATGAAGCGGAACGCTCCCTTGTCATCGCTTTTCTGCTCCTGGGGAGCGCCACCGCCGGTGAGAAAGATCGAGGCGCCGGAAAGCGCGCTCCCCTGCTCGTCGGTCACCAGGCCGTAGAGATTACCGGTCTGGAGCTGTGCGCCGGCCGGTACGGCAAAGAAGGCCGCCATGAGAGCAAGGAGGACGAAGGATCTGAGTTGCTGCACCGTTTCCTTCAGCACACAATTCATGAGAAGACACCTCCCGCAAGTTGTTCCTGCGTTTCCGGATCAGGAAACGACAATGATCCGGGCTCCCCCTCACGTTCCATCGAAGTACGGTGGCAAGAGGCGCAAGCCCCGTGCCACGGCCAGCAGTGGCGGCGGACTCCGCGGGCCGTCCTCTCCAGAGATCTCTCCTGTCCTTCGATACGAACGCGGGCTGCGGAAGTTCTGGGTGGGGCCGAAGGGGGATTTGTTCCGCCGCGAGGTGTCCCAAAGGCCTGGCGCCGTGCCGCCTTTCCGCAATACACTATGACGCCATGGCGCGACGGAAGGAGACCGACCAGTTTCAGCTCTTCCCGGGTCTCGAGCTCGAGAAGCCGGCGCGCGGAGCGGGAGTGGGAGCGGCGCCGGTCGCGGAGGACGTGGCCGCCTTGGGGCAAGCCCTGCCGCCGGGAATCCTGCTCGGCGGCTCCACCTGGTCGTTCCCCGGCTGGGCCGGCCTGGTCTACGACCGCAAATACAGCGAAGCGAAGCTGGCCCATGAGGGGCTCGCGGCCTACGCCCGCCATCCGCTCCTGCGCGCGGTCGGCATCGACCGCACCCACTATGCGCCGGTCGAGGCTTCAGATCTCGCTCTCTACGCCGCGGACGTGCCGGAGTCTTTCCGGTTCCTGGTCAAGGCGCACGAGACCTGCACCCTCGCCCGCTACCCGGACCGGCCGCGCTACGGCGCGCAGCGCGGTCTGGAGAACCCGCTCTTTCTCGATCCTGTCTACACCGCCGAGAAGGTCGTGGCGCCCTATGTCGAAGGGTTGGGAGCGAAAGGCGGCGCGCTCCTCTTCCAGTTCGCGCCGCAGGATCTGGGGGGACCCGAGCGCTTCGCGGCCAGGCTCTATACGTTTCTGGCCGCTCTGCCGCGCGGTCCGGTCTACGCCGTCGAGCTGCGCAACCGCGAGCTGGTGACCGCCGACTACGCCGACGCCCTGGCGGCCACCGGCGCCTGCCACTGCCACAACGTGCTGCCGCGGATGCCCGACATCCGCGCCCAGGCGGAGCTCGCCGGCACGGCGCGCGCGCCGTGGACGCTCATCCGCTGGATGCTCGCCGCCGGAATGACCTACGAGACCGCCGGCCGCGAATACGCGCCGTTCAACCGCCTGGTCGCGCCGGACCCCGCCGCCCGCAAGGCGGTCGCCGACCTCGCCCGCGCCGCGCTCGCCGCCGGCCGCCCGTTTCTCTGCACCATCAACAACAACGCCGAAGGGAGCGCGCCGCTGTCCGCGGTGGAGCTGGCGCGCGAGATCGTGCCCGAATCCGGCCCTACATCGCCTCTTCCTCCTCCTCATCCCCCTGTCCGGAGCGATCCGCCTTGAGCTGGGCGAGGAGCGGCGGGTAGCCGGGCAGGCGGCGGACGGCGGTGAGGTCGGGATCTTTTTCGAGCAGGTCCAGGCGCGGAAATCTTTTGCCGGCGAGCCCTTGCAGGAGGCCCAGGGCGCGCGGCGGGTCCCCTTCGACGGCGGCGAGACAGGCCTGGTTGTAGAGCGGAATCCAGGAGTCCGGGCGCAGACGGACGGCGCGGGCGAAAAGATCGGCGGCGGTTCTGGTGTCGCCGAGGTGCCGGGCCGAGCTCGCGGCTTGCACGATCGCTTCGAAGTCGTCCGGCTCGACGGTCAGGGTTTTCTGGTAATTGGCGAGCGCCTTGGCGAAGTCGCCGCGCTCGTACAAGAGGTCGGCCAGGCGCCGGTAGACGCGCGGAAAGCCAGGATCGGCGGCGATCGCCTTCCGATAGTAATCTTCCGCCGTTTTGTTATCACCGCGCAGGGCGGCGACCATGCCGAGGTTGCTGATCGCTTCGACGAAGCCGGGAGTGATTTCGAGCGCCCGGCGGTACGAGCGCTCGGCGGCGTCCAGGTCGTCGGTGAGCAGGCTGAGGGTGCCCAGCATGGCGTGCACCCGCGACTGCTTGGGATCGAGGGCGAGCGCGTGCAGATATTCGGTGCGCGCCGCCGCGAAGTCGCCCTCCCGGACGAGGACGAGAGCCAGGATGTTGACCGCGGTCACGTTGTTTGGCGTTTCGCGGAGCAGCTCGCGGAGCAGCTTTT
Source organism: Thermoanaerobaculia bacterium (assembly GCA_036264355.1). Classification (GTDB taxonomy): domain Bacteria; phylum Acidobacteriota; class Thermoanaerobaculia; order Multivoradales; family UBA5704; genus UBA5704. The sequence goes on from DATARD010000064.1 coordinate 3,712, forward strand.
CGCTCTCCGGCCATTTCTTGTCCTGGGCGAGGTGGCGCGCGTCCTCGAGTTTCTCGTAAAGGACCATGCCGTCCTTGGGATCGATCCCCTGCATGGCTTCGCGGCTGGCGCGCGGCGCGAGATAGCCGAGCGCCTGGAGGCTCTCGATCGTCTCCTTGTCCATCGGGCTCTTTTGCGGTGCCAGCGCGCGGCGGCGGCTGTCGTCGAGAATCGCCGCCAGATCGCGGTCGAGGGCGGCTCCGCGGCGGGCCTCGGCCGGGTAGAGGTTGGTGAGCTCCTGCGGATCGCGGGCCAGATCGTAGACCTCGGGCTTGGGAGCGCGGATCCATTTGAAGCCTCCAAGGCGGACGCCATAGAGCGGCGCCATGCCGAAGCCGACCTCGGAGAGCAGCGATTCGGAATACTGCGGAAGCTGAGGCGCCGGCACGTCGCCGCGCAGGGCCGGCAGGAGATCGACGCCCTGCGTCTCGTTCCCGCCGGGAAGCCCGAGCGCGGAGAGGATGGTCGGCACCAGGTCGACCGAGCGCACTGGATCTGTATAGACCTTGCTGGAGGGCAGCAGGCGCGGACAGCGCAGGAGGAGCGGCACGCGGACAGTGGCGTCATAGATGAAGACGGCATGCGTCTTCTCGCCATGCTCGCCGAGGCTCTCACCGTGGTCCGCGGTCACGATCACCAGGGTGTTGTCGAGCGCGCCGAGCTTTTTGAGCTCGTCCAGCACCCGGCCCACCGAGCGGTCGAGCACCGCGATCTCCGCGTCGTAGGGCGTCGGGGAGAGCACCCGGTCGGTCCCCGCCATCCGGTAGGGCTGGTGGGCGTCGAAGAGATGCATCCAGAGGAAGAAGGGGTGGGGTTTCCCGGATGTCTTCTCCTTGGACCAGCCGTCCAGCCAGGCGGCGGCGCGCTCGGCGGTCCTGTCGCCGGGCCGCGAGCGGATCATGAACAGCTTCGCCTCGTCTTCCGACCACAGGTCGTCGTCATAGCCGTCGAAACCCTGCCCGAGGTTATAGCGCCGATTGAGCACCAGCGCCGACACGATGGCCTGGGTGCGGTAGCCGGCTTTCTTGAGGCGTTCGGCCAGGGTGACCGCGTCGTCACCGAGGGCGTAGGAGCCGTTGTCGCGCACCCCGTGGGCCGGCGGATAGAGGCCGGTGAGGATCGTCGCGTGCGACGGCAGGGTGATCGGCGCCGCGGAGACCGCGTCAGCGCAGCGGACGCCTTCGCGCGCCAGAGCGTCCAGGCGCGGCGTGCGGGCGAGCGAGTAGCCGTAGCAGCCGAGATGATCGGCGCGCGTGGTGTCGAGAGTGACGAGGAGCACGTTCAGCGGCGGCCGGGAGCAGCCGGCGAGAAGCGCCAGGGGGATCAGGACGAGCAGCCGGTTCGGGCATCGCCTGAATCCGGAATCTCGCGAGAGTGGCCAATGCGGCATAAGTTGGAGTAGACTTTCCAGCAATTCAGGCGTCCGTTCTGAGTGCCCTGCGGATTCTACAGGTTCTTTTTGAGGAGGAGCGTCCCTGCCATGAGTATGAGCATGAGCCGGATGACAAGAGTGTTAGCAGTAGCAATGATGGCCTCGCTGGGCGCCCTCGCCGCCTCGGCGGAGGTCACGATGGTCGAGCACCACGCGCTGAAGAGCTCGCTGAAGAGAGCGGGCAATAACAAGGCGGCAGGCAACAAGAAGCCAAGCAAGGCGACGGGCTCCCAGGCGCTGATCGACAACTCGGGCGTCAAGTACTTCATCAACACGAACATCACCTTCAGCACCTCCAGCTCGGCGTCGGCAGCCATGTCCGAGGCCAGCTACACCCATGCCGTCGCCGCCTCCACCCTCAACGGCGGCACCACCAGCTCGACGCTCAACGACGCCTACGACGGCTACAACACGCTCTGCCTCAGCCTCAACAACACGGTCGCCACGTGCGAGACCGGCAATGCGAACTTCGTGATCTACAACAAGAACGGTCCGCCCACCACGGAGTGCACGGGCGCCACCTCCGGCGTCAACCGGCAGGTGGTCTTTCCGGTCCAGACCTCCGGCACCATCCAGATGCAGCGCAAGGTCTTCGTGCCGGACAACGACGCCTTCGCCCGCTGGCTCAACTACTTCACGAACACAGGCGGGTCCCCGGTGACGGTCACCATGGTGATCGCGAACAACCTCGGGTCGGACTCGAACACCGTCATCACCGGCAGCTCGAACGGCAACAACACCGCCGAGGTGGCTGACACCTGGGTCACTTCGTTCCAGAACTGGGGCTCCCCCACCCCGACCACCTCCTCCGACCCGCGTCTCGGACACGTCCTCCAAGGACCGGGCGCCGCGGTGCCGCTCGCCGGGATCCACTTCGTCGACGGCGACGACAACCCGTTCTGGGGCTACACCTTCACCCTCAACCCGGGTGAGACGAAGATCATCATGAACTTCGCCGTCGTCCAGCCGAGCAAGGCCGCCGCGGCGGCCAAGTCCTCATCGCTCGCCACGCAGCCGCCGCCGCCGAGCGCGCTCCAGTGCCTGTCGACGACGGAGCAGCAGGAGATCGCGAACTTCGGAGCCGCCATCCCGATCGTGCAGGTTCCCACGGTGAGCGGCATCGGTCTGCTCACCCTGGCCTGTGGTCTGGCTCTCGCCGCCCTCGCGGTGCTCCTCAAGCGGCGCTCGGCCGCCGCGTAGCTGCCGTTTCTCTGATGAAAGGCGCCTTCCCCGGAGGCCGCCTTTCGCCGCATCCCTGCAAGGAGGGCCCCCATGGCAACACGTCCGCGGAAGAAGCCCCAGGAAGACGGCGTTCCGTTCGTCGTGCTCGACGCGATCGAGCGCGCGACCGAAGCGGCGGAAGGGATCGGACCGCAAGCGAGCGAGCCGCACCCTGCGGAGTCCATCTTCGAATCCGCGGTCACGGTTGAGATCTCGTTCGGACCCAACGCCAAGGCGGCCGACGTCACCGATTTCTCGCGGGGAGTGCTGACCGACATCCTGAACGCCGCGGGCCTGGCGAAGGTGACCATCTCCAGCACCTCCCGCCTGCCGGCGGACCAGGCGCGGGTGATGTACGCCAACCTGGAGCAGCAGGGAATCGACGCGCAGCTCCGGCTCTATAAACAACCGGGCCGCGATGTGATCGAGGTCTACCGGCAGGGCAAGAAAGCCGGCAAGGATGCGGCAGCCATTCAAGCGCTGATGACGGCCGAGATCGTGCGTCTGGGTCCAACCACGGTGTCCCGGCACGCCTCAGATCCGAAGATCCTCAACGTCTTCGACGTCGCCCCCAGCTCGGTGACGAAGCGGCCGGCGTTCGAAGCCGCGGTGCGCGCCGAGAAGCGGGTGACCAAGTTCCTGCTGCCGCCCAACGATCCGGGCTATCACCTGGAGATCCCGCAACCGCGGCAGACCGGCTGATCGCGCCGGCTATACGTCGTGCACCAGCGGCTGCGGCCGGCAGAGCCAGTAGCCCTGGGCGTAGTCGACTCCCAGCTCCTTGAGGGCTTCCAGCGTCTGGCGGTTCTCCACCCATTCGGCGATGGTCTGGATGCCGAGGACGTGGCCGATCTGGTTGATCGACTCGATCATGGCGCGCTTGATGCGGTCGTCCAGCAGACTCTGCACGAGCTCGCCGTCGATCTTGAGGAAGTCCACCGGCAGGTCGCGCAGATAGGAGAACGACGACAGGCCGCTGCCGAAGTCGTCGAGGATGAAGTGGCAGCCCTTGTCCTTGAGCACCGAGATGAAGTGGATGGCGCTGTCGAGCTTCGAGAGGGCCGCGCTTTCGGTGATCTCGAAGCAGATGCGGCGCGGATCGACGCCGCTCTCCGCGATCTGCTCGACCACGAAGACCAGGAAATTTTCCTCGGACATCGCCTGGCCGGAGATGTTGAGAGCGAAGAGAACCGGCCGCGCGATTTCCCGCCGCTGCGCTTCCGAGAGCGCCCGGAAGGCTGTCTTCACCACCCAGCGGTCGAGCGACTCGATGAGATGGTAGCGCTCCGCGGCCGGAATGAAGGCGGCGGGTGCGATGACCTGGCCGGTCCGGTCGAGCATGCGCAGGAAGACCTCGCAGAGCAGCTCTCCCGAGGCGCCGAGCGGCTGGATGAACTGATAGAAG
>DATARD010000117.1:0-8737 GCA_036264355.1 Thermoanaerobaculia bacterium
GACAGCCGGGCGCTGCCAGGGGTGAAGTTGACCGTGACGCGCACCTCCGGTTTCGGCGCGGGGGCCGGTGGCGGTGGGGGTGGCGGCGGCGGCGGAGGCGGCGGCTCGGGAGCCGGCGGCGGTGGCGGCGGCGGCTCGGGAGCCGGAGGAGGCGGCGGAGGCGGCGGCGGTGCCGGCTTCTCGATCCGGCGCGGATAGTAGGTGAAGCCTACCAGGCCGCCAATGGGGGATTTGTTGTTGCTCATGTTGACCTGGGCGAGGTCGACGCGCAGGCCGAAGTTGAACGCCCAATCCTGTTCGGCGCCGAACCAGAGGCGGCCGCCTGTGGTGAAGTCGTAGCGGTCTTTGTAGACGCCGCGGGTGTCGATCTGCCGACCACCACTGTAAAAAATACCAACGACCTCGGTGATCCAGTCAAAGCGCTCGGACACCGGGAGGCCGTAGCCGATGCCCGCAGTGCCTTCCTGCTTGCGCGCGAAGGTGTTGAACTTGCCGCGGTCGGCATACCCGGCGTTCAACACCCAGTTGCCGACGCTCCAATCCAGGCCCGCGCCGAAGCCGGTGTCCTTGCTGGCCACGGTGTCCTTCCCGGTGGGCAGCTCGGCAAAGGCGTTGAGGGCCAGCCGGGAGTGATCTCCCGGCATCCCGGCGAGACGCCACTTCGTGCCTACACGCACGTTGCCGAGATCGCGGGCGTTCAAGGTGTGGTCGGTGGCGAGCAGGTCCCCTTTGTCGTACGAGTAATCTTCATAGGGAACCATCACACTGATTTCCCACCGGTCCGTGATGCCATAGCCCAGACTGGCGCTCAAACGGCTCCAGTCCAGGCTCAACACCTTATGGCGGCCTTGACCGGGATCGAGGTTGACCAGTGGCTCCCAGTTGTTGTAGTACAGCCCAAAATCCACGCCGCCCCGCGGCAGCGTGTCTCCGCTCAGCAAGGTGAACAACCCCGTCTCGCCCGTCACCGATGGAGCGTTGGCCTGCTCTCCAGCGAATGCCAGGGCGGGTGCGAGGCTCACCACCGTCAGCAACAACAAGTACCTGACGTGTCTCATCTTCCTCCTCCTCCGGCCTGTGTGAGCCTGATCCGCAAGAACCTTGCTGGCTCCTGCAGCGCTTGCCTGACTCGCAATGACATCGTCACTTGTTTTGTCCCTCCCTCTAAATGCCCGTGCCCCGGTCGAAACCTCTGTGGCCATCCAGTCAGTGGTACGACTTCACCGAAACACGAGCCTCAACACCTGAGTTCCCTTTCAAAGCGTGTGCCACAATCCCCGAGAGAAAGAAGCCGTACTTTCCCAGCTTGACAGAAGTCTCGAAACCAAGGCCCGCATCGGGGATGTACGTGCTGAGATCGGTGTAGACCTTGCGATCGAAGCCGACGGTGCCGGCCCCGGTGTACAGGATCCAGTACCAGCTTTGCCAATCGACATGCAGAAATTCATGGTGCGTATCGAGGAACCACGGAAAAAAATACTCCCAGGTGGTATGAAGCTCCTCGCTTCCGGGCAGCACGGTGCTGCTGCTCAGCCCCCGGAGGTTGTCCCGTCCGCTCAGGCTGAAAAACTCGCTCCGCGGCACGGTGTAATCATCGAGCTGGTCATGGGTGACGGGGAGCTCGGCCGGGTTGCGCAGGTCCTTGCGTAAAAAAGTGCCTGCATGCACACGGCCGATCAAGAAAGTTTGCGCGCTGACGTCGAAGCGCTTCAGCGCCTCCGCCTCCAGCTTCACGTAATCGAAGTCGCCCGGACCGTACGGAAAACCGTAGGTCACCGCGCCGGTGAACCCGGCGCCTCCGGGCCCGATCTCCCGGTAGGCGGTGAACAGCCGTTGGGTCACCGCCCGGCTCTCCCCCACGATCGCGTTCGACTGCACGTCCTCCGGCGTACCGACCTGGTAGCCGAAGCGCAGGAAGGTGTTGGTGTGCCCGAGGACCAGGACCTGCGCGATGTCCTGCCGGTTCGAGCTGATGCGGTCGAGCTCGACGAGACCGTAGGTGCGCTGCTGGAAGCTGTGCGGCCACTGCATCAGGAGAAGGGTCCCCCGCACGCGGTCGAAGTCGTTCGAAAATTTCTGCACGTCCTGGAAGGCGATGGTGTCGAAGACGGTGAACTGGGTCGTCTTCTGATACCCATAGTAACGGTACCGCAAGAAAGCAGAGATGTCACCCTTGATAAAGTTATACTTGACTTGACCCTCGAAGAAGACCTTGTTGATCAGATGGTTCACCCGCAGGTCCAGATCTCCTTCCGGGAAGAAAACGTCCAGGCGGGGAAGAAAGGGCTGCTCGCGGACTTTGGGCTGCTGATCCTCGCTCGCTTCTCCGGCGGAGCCGGGAGCCGGTGCCTGCGCGTCTGGCGATTGCGCGCGGGCGGTCGCCGCCGCCAGGAGCTGCAGGAGGAGGCCGACGAGGGCGAGTGCGGAGAGCCGGATTCGCAGACGGGAGGGAGGCATACCTTGATTCTAGCCGGGGAAGCAACAGGCGTGCCCAGGTCGGAGTCGCGCCTCCTGGATCAGCGGTTGAGGAGCTGCGCGACGCGATCGAGGAAGACCTTGCTCTGGTTCGGTCCGAGCGCGGCGGAGACGACTTTCTCTTCCGAGCGGACCAGGTCGAGCACCGCCTCGACACCACGCCCGGCGTCCATCTCGGCCCGGTTGAGCCGGAACGGGACGTCGAGCTCTCCGAGCCGGGGATGGCCGGACAGCAGAGTCCGTGCCTGCTGGTGAATGCTCTCGCTCACCCGGTGCAGCTCCTCGGGCGGCATCTTGTGCAGGCGGTCGGTGCGCAGCCGGCTGAGATCCTCATGCAGGGTGACGAGGCCGGAGGTGATCAGGCCGTAGAGCAGCTTGCACACCTCGAACGGGCTCATGTCGAGGCCGATCGCGACCTCCTCGATGGAGCGCCGTTCGTCAATTTTACAAATCAGGTTCCATTCCTGCGGAGTCAAGGACACCGAGGTCGTCGCCGCCTGGTTGGTGAAGACCGGCACCAGCCGGGTGGAGGGAATGCGCTTGGACAGCACCTGCCATTCGTCGATGCGGCGCGCCGCTTCCATCAACAGATTGGTGTTCGACTTATGGATCGTCGTGAGCGGGGTCTCCTGGCCGGGAGTGAAAATGAACTCCCCCTCCGGCCAGATGGCGAGCTCGTAGACCGCCTCCTCACCCTGTAATTCACCGACGTGGGCATGCACGATCTGTCCGCCGCGCAGGTAGATCTCTCCCGCCGGGTCGTTATTTCTTGCCAACGAAAACACGCCGGTCTTCCCAGAGACGGAGACCAGTTGGATGATGTCGGGGAGCGGGAGCTCTTTCAGAGAGCCTTGGAAGGCCATGGCGAAGGCGGATGGTAGCACACGGGGAAAAACGCGGTCAAGGACATTTACGGCGACAACTCTTTGCAATTCAATTGTTTAAGGCCGCCGGACCGACTCTTCCAAGCGGTCGAGCCGCAGTCTCTGCGCACAGCACAGGGCGAGCGCCAGCGCGTCGGTGGCGTCGCTCGACCAGCCGTCTCCCGCCGTCGCGAGGAGGAGCCGGACCATACGCGCCACCTGTTCCTTGTCGGCGCGCCCGTTGCCGGTGACCGCCGACTTCACTTCGGCGGGGCTGTACTCGCGGATCTCCAGGCCACGCCCCGCCAGCACGGCGAGCAGCGCGCCGCGCGCCTGCGCCAGGACGATCAGCGAGCGGGCGTTCATGCCGTGGAACGGGGTCTCCAGGGCCGCCAGATCGGGGGGCCGCCGGGCGAGCAGATCCTGCAGGCCGGTCACCAGATGTGCCAGGCGCGCGGGCAGCGGATGATCCCGCGGGCAGGAGATCCGGCCCGCTTCGATGACGGTGAACGACGAGCCGCGCCGCTCGATGAGGCCGTAGCCGGTGTGCAGGCTGCCGGGATCGATCCCCAGGATGAGCACGCCGGGCGATCGCTCCGGCTAGCGCGGCTGCGCCGCGAGGACTTTATCGTCGACATTGTCGATGCTCAGGTTGGCCCAGACGTGCTGCACGTCGTCGTGGTCTTCGAGCGCCTCGACCAGACGCAGCGCCTGGTTGATGCGGTCCGCCGGCACGTCGACCTGGGTCTGCGGCACCATGGCGAGCTCCTTGGCGGCGATCGGAATGCCGCGGCGTTCGAGCTCCTCCTGGACGGCGTTGAAGTCTTCCATCGCGGTGTAGATCTCGCAGACGTCGTCCGCGATCGAGACGTCGTCCGCGCCGAGCTCCAGGGCCAGGTCGGTGAGCTTGTCCTCGTCCATGTCCGCGCTCAAGGCGGTGCGGTCGAGGGCGAAGTAGCCGCGGCGGTTGAACATCCAGCTCACGCAGCCGCTCTCCCCCAGATTGCCGCCGTGGCGGGCGAACAGGTGGCGGATGTCCTGGGCCGTCCGGTTGCGGTTGTCGGTCTGCCCCTCGACGAGCACGGCGACGCCGCCGGGGCCGTACCCCTCGTAGGTGACCTCTTCATAGGCCTCGCCTTCGAGCTCTCCGGTACCCTTCTTGACCGCCCGTTCGATGTTGTCGTTCGGCATGCTGTTGGACCGGGCGTCGAGGATGGCGCCGCGCAGCCGGGGATTGGACTTCGGATCGCCGCCGCCCAGGCGGGCCGCGACGGTGATCTCGCGCAGCAGCTTGGTGAACAGCTTGCCGCGGCGCGCATCGGTCGCCGCCTTTTTGTGCTTGATCGTGTTCCACTTGCTGTGGCCTGACATTGCGGCTCCTCGGTCCCCCCTGGCGGGCATTCTACAAGACGATGCCGCGGCCCGCCTAGCGGCCCGTCCCGGTAAACCCAGGATAAACCCCTCAAAAATCAACAGCTTTCGTGGCGGCTGCGATTGACTGGAGGGGTGCGGAGTGCTAGAAAGACATGCTGACTTCCTGTCGCACCCTGGGAGACCGTATGTCTTCGATCCTCGTCCTCGCGCAAGAGCCCGGCTCGATGGAGCGTATTCACAGCGCCCTTGGCGTCGAGGGCTGGCGGGTCTGTATGGTCCAGGAGGCTGCCCAGGCGATCCAGGTCGCGGCTCTCGAAGCGCCCGACCTGGTGATCGTCAGCACGGCGGTGGCCGGCGCGGACGCCCTGGCCGGCTCGTTCTCCCGCAGCGCCGGCGGCCCCGGCCTCGTCGGCCTGCTGCCCGAGCGGGCGGAAGCCGGCCACAGCGGCTTTCCGGCCGACGAGCTGGTGGCCGAGCCCTTCTCCGACGAGGATCTGCGCACGGTCGTGCGGCGTGCCCTGGCGGCCCGCCCCTCCTCGCCTGCGCCGCGCCCCAAGCTGACCTCGCACGACATTTTTGGCGATGTCCTGGCCGAGGTGGAGAGCGCTTCGGACGACGGTGCTCCCGCTCCGGTGGCCCGGCCGGCGGCCCCGGCTCCGCCGCTGCGCACGCCGCCGATCCCGGCCGCGCCGCCGCGCCCGGCGCCCGCGCCGCCGCCCGCCGCGGCGTCCTCTGCGGCGGCGTCCAAAGAGATCGACCGGCGGCTCGAAGAGACGCTGTCCGGCGTTCTCGGCACCGACCTGAGACCCCGCCCTCCGGTGCCGGCTCCCGTCCCCCCGACCCGTCCTGCCGCGCCGCCGCGCAAGCCCGACCTCGGCAGCGACGAAGACCTCGACGCCATCCTGAGCAAGACGCTGTCGAGCCTCGACATGAGCCGGCCCAAGCCGGCGGCCCCCGCGGCACGGCCTCCCGTCGCGCCCCCTCCGGCGCCAACTCCCCAGGCGGCGGCGCCGCAGGTGCCGCCGCCGCAGGGACCGCCAAAGCCGCAGGCAGCCCCGGCTCCGCCGATCTCCGCCACCGCGCCCCCCACGGAGGGAACGGCCGTCCGGAAGGCGCCGAAGCCGATGGACCTCGGCCTGGCGGAGATCGAAGAGCTCGCCCGCCCGCGCCGCAAGCCCGAGGGGACGGCCCCCCCGGTCCAGGCACCGGCGGAGCCCCCCTTCGGCGTCCGCACCGAACCGATTCAGCGACCGCCCGAGGTGAAGCCCGTTCCGGCGCCCTCGCCGCCCGCGGACCTGGCGCCTCCGATCGTTCCGATCGTTCCGGTCGCCCCGATCGCGCCGGTCGCCCCAATCATTCCGCCGCAGCCGGCCGCGCCGGTCAGCGTGATGTCCGGCGACCGGTCGCCGGCCGACCTGGCCTCGACACAGCGCATCTCCGTCGTGATGCCGGACGAGCCGGGCAGCCAGCCCGGCGAGCCGTTCGGCCAGTACAGCCTGCTGGAGAAGATCGCCGTCGGCGGCATGGCCGAAGTCTGGAAGGCGCGCATGCGCGGCGTCGAAGGCTTCCAGAAGATGGTGGCGATCAAGAAGATCCTGGCCCACATGTCCGAGAACTCCGAGTTCATCGGCATGTTCATCGACGAGGCCAAGCTCGCGGCCCAGCTCAGCCACCCCAACATCGTGCACATCTACGATCTGGGGAAGATCAACCGCAGCTATTACATCGCCATGGAGTACGTCGAGGGCAAGGACCTGCGCTCGCTGCTCAACGCCGGCCGGCGCCGCGCATTTCCCCTGCCGATGGGCCTCGCGCTGCTCATCGCGGCCCGCCTCGCCAGCGCTCTCGACTACGCCCATCGCAAACGCGACTTCGAAGGCCGCGAGCTCGGCTTGGTGCACCGCGACGTTTCGCCGCAGAACGTCCTCATCAGCTACGACGGCGACGTCAAGCTCTGCGACTTCGGCATCGCGAAAGCGGTGTCCAAGGTCGGGCAGACCCAGATGGGTGCGCTCAAGGGGAAGCTCCAGTACATGTCTCCCGAGCAGGCCTGGGGCCGGGCGGTGGACGCCCGGTCGGACATCTTCTCCCTCGGCGCCGTGCTCTTCGAGATGCTCACCGGCGAGAGGCTCTTTTCGGGTGAGAGTGAAATGTCGGTCCTCGAAGCCGTGCGGCAGGGGCGGACCCGCTCGCCGCGCGACGTCGCCCCGTCGATCCCCGCCGAGGTCGATGAGATCGTCACCCACGCCCTGGCGCCGATCCAGAGCCGCTTCCAGACCGCCGGCGAGATGAGCCAGCGGATCGAGGCCGTGCTGCACAGCATCAGACCGTCGCCGGGACCCGCCGACCTCGCGGCCTACATCCACCGCCTCCTGGAGAGCGAGGAGGAATCCGACGATTCGGCGCACTTCCTCATCGAGCCGGCATCGGCGCCGGGAACCGGCTCCGCGTCGGTCTCCTCGTCAGTCTCCACTCCAATGCCGATCATTCCGCTGCCACCGCCGCCGGAGCCCGTCGAGGAGGCGGCGCCGGTCGCCGCCGTCGCGCCGCTGGGCGAAGTACGGGTCGAGGAGACCGGCAAGAGGGGGCGCGGCCTGCTCTATGCGGCGATCGTGATCCTGCTGATCGCCATCGTCGTGACCTTCTTCCTGCTGAGCCGCAAGGGCGCCGGCCCGGCGCAGCCGCCGGGCCAGCCGACTCCCGCGGCCCCATCGGCAGCCACCGTTCCGGGAGCGGCGACCCCCTCCCCCCAGGCCGGTGCGGCGGCCACCCCGCCGGTCGACCTCAACGGCCTGGTCGGCGAGGAGCTCAAGAAGAAGCAGCAGGAGCTTCAGAAGCAGTACGATGCCAAGGCGAAGGAGCTGGAGCAGCAGATCGCCGACGCCAAGAAGAACGGCAAGCCGCTGCCGGGGACACCGGGGGCACCGGCCCAGCCGGCGGCGGCGACGACGGGCTCGGCGCCGAGCACCGCCGCGCTCTCCGCGCCTTCGCCGACGTCACCTGCGGCGTCGAGCGCTGCTCCCGAGCCGGCTTCGGCCCCTGTCCAGGAGCCGCCGCGTTCGGCGCCGCAGGCTGAGCCGGAGCCGCCGAAAGCGCAGGAGCGCCCGACGACACCGCCCGCTCCGGCTCCGGAAACTCCCCGCGTCAAGGCCGGAGACCTCGTTCCCGGCGGCCCAGGCGTCACCCCGCCCGAGCTTGTCAGCGCTCCGAAACCGGAGTATCCTCCGCAGGCTCGGCGTTTGCAGGTGCAGGGCGTCGTCGTGGTCTCAGTCCTGGTTGACGAGAACGGCCGCGTCCAGGATGCCCGCTTGATCGAGCCGATCGCGCAAAAAGTGGGCATCAACGAAGCCGCTCTCCAGGTGGCCCGGAACGCGCAATACCGACCTGCGGTGAAAGACGGAGTGCGGGTGAAAATGTGGACCCGCATGCGAATTCCATTCAAGCTATGATGCTGGCGGACAGAGTGGTGGCAGCACGGCCATGATGCCGCGCCGGAGGATCTCATGAGTCTCAGCGACCAACAGCGGAAATTCTACGAGAACACTCTTGCCGTCACACGGCAGGAAATGGAAGAGCTGGACCGCATGATCGAAGAAGAGTTGGCCAAGGTCAAAGACCGCCTGGCCGAGCTGCAGAACGCCAAGAAAGCCTCGCGCCAGATGTACGACGCCGCGTGCATGCGGCTCGGCGTCCCCAACGATCTGGAAGCCGAGGAGGCGCGCGACTCCGACGTCTGAGCGCGTCTCCATGGCCTGGTTCAGCAAGACCAAAAAGCCCAAGCCGATCCGTCAGGACCGACCGCGCAGCACGGTCCCCGAAGGGCTGTGGGTCAAGTGCGAAGGATGCAAAGAGGTCGTCTACTCCCGCGATCTCGACCGCAACCTCCGCGTCTGCCCGCGGTGTGGCTATCACCTGCGCATCGACGCCCGCACCCGGATCGCCCTGCTCCTCGACGAGCCGGAGCCGCGCGAGCTGTTCGCCGGCATCGGTCCCACCGATCCGCTGAGCTTCCGCGACACCAAGCG
>DATARD010000182.1:0-28387 GCA_036264355.1 Thermoanaerobaculia bacterium
GGGGAAGTTCACGCTATCGAGGTACTCAGAGAGCGTGAACTTCCCCTCTCCCCACGCTTCTTTCAGAGAAGGATCGAGCGAGAGGAGCGGTTCTATCAGCGTCTCTGCGCCTGGCCGCTGGGCGACCCAGAGCTCTTCCGGGCGAATCTGGTCGATGAGGATCGGGGAGTGAGTCGTGAGGATGATTTGCTTCTTGGTAGAAGCACGCCGGAAAGCCTCAACGAACGCACGGATTGCCCATGGATGAACGCTGTTCTCGGGCTCCTCGATAACCAAAATTTCGTTGCGAGGATCGAAGGTTGCAGCGAGCAGGGCGATGGCCTGGATGGTGCCGTCAGAGATGTCCTCAGATGCCCAGGGCCGCTTGAAGCCGGCCTCGCGTAGGAACAGCCCAAGTCTCTTAGTGTGTGTGTAGGCAGTCTCGAGCGTTTCGAGGGATGGCATAATCCGCTGAGCTGCCGCCAGAAGTTGGCCGTACTCGCCACTATGGTGTTTTTTGAGGAAATCGATTACTGCCGGGAGGTTACCACCAGAGCGGTCAAGCTCTGGGTTGGGGACCTGAACGCCGGCCTCTCGACAGTGACGTGGGCTGAGCTGGAATAGGCGGAGAGAGGAGATTTGACGCGCCGCAAGGGCCATCCAGGTGAAAACTGAGCGGAAAAACGGAATCATGAGCTCAGAACGGCTGCTCACATTGCGCAGGAGCGCCTCTTTGAGGTTTTTTCTTCGCCGGCTATACGGCTCCCAAACTGGAGAAGCTTCGCCATCAACGCATAAATCGTCGAGGTTGCGGAGTACATGCAATGCCGGAATCAGATCGGCAGCAGGTTTGATCGACAGCTCCTCCCGAGATATAAAGAAAGAGGCTCCGATTCCAGTTGATCGAGCCCTCAGGTCGAAAGAATGATCGACAATTAACGGAAGTCTGCGCTGGTACTTATCTGTCCAATCCTGCTCCCAGTCGATTTCGACCACAACTCGAAACCCAATAGGCGCGCGGGATCGCCTAGCTTGGCGGAAACAAATGTTCTCGTATCCGCCTTTCCTTGCCACCGCCCCTTCGAGGTCGGACCGATAGACCTCGCTCAGAAAATCCAGCGCATCCGCGAAGTTGGATTTTCCCGAAGCGTTCGGACCGACGAGCACAGTCAGCGGAGTCGGCTCAATCACGACATCCCGCAGCGATTTGTAGTTCCGGATCTCCAGTCTCTTGAGTCTCATGGCTCGGCGCCTCTGACCTGACCATTGTAGAGCAGGCGGAGCTTTCCCCCTCCCAGATCCTTCCGGCTCGCGGAGCTCGCCCTCAGGATGACGGTGGCGGGGGCTCAGTTCCCTTCCGCCGCCGCGCTTCGAGCCAGCTCAAAAACGCCGGCTGCAGCGTCACCGCCACCATCGAGGTGAAGAAGGCGCCGAGGATTGCCACTTTGCCGGTGGAGCGCAGGCCAGGGTAGTGGGAGAAGATGATCGAGCCGAAGCCCACGATCGTGGACACCGCCGCCGCGGCCACCGCTTTGCCGGTCTCCCGCAGGCCGTCTTCGAACTCTGCGGCCGGGCGGTTCCGGTCTTCGTAGTAGCGGTGCAGGATGTAGATGCCGTAATCCACCCCGATGCCGATGACCATGGTGGTCACGAAGATGTTGATGAAGTTCATCTGGATGCCGAGGACCACCATGCCGCCCATCATCAGGGTGATTCCCACCAGGAGCGGCGTCATGGCGAGGAGAACGGAGCGCAGGCTGCGGAAGTCGATCCACAGGATGATGGCGACCAGGATGACGCCGAGGACTCCGGCGATCCAGGCGTCGCGCAGCACCATGGCGCGGACGGTTTCGTTGACCAGGTTCACGCCGGCGATCTGGGCGTGCGGACCGAGCCGCTCCACCATGCGGAGCGCTTCCGGCGGCGCTTCCCGCCGCCAGCGGTTGGCCGGCGGATAGAGGTAGACGGCCGCCCGCCAGCCGCGGTTCGTCTTGGTGACGTAGCGGTCGATCAGGAGCTTGGTCTGCTGATTGCCGGCGAAGTCGGCGAGACCGATGGGCTGCGTCAGGCTGACGGCGCTCTCCAGCAGCTTCAGGCCGGGCTCGAACGGCTCGGCGCGCAAACCCTCGGCCGCCAGGGACTTGGCGAACGTCGCGCGGATGCGGGCCAGGTCGAGATCCCCGGTGCGCTCTTTCGCCAGCCAGGCGAGCGCGTTTTTCTGCTGGCGCTCCGGCGGAATCAGCGAGGTGGGGCCGCTGAAGCCGTAGAGGATGCCCTGCTCGACCAGATGCTTGGCGCCGTCCGCCGCGCGGTCCGACAGCTCCAGCACCTCTTCGAGCGAGTCGCCGGAGAGGGTGACGATCATGGCGTCGAAGCCGGAGCCGAAATGCTGACCGACCTCGGCGGCCACCTCGATGCCGCGGTTGCCCACCGGGCGCATGGTTTTCATGCTCTCGTCGAAGTGGAGACCAAAGGCGAGGCTCGCGGCGAGGGCGAAGAGGGCCAGGCCGGCGAGCAGCGCCGCCACCGGATGGTGCATGCAGAGGCCGGTGAGCTTGTTGGTGCCGAAGCTGTGCAGGTAGAGCTTCGGCTCCGTCTTCCGCTTCGCGTGATGGTCTTCGCTCCAGGCCAGCATGGAAGGGAGGAGGAAGAGCACGGAGACCATGCAGAGCAGGATGCCGGTGCCGGTGAGCAGGCCCATCTGGCGCAGACCGGTGAACTCGGTGAAGGTGAAGGCGTAGAAAGTGGCCGCGGTGGTGATGGCGCCGGCCATTACCGCGCCGCCCACGCCGCCGCACATGGACGCGAGCCCCTGCTCCAGGGTGGCGCCGCTGCGCCGTTCCTCGACATAGCGCCCATAGGAGACGATCACGAAGTCGATCCCGAGGCCGATGAGGAGCGCCGCGACGACGCTCGTCGCCGAGCTGAGCTTGCCGAAGGCGAGAGAGGCGAAGCCGAAGGTGAGCACCAGGCCGCAGAGGAGCGGCACGAAGGCGTAGAGGAGCGAGCCCACGCGGCGGAAGATGAAGAGGAAGAGGACGAAGACGCCCAGCGCCGAGGTGACGATGTTGACCATCATGTCGGTGCGGATGAGCCCGGCGTCGCCGACCGCGGTCAGGTGGGGACCGCCGACCTTGACCGTTGGCCGCGGCCGGCCGCCCGGCCCGGCGCTATCGGCGATATCGCTCCAGTGCGCCACCGACTCCGCGACCGCTTTGTCGACGTGCGCGGCGAGGCGTTCGTTGAACGGCAGGTTCTGCGGCGGCTGGAGCGGCTCGGCCAGGAGGAGCAGCAGGCGGTGGTCGCGCGACAGGTAGTAGCCGCTGGTCCAGTCGACGTTCAGGGTGCCGCGGGAGCTTTCGAGGCGTCCCATGAAGATCTCCGCGAGGCCGAACGGATCGAACTGGGCGAGCTGTTTGGTGGCCATCCCCTGCGGCGTCGCGAGCTGGCGGCGGAGCTCGCTCACCCGTTCGCGGATGGCGCTGTCGCGAAGCTTTTCCGCCATGCGGTCGCGGCCCCTGGCATCGAGGAACAGCAGCGACTTGGGGAAGAAGGTCTGCAGCAGCTCGACCGGATCGCCGATGCGGTGCTGCACGTTGCGCAGCTCGGGCACCTTCGCCAGCCGCCCGGCGAGATCGTCGGCGAGCGATTCGTAAGGATCCGGCGCGGCGCCTTCCGGGATCTCGATGGCGACGAGCAGGAAGGCCTGGCTGCCGAAGTCCTGGAGCGTCTCGATGTAGGAGTGCACCACCGGGTTGTTCCGCGGCAGCAGGTTCAGCATGTCGGTGTCGAATGACAGCCGGGTGATCAGCAGCCCGGAGAGGGCGACGAGGGTGCCGAAAATCGCGAAGACAAGCCGGTATCGATGCCGCGCGAAGAGCGCGAGACGTTCCAGGAATCGCCTCATCTAGGGCCTCAGGATCAACCGGCCGAAGCGCACGAAGTACTCGATGCCGGAGTAGATGGTGATGGCGAGAGCCACCCACAGGGAGATCGGCGCCAGGTGCCGGAACTCGCCGAGCTGGTTATAGATGATCAGCAGGGCGACGGCGATGATCTGCACGATGGTCTTGATCTTGCCGGAGACCCCGGCCGCGATGACCAGCCCTTCGGCGGACGCGAAGGTGCGCAGCGAGCTGACCGCGAACTCGCGGGCGATGATGACCACCACCATCCAGGCCGGCGCGAGACCGAGCTCGACCAGCGAGATGAACGCCGCCGACATCAGGATCTTGTCGGCCGCCGGATCGAGGAGGGTGCCGAGGCGGGTCACCTGCTTGCGCCGGCGGGCGAGATAGCCGTCGAGGAAGTCCATCAGGGCGGCGAGGAGGAACAGCCCGAGGCCCCACCACTCCTTGTCCGGAATCTTGGTCAGGAGGACGACGACCAGCGGCGGAACCAGGAGGATCCTGATGATCGAGAGGATGTTGGGGAGGTTCAGCATCGGCGGCGGTTCGGTCGCGACCGGGGCATTGTATGCCACCGCCGGGTGCAGCGCGCCGTCTGGGCTCAGCTCAGGGTTGGAACGGTTCAGCGCTGCCCGCCGATCGCCGTGGTGATTACGATCTGGTTCTTGGCGTTGCGCGTGACGTACGTCTTGCGGTGTCCCGGCGTGACGGCCGGTCCCTTGCCCGCCGACAGGGTCATGCCCGACTTGCCCCCCTTGTAGAGCGAGAGCACCCGGCGCACATACTCCTGGGTCTCCTGGTAGGGCGGGATGCCGCGGTGCTTTTCGACCGCGCCGGGGCCGGCGTTGTAGGCCGCCACGGCCAGCTCCAGCCGGCCGGCGAAACGGTCGATCAGCGACCGCAGGTAGGTGGTGCCGCCGCGCAGGTTCTCATCCGGGTCGTAGGGATTGCGCACCTTGAGCAGGCTCGCCGTCTCCGGCATGAGCTGCATGAGCCCCATGGCGCCCTTGTTGGAGACCGCCTTCCGGTTGTAGCCGGACTCCGCCTGGATGACCGCGCGGACGAGATTGGGATCGAGGTTCTGCTCCTCGCTGCGCCGGGTGATCAGCGGCTCGAGGTCGGTGTCGGGCACCGCGACCAGGTGGTTCGAGTAGCGAACCGCCCGCTGCGCCAGGCTCTCGTTGTAGATGACCTTGCGGCCGTCCGGGCCGATGGTGAGCTTCACCTCGGCCCGCGCCAGAGGCGCCAGAACGGTGCACAGAACGACGAGACAGAACCCTCTCTTCCAAAGGCTGGCCATCGCAAAAACCCCACAAATCGGTGCCGCGATCCTGGGAAAACTCTTATGTGCTGCGTGAGCGGCTGCCACCTATGTTAGCGGATCGATTGAGAAATGCAAATCGGTCGGCTTCTGGCTCTTCCGCCTGCTCGAACGGCAGGATCACCACGCTGATCATGCGGTCGTCTTCCTCGAACAGGAGGCCGAGGTTCCGCAGCCGGTCGAGCTTGGCGGCGGTGGCCGTCTCGTCGCCGCCGCAGTGCCTGGCGATGTCCGCGAGGCGCCGGCCGTTGGAGTCGGTATAGGCGAGGATGCTCCGTTCGAGACCGTCGATCTCGTGCACCGCCGGCTCGCCGTTGCGGGTGTCGCGGATCACTCCGCCGGCGCCGCGCGGCTCCAGCGCCAGGACCGCCTTCGGGCGGGTGTCGGAGCCCTTCCAGCGTTCATTCCAGCGCTCGGTGCCCTTGCCCAGCTTGTCCCGCCACAGCACCATCGTCGAGAGGTATTGCGCGGCGTAGTTGCGGTCCTCGAAGAAGTAGGCGAGCTGGGCCAGCGACTCCTCGGGGAACGGGTAGACGAAGTGGTAGAAGTCGTACGGCGACAGGTTGAGCCCGTACTCCGCCGCCTTGGTGAAGTAGGGGCTGAAGCGGTCGAAGCGCACCGGATAGGCCCCCGAGGGCGGCGGCAGGTGCGCCAGGAGCGGCATGTCGGCGACGTATTTCCGATAGACCTCTTCCTGCTCGCCCGGGAAGCCGATCAGCAGGTTCCACATCGGTTCGATGCCGTAGCGCAGGCAGTTCTTGAGGAAGCGGATGTTCTGGAACGAGGTCACGCCCTTGTGCATCAGCTTCAGGGTGCCCGTGTTGAGCGACTCGATGCCGGGCTGGATCAGGGTCACGCCGGCCTTGCCGAGGACTTCCATCTCATGGTCCTTGAGATCGGCCTTGACCTCATAGAAGAGCGACGCGCCGGGAGGCGTCTTGACGTAGGGGAAGACCTCGGTCAGGTACTCGCGCGGCATGATGTTGTCCACCGCGTCGAAGCGCCGGCAGCGGTCGCCGTATTTCGTGAACATCTCCTCGAAGAGCCGGATCGCCTGCGCCGGCGGCATGCCGCGGTAGATCATGGTGCTGCCGTTCAGGCCGCAGAAGGTGCAGTGGGCGCGCTCCCCCCACCAGCAGCCGCGCGAGGTCTCGAAGAGCAGCCAGGGCTCGACTTTCCCGCGCGGCGCCTGCGGCCCCGGAGGGAAATTGCGCGCCATGTCGGCGAGGAAGCTGTCGTAGTCGAGCGGCACCGGCACGTCGATCGGCAGCTCCTGGCCGACGAGCTCGTGCCGTTGCAGGCCGTCCACGGTGCGCCGCGAGAAGACGCCGCGGATGTGGTCGCACCCTGCCGCGCCGTCCGGATCGTTCGCCAGCCGGCGCTCCAGGAATTCCGGGAAGCTGAGCAGCGCCGGCCCGGAGAAGACGTAGTCGATCGCCGGCACGTGGCGCGCGATCTCCTCGCCCATCGGCGATTCGCAGTTGGCGCCGCCGATCAGCGTGGTGACCGCGGGGTTGGTCTTCTTGATCAGTCGCGCCAGGGCGAAGGAGGCGGTGTTCTGGGCGAACATGGTGGTGAAGCCCACGACGTCTTCGGCGCCGAGCTGGTATTTGGCCACCAGGCTCTGCATGAAGCGCTCGAGCCCGGCTCGCTTGGCGAGGATGGTGCGCCGCCGCAGCTCCATCACCGGATCGCGCTGCGGGTAGTAGCGCTGGAAGTAGGCGTCGGCGTTGTCCGGCTGCTCCGGGAAGGCGAGCGAGCGGAAGAGCCAGTCTCCGAGGCCGGCGTTGCTCGCCTGGACGCTGTTCATCACCTGGTAGACGTCGATGCCCAGATAGTGGGCGAAGTCGTGGTTCAGGTAGAGGATACGCGCCCGCACCCGCTCGCCGCACCGGCTTTCCGCCACCGCCTTGAGCTGCGTCAGGGCGATCGAAGGGAACTGCGGCGCCGCAAACGGCATGTTGATGAGACTGACTTTGAGCATCTGAAGCCCCCTGCCTGCCGGCCGGAAATAGCTGGCCCGGCAGCATAGCATGGGGGTCTCCGAAGCGCCGCCCCGAGAGCGGTCCGCTCTGGCATAATCCATCGCCATGCCGTTCGCGACTCCCGCTCACATCGCCGCCTTGGTGGCTTCGGCAGTCGGGGCGGGCGCGATGAACGCCATGGCCGGCGGCGGCACGATCCTCACCTTCCCCGTCCTGATCTTCCTGGGAATGCCCGCGATCCGGGCCAATGCGACGTCGACGGTGGCGCTGTTGCCGGGAGCCCTGGCCAGCCTGGCCGGCTTTCAGGAGGACGTGCGCAGCCACAAGGCGTGGCTGAGGACGCTGTTCCTCCCCAGCCTCGCCGGTGGGATCGCCGGCTCCGTCCTCCTCCTGCGCACTCCCGAGAAGACCTTCGCCCACCTGGCGCCGGTCCTCATCCTGCTGGCGACCGTCCTGTTCATGGCGCGGAGCGCCCTCGCGCGCCGCTTCCTGCCGCCGGGCGGCTCGGACACCGCGGCCGGGGAGCCCGATCCGGCCGGGCTCTCCCGCGGGCGCTGGATCACGGCCACCCTCCTGCAGCTCGCCGTCGGCGTCTACGGCGGCTACTTCGGCGCCGGCATCGGCATCCTGATGCTCGCCCTCCTCGGCTTCCTGGGGCTGACCAACATCCACGCCATGAACGGCATCAAGAACTTCTTCAACCTATGCATCAACTGCGTGGCCGCGGGGTATTTCATCTACCGCGGCGCCGTCTCCTGGCCCGAAGCGCTCGTCCTCGCGGTCGGCGCCGTCGCCGGCGGCTACGGCGGCGCCCGCTTCGCCAAGCGCATCGGCCAGGACAAGGCGCGCGCCGCCGTCGTCGTGATCGGTCTTCTGGTTACCGCGATCCTGATCTGGCAACAGATGACGACTCCCTGAAGACGCCGGTGATCCCCATCGCCATGCCGGCGACGATCAGCGACAGGCCGATGAGGGCACGCCCGTGCTCCGGGTCGGCGGCCTCTGTCGCCTGATGCAGCATCAGCGGGAGCCCGGCGTTGTGGGGGATGGTGAACAGGCCCGCCGCGGCGAGCAGGAAGCCCAGCGAGGCGAGCTTGAGCATCCCCGAGGCGCGGTTCGACCGGCCCAGGCGCTGGCCGATGACGCTGCGGCTGTAGCCATAGGCGCTGTAGATGGCGAAGCCGAGCACCAGCCAGCCGATGAACCGCCACCAGGAGGCCGGCGGCAGGTAGTACATCAGGAAGATGCAGGAGACGGCGCCGAGGAGCGGCAGCAGATAGGGGCCGAGCGGCACCCGGAACGGCCGCGCCCGGTTCGGATCGGTGAAGCGCAGGATCGGGATGCCGACGCACACCAGCACGAACGCGAACAATGTGCCGATGTTGGTCAGGTCCACCATCTCGTCGATGCTGGCGAAGGCCGCCACACCGCCCACCGCGACGCCGGTCAGGATGGTCGTCACGTGCGGCGTGCGGAAGCGCGGGTGGACCTTGGCGAACGACTGCGGCAGCAAGCCGTCGCGGGCCATCGAGAAGAAGATGCGCGGCTGGCCGAGCTGGAAGACGAGGAGCACGGCGGTGTGCGCGATCACCGAGCCCAGGGCCACGAAGCCGGTCGCCCACCGCTGGCCCGGGGCCACGTAGTTGAGCGCCATGGTGAGCGGCTCGGCCTGCTCGGTCGCCAGCTTCTTGACCAGCACCGGGTAGGGGAGGATGCCGGTGAACACCGCCGCCACCACCGCGTAGAGCAGGGTGCAGATACAGAGCGAGGCGATGATGCCGATCGGCAGGTTGCGCCCCGGGTTGCGCGTCTCCTCGGCGACCGTCGACACGGCGTCGAAGCCGATGTAGGCGAAGAACACCACCGCCGCGCCGGTGAACGTCCCCTTCCAGCCGTTGGGCTGGAACGGCCGCCAGTTGTGGACGATGGCGCCCGGCGCCACGAACTTGAGCGCCACGATGACGAAGAAGATGAGGACGAGGATCTTGATCAGCACCATGCCGGCGTTGAAGCGCGCCGACTCGCGGATGCCGACCACCAGGATGACGGTGATCAGCGCGACGATGGCCGCCGCCAGCAGGTTGAAGACGATGGGGACGCCGAAGATGTGCGGCGCGTTGGCGTAGATCTCGGGGGTCTTCGCCGCCGTCCGGTAGTCGGTGGCGAGCCAGAGCGGGAAGTTGATGCCGACGCTTTCGAGCAGGGTGCGGAAGTAGTTGGCCCAACTGATCGCCACCGCCACGTTGCCCACCGCGTACTCGATGATCAGGTCCCAGCCGATGATCCAGGCCACCAACTCGCCCAGCGTCGCGTAGGAGTAGGTGTAGGCGGAGCCGGAGATCGGCACCAGCGCCGCGAACTCGGCGTAGCAGAGGGCGGTGAAGGCGCAGACGATCGCAGTGATGGCGAAGGAGAGCATCAGCGACGGCCCGGCGCCGGGGCGCGCGGCGTCGCCGGCGGCGGCGGTGCCGATGGTGGCGAAGATGCCGGCGCCGACGATGGCCCCGATGCCCAGCAGGGTGACCTGGAAGGCGCCGAGGTCGCGGCGCAGGGTCGGCCCGGACTCGGCCGCCTCCATGATGTCGTCCAGCTTCTTGGTCTGGAAAATGCCTCGCAGCAAGAGCGGAGCCTCCTTGGCGGAAGGGATCAGGAACGCGCGGGGGAGTCTGACACGGACCGGCGGCAGGCGCAAACCGGGGGCCGGGGTTTGGCAGCGGCGCGTTTTTCCTCTAGCATTACCCGGCCTTCGGGCCGACCCATGCGAACGACCGCTCCACAGGAGCATCCCGGCCGCCCGTCCCTGCGACGGGAACGGCGGGCGCACGGCTGGATTCCAGGCACGTTTCCTGCTTCCTCAACGGTGAGCGGACACTCTCCGGTGCCCCGAGAGGCGGAGGAGGAAACTTCGTCAGCTCGTTCCGGGAACCAAATCTGAGGTCCCCCCATCTAAGTGGCGGAGAGGTGAAGAAATGCACAAGTCGACTTCCATGCTTCTCGCCTGTCTTCTGGCCGCGCCCCTGTTGACCGGCTGCTACAAGGTCCAGGCCCGCGCCGAGCTGAAGAAGGGCAATTCGCTGTACCAGCAGGAGTCCTACCGGGAGGCGCTCCAGGAATTCCAGAAGGGGCTTGAGCTCGACCCCAGCGTCACCTTCGCCTGGCGCTCGGTCGGCCTGACGGCGCTGGCGCTGTTCAAGCCTGGGGATGAAAGCCCGGACAACAAGAAGTACGCCGACACGGCCATCGACGCGTTTCAGAAGTACCTGACCGACTATCCGGACGACGACAAGATCCGGAACTACCTGCTGTCGACCTTTGTCAACACCAAGCGGTACCAGGACGCGCTCACCGCTCTCGACAGGATGGAGCAGCAGCAGAAGACGCCGGACGGCAAGGCCAAGATCGCGGCCTCGAAGATCCGCGTCCTCGTCCAGATGGACCGCCTGGACGACGCCACGAAGCTGGCCCAGACCTACAGCGGCACCGACAAGCCCGAGGTGCTCTACACCATCGGCGTGTCGGACTGGGGCAAGTCGTTCAACGCCACCGCCGACATGGATCCGGCCAAGCGCGCCCAGTACGTCGAGAGCGGCCTGCAGTCGCTGGATCAGGCGTTGAAGCTGAAGCCCCAGTACTTCGAGGCGATGGTCTACTACAGTCTGCTCTTCCGTGAAAAGGCCAAGGTCGAGTCGACCGACGCGGCGAAGAGCGCGCAGGACCTCGCCCAGGCCGAGGAGTGGAAGAACAAGGCCGTCGAGCTGCGCAAGCAGCAGAAGGCGGAGGAAGCGAAGAAACAGAAGGAAGAGGCGCAGAAAAAGGCGGCCAACCCAACCTAACGCCAGACAGGTGACACGATGTTTGAAAATTCACTGATCGAGCTGGACAAGACGCGCAAGCGCGGCTTCCGCTGGTACATCCTGCCAGTGGCCCTCATCATTCACGCGGTGGCGTTCGGGGCCTTCCTGTTCGCGAACTACTGGCACGTGGAAGAGGTTCCGGAGCCGCCGATCAACGTCATTTTCTTCAACGCGGCACCCCCGCCGCCCCCGCCCCCTCCGCCGCCCCCGCCGCCTCCGGCCGCCAGGCCGACGGTGGTGCCGAGGGACGTGCCGGTCGTGCGCACCACCGAGCCGGTGCAGCCGGTGCAGGTGCCGGAGAGGCTGCCCGAGCCGTCCAACAACGCGCCGGTGGGCGTTGAGGGCGGCGTCGAAGGCGGCGTCGAGGGCGGCGTGCCCGGCGGTGTGCCCGGCGGCGTCGTGGGCGGCGTGCCCGGCGGTGTCGTGGGCGGCGTGCCCGGCGGCGTGCCCGGCGGCGTGGTCGACGAGGCTCCCCTGCGCGTCGGCGGCGGCGTCAGCCGGCCGGAGAAGCTCTCCGGCAACCCGCCGGTC
Source organism: Thermoanaerobaculia bacterium (assembly GCA_036264355.1). Classification (GTDB taxonomy): domain Bacteria; phylum Acidobacteriota; class Thermoanaerobaculia; order Multivoradales; family UBA5704; genus UBA5704. Next base: position 11,579 of record DATARD010000182.1, read on the forward strand.
TACACCGAGGTGGCGCGCAAGGCCCGCGTCACCGGCGTCGTGATCGTCGAGGCGGTCATCGACGAGCACGGCAACGTGACCAACGCCCGGGTGCTCAAGGGTCTGCCGATGGGCCTCGACAAGGCCGCGCTGGACGCCGTCGAGCGGTGGAAGTTCAAACCGGCCCAGTTCCAGGGGCGACCCGTCAAGGTTTACTACACATTGACCGTTAACTTCCAGGTGCAGTAGCACCGCGTAGCCAAAGGAGAAGAGCATGGATTTCAGTATTTTGGGCCTATGGAACTCGATGACCCCCATTGCGCAGGGCGTGGTCGTCGTCCTCTTGATCCTGTCGGTCTGGTCGCTGTACATCTCGGTCGAGCGCCTCCTCTTCTTCCGCAAGGCTCAGAAGCAGTCGCTCGCGTTCGCCAAGCTGGCCACCGAGAACCTCAAGCACGACCGTCCCCAGGCGGTGATCGACGCGGCGCAGAAGTATCCCCAGAGCCACCTCGCCCGCGTCGTCAGCGCCGGGTTGCAGTCCTTCCAGTTCGAGAACCAGACCAGCCCGCTGACCGACGTCGAGATCGTCGAGGCCGCCAGCCGCGCCGTCGAGCGCTCGGCCCTGCTGACCACCTCGGACTTCAAGCGCGGCATCGGCAGCCTGGCGACGATCGCGACGACCGCCCCCTTCATCGGGCTGTTCGGCACCGTGATCGGCATCATCAACGCGTTCCGCGGCATGGCCCTCACCGGCTCGGGCGGTATCGGCGCCGTGTCGGCCGGTATCTCGGAAGCCCTCGTCACCACCGCTCTCGGTCTGTTCGTGGCCATTCCGGCCGCCTGGATGTTCAACTACTTCCAGAACAAGCTCGAGCGGCTCCAGGTGGAGATGTCCAACTCCTCCTCCGAGCTGGTCGACTTCTTCATGAAGAAGCAGAAGAAAAATGCTGCGTGACAAGCGTAAACCGATCGCTGATCCCGGAGTCCGGGGAGACATCAACGTCACGCCTCTGGTGGACGTCTGCCTCGTGCTCCTGATCATCTTCATGGTGGTGACGCCGATGCTCCAGAAGGGCGTCGACGTGGCCCTGCCCGAGACGGTCGATCCGGGAAAGATGCCCGAGAATCAGAAGCAGCTCACGATCTCGGTCAAACTGGACGGCAGCGTCTTCGTGCAGCAGAACTGGGTGACGGCCGAGAACCTGCCGGCCACGCTCAAGGAGATCCACGACGGCAATCCGGACAAAACCGTCGTCGTCAAGGGTGACAAGCGGTTGAAGTACAAGGATGTCCGCAAGGTGATGCGCCTGATCAACGAGGCCGGCTTCACCCGGGTGGGTCTGGTGATCGACAAGAAGCAGGGCAGGGCTTAGACGGAGGACACGGCAATGGCGATGAACATAAGCGCTCAGGGCGGTGTCAAGAGCGACATCAACATCACACCGCTGGTCGACGTAGTGCTGGTGCTCCTCATCATCTTCATGGTCGTCACCCCGATCCTGCAGATGGGGTACGAGGTACAGGTGCCGCCGAAGGTTGAATCGGCAGTTCCTCCACCCACCAGCGACCAGGTGATCGTGCGCATGGACCTCGACGGCAGCACCTGGATCAACAAGCAGTCGATCCCGCGCAACGAGTTCGGCACCCGCTTGCAGGACACTCTCCGCGGCCGCCAGACCCGGGTGATCTTTTTCGCGGCGGACGGCGAGCTGCCTTACGACCAGGTGGCCGACTTCATGGACCTCTGCCGGCACAACGGCGCCGACAACCTCGGCATCGTGTTCGAGGACATGAAGGCGTCGGGATAAAGCGGGATCAAGACGGTCAGACCGCGCGCGGCCCGAAGAGCCGCGCGCGGATCCTTCCCAGGATCAGATTGAGCGGGTTCGACCGCGACAGGAACCGCAGCACCGGCGGCTGCCGGATGCCCAGCTCGCGGTAGAGCGCCTGCAGCTCCAGGTTGTTGCGGTCCACCTTGAGCCCCTTGCGCACCGCCTCCACCGCCTCGCCCCGCGCCTTCGCCAGGAGCGCCGTCCGCGCCAGGTTCAGGTAGTTGTCCGGCTCGTAGAACTGGAGCTTGACCGCATGGCGGCAGAGCTTCAGCCCCTCCTCGGCCCGGTTCTGGCACCGCGCGATCCCATACCCCAGGTAGGAGTAGTAGAGGCCCGGCACGTCCGACCGTCCGGCCTGGGCGATCTTGCCGAGGAAGAACAGGCCATCGTTCCACTCGCCTTCGCGGCAGAGCTCGATCCCCCGGCGCAGGGCTTCGGGGAGCTGATCGACAGGGCGGTCCTTCCCTTTGGGAATCATAGGATAGCCAACTGTACATAGATTGCCTCCGAAGCTCAAGCCCTCTCCTGCCCGGATCGCGTGCTATCCTTGGCCGTTCGCTGACAGGACCGCAGGAATGAGTGATCCGCAGAGCCTGAACCAGGACGTTGCCGCGCTGACCGAGCTGGCTCAGCGCTTCAGCCAGAGTGGCAAGCACGAAGAGGCGGCGGAGCTTTTTCTCCTCGCCCTCCGTCTCGACCCCAAGAACCTGAGCGTCAAGCTCGGTCTCGCCGAGGCGCGCAAGCTGCAGCGCCAGCACACCGGCGGCCCGCCGCGGACGCTCAAGGAGATGATGCGGGAAGGTTTCCGGCGCAGCGCGATCGACGCCGCCCACTTCCTGGGATTGGCGCACATCTACTCCGAGAAGGGCGAGTCGGCGCGCGCCGCCGAGTGCCTGGAGATCGCCAGGGCCAAGGGGTTCGCCAGCCCGGCGGTGCACAAGCTGCACGGCCGCCTGCTCTTCCGGCGCAAAGACTTCGACGGCGCCGTCGACGAGCTCGAGCGCGCCTTGCGCTACAACCCGTTCGACCGCGAGATCGCCGAGAGCCTGGGGCGCGCCGAGTACGAGCGCAAACAATACCAGCCGGCCTTGCGCGCCACCGTCCACGCCTTCCTCCTCCTGAACGACGCCGACGACGAGGGGATCACGCGCCTCCGGCGGCGGATCCAGACCCTGAAGCAGATCCTCGGCTGGGGCAACCGCGAGCTGACCCTGGTCTTCCGGGAACGGCAGGAGGTCCTGCATACGGCGTTCGACCGCCTGGAGTGGCAGCGCGAGCGGTTCCTGGAGCAGTCCGGCCTGCCCCTCGCGACCAGCAGCTTTTCGACCGCCCAGCCGGCGGTGCGTCGCGAGACCGGCCGGCTCGAGCTCGCCGCGCGTCTGCGCCGGCTGAAGCCGTGCTCCCACTTCTCGGACGAGCAGGTCTTCCGCCTCACCGGTGCCATCGAGGAGGAAGGCTACGACGCCGGCGACCAGATCTTCGCCTACCGCTCGCCGGGGCAGGATCTCTACATCCTGGAGCGCGGCGAGGTCACCTTGCAGCGCACCACCTCCTACGGTACCTTCGGCCTCGGCAGCCTGGGGCCGGGCGAGCTGTTCGGCGAGGACGGCTTCGTCGGCCGCCACGAGCGCACCTCCGACGCCGTCGCCGCCCTGCCCTGCCAGGTGATCCGCATCAGCGCCCAGGCGCTGGAGCCGCTGTTCGAGGGGACGCCCGACCTCGGGGTGCAGATCTATTGGAGCCTGTGGCACAGTCTGGCGCGCAAGCTGCGCGCCACCAACGAGCAGCTCAAGAGCTTCTTCGCCACCGAATCGATGCCCGAGAGCCTGCGCTTCCGCCGTCCCGCCTCAGCGGGGATGGCGGCGGTCAAGGTCGAGGAGAACGACAAGATCCGCCTCTTCCGCGAGCAGGGGATCTCGCGCAAGGAGCTGATCACCCTGGCCGCCTTCTCGCGGGAGAAGCGGTTCGCCGCGGGCGCCTCGCTGTTCCAGGAGGGGGATGAAGGGGCGGAGATGTACGTCATCCAGGAGGGGCGGGCGATCATCAGCAAGTTCATCCCCGGCGCCGGCGAGGAGGCCCTGGCCATCCTCGAACGCGGCGACTTCTTCGGCGAGATGTCGCTCATCGACGGCGAGCCGCGCTCCGCCGACGCCCGCGCCTACGGCGGCCCGCTCACCGTCCTCGCCCTCGACCAGGCGACCGTCCACGAGGTCATCGGCATGGACCCCCACGCCGCCCTCGAATTCCTCCAGCTCCTCTGCCGCCTGATCGCCAACCGCCTGCGCGAGATCGACGAAAAAGTCATCGGCTGGCGCATCATGTCCGGCGAGAGGAACGAGAGCGTTTCGGCGTAGGGAAGGCTACTCATACCGCAGCGCCGCCGAGGGATCGATCCGCGCCGCCCGCCAGGCCGGCACGATGCACGCCAGCAGGGTGACCGCGAACGCGAAGCCCACGATGGCCAGCACGTCGGTGAGCTCGACCCGGAAGGGCACCGAGCGGATGAAGTAGATCGCCGCCACGTCGGAGTCGAAGCGGATCAGCTCGAAAGTGGTGAGGATCCAGCAGATCACGCCGCCGAAGGCGACCCCGAGCAGCGTGCCGAGACCGCCCAGGAACCCGCCGTAGAGGAGGAAGATGCGCCGCAGGCTGGCCGGCGGCAGGCCGAGCGCGCCCAGCAGGCCGATGTCGCGCATCCGCTCGCGCACCAGCACCACCAGCGTCGAGGCGACGTTGAAGGTGGAGACCAGGACGATCAGCCCGAGCACCAGGAAGAGCGCGATCTGTTGCAGCTTGAGCGCGGTGAACAGCTCGCGGTTGAGCTGCCGCCAGTCGGTGACCAGGAAGTCCGGCTCGAGGACCGCCGTCGCGGCCTCGGCGATGCGCGGCGCGTCGCCGGGATCGGTCACCGTCACCTCGATCAGGTCGGAGGCGGTGTCGCCGCTCCCCATCAGGCGCTCCACCACCGGCCGGCTGAGCAGCACCCAGCCGCGGTCGAACTCCGCGAAGCCGCTGGCGAAGGTGCCGGTGACGCGCAGGCTCTGGTAGTGGAAGCGCGGCCGGCCCGCCGAAAAGCCGAGAGCGACCAGGCGCAGCAGGTCTCCCTTTTTCGTCGCCAGCCGTGCCGCCAGGTCGGCACCCAGCACGGCGCCGGGGATGCCGTCCGCCGCGGTGCCGATCTGGGCCGGAGTCGCCGCGAGCTGGCCGCCGCCCGGATCGACGCCGCGCAACACCACTTCCAGCCCCTGCGGGCGCTCGCCGCTGCCGAGCGATCCCTGGCCGTAGGCCACCCGGCCGATCTTGAGCACGCCGGGGATCTTGGCCAGCGCCGCCTGGCGGGCCGGGGTCAGCGCCGCCCGGCTGGTGGCGCCGACCGGATAGGCGATCACCGCCGCGTTGCCGCGCACCAGCTTGTTCTGCAGGTCGCCGCGGTAGCCGGTCATCAGCGCCATGGCGATCACCATGGCGGTGACGCCGAGCGCGGTGGCGAGGAGCGCCGCCCGCGCGGTGCCGTCGAGGAGACGGCTGCGGTGGCCGCGCAAAAAGCGCCAGGCCACCACCCAGGCCAGCGAGCCGGTCAGGGGAGACGGGCCGGCGGCCGGGTCCCGCTTCATCGCTCTGCGACAGCGGCGAGGAAGTTGTCGAACAGTGCGGACGCGTCGTGCGGGCCGGGCGCGGCCTCGGGGTGGTATTGCACCGAATGCACCGGCTTGCCGGCGATGGCGAAACCCTCGACCGTGCCGTCGTTGAGGTTGACCTGGGTCACCGTGCACCCGGCGGGGAGGGTCTCCGGGCGGACCGCGAAGCCGTGGTTCTGGCTGGTGATCGCCACCTTGCCGGTGGCGACCTCGCGCACCGGCTGGTTGCCGCCGTGATGGCCGAATTTGAGCTTGAACGTCTTCGCCCCCAGCGCCAGGCCGAGGAGCTGGTGGCCGAGACAGATGCCGAGCACCGGCCCGCCGGCGGCGAGCAGGCCGCGCACGTTGTCGATGATTTCGCTGAGCGGCTCGGGGTCGCCCGGGCCGTTCGACAGGACGACGCCGTCCGCCCCCAGGGCCAGCACCGCGGACGCCGGTGTCCGCGCCGGGACCACGGTGAGCCGCGCGCCGCGGCCGGCCAGCTCGCGGAGGATGTTGGTCTTGATGCCGAAGTCGTAGACCGCCAGATGGCACCGCTCGGTGACACCATCGATGCCCTCGGGCACGGTGACCTCGTGGCGCGCGGCGCAGGTGACCTCGTCCACCAGCGCGCGCCCTTCCATGGTGGGGAAGTCGGCCAGCTCGGCGGTGAGGCCGGCGATGTCGGAGCGCTCCGAGGTCACCACGCCGCGCAGCGCGCCGCGCTCGCGCAGCCGGCGCACCAGCGCCCGGGTGTCGATGCCGTGCAGCGCCGGCACGCCATGGCGGCGCAGGTAGGGGACGAGCCCCTCGTCGCTCGCCGTGCCCGACGGGCGGGCGGTGAACTGGCGCGCGATGAACCCCTCCACCCACGGGCGGTCCGACTCGGCCGCCAGGGGGCCGGTGCCGTAGTTGCCGATGTGCGGCTGGGTCATCACCACGATCTGCCCGCGGTAGGACGGATCGGTGAGCACCTCCTGGTAGCCGGTCATCGAGGTGTTGAACACCACCTCGCCGAAACGGGTCCCGGGAGAGACGGCCTCGCCTTCGAAGACACTGCCGTCCTCCAGGAGGAGGAGAGCGGAGGCGGAGCGGCTGGCGTGGGCGGTGAGCATGCTGAGTCCGCCTTCCTTTGGCAGGAAGGCGCCGAGAGGGTATCATGGGGGCGCATCGCTGAGAATCTGAGAATGATGGAGAATCACATGCGGCATTCATGGTCTTTGCGCTGGCTGGCTGCCGTCGCGCTCGCCTTCCTGCTGGCGAGCCCGCTCGCGGCCTACACGATCTATCTGAAGAATGGCCAGACCATCCAGGCCAAGGGGAAGTACCGCCTCGACAAGGGCAAGGCGTACATCACCCTGTCGAACGGCCAGCAGACGTTCCTCAACGCCAGTGAGATCGACATCGCGAAGACCGACGCCGAGAACAAGTCCGACTACGGCGGCAACGCGGTGATCCTCGACCAGGGGACGCCGGGCAAGAACCAGGTCACGCCGCCGCCGCCGGACAAGAAGCTGTCGGAGCTCATCGCCAACAAGGAGGCCGCGCGCGAGCTGCCGGGCCGCCGCGACAAGCCGGTCGACACCGCGAAACCGGCGACCAGGACCCGGGCGGGTTTCAGCGACCTCACCACGCTGGGCCGCCGGCCGTTCCCGCAGACGGACGTGCTCACCGAACTGCAACAGTTCTTCCACGGGCAGGGGGTCGACGAGGTCGAAGTCTTCGCCGGCACCCAGGGCGACCGGCCGCTGATCGAGGTCACCGCCACGTCCGAAGGAGCGGTCTTCCGCGGCCTCGTCGTCGGCGCCAATGCCCTGCTGCACATCCGCGACCGCTTCCCGAACAAGGTCGGCGCCCTGGAGCTGCTCCTGCTGACGCCGACGAGAGAGCGCGGCGGCCAGTTCGTGCTGACGCCGGACCTGGCCTCGGACCTGGTCGCCAAGAAGGTCGAGCCGCAGGCGTTCTTCGTCGAGCACGTCCAGTTCTGAGCGGGGGGACCCCGGCCGGGGTCCCTGTCCCGCTTCCTCCCTCTCCTCGCACTCTTCAAGCGATCCATGTGATCTTCCTGTCGTTGTCCGTTTGTCTTTGACTTTGAATCCGGGGGAACAGTGCCATGAGCAAGCTGTCGAAGGTCGCCTTGGGCGCCGTGGGGGTCGGGCTGACGCTCGCCTTCCTGCACGCCTGGCTGAATCTGGGATTCGATCCGTTACGCAAGCTGGGTCTCAAGAAAGAGGTGGTGGAGGAGGCCCGGTTCCGGGTCGGTTTCCTCCCGGTCACCTGACACCTCACCTGCCCCGTCACCGACTGGATCAACAAGAACACGGTCGGGAAGGGGTTCTACGAACCCGTGCGGTTCAACGGCTGGCCGGAGCTCAAGGAAGCATTCATCTCGGGCAACAACCCGGTGACTTTCATGCTGGCGCCCATGGCCATGGTGCTGCGCTCGCAGGGAATCCCGGTGAAGATCGTCTATCTCGGGCATCGCGACGGCTCCGCGCTGATGGTGCGCAAGGAGTCGGACCTGCACACCATCGAGGATCTCCGCGGCAAGCGTGTCGCGGTCCCCAACCGGTTCTCGAACCAGTATCTGGTGATCAACAAGGCGCTCAAGGACCACGGGATGACCGGCAAGGACATCAACCTGGTCGAGATGCCGCCGCCGGACATGCCGGCCGCCCTTTACGCCAAGGCGGTCGATGCGATCATCTCGGGCGAGCCGTTCATGGGCCAGACCGAGCTCGACGGCTATGGCCGCGTGCTCTATCAGGCCAAGGACCTGTGGCCCAACTTCATCTCCTGCGTGCTGGTGGTCGATGAGCGGTTCATTGCCAAGAACCCGGAGAAGGTCCAGAAGCTGGTGGACGGTATCGCGAAGAGCGGTCTCTGGCTCGACAAGAGCATGGACAACCGCATGAAAGCCGCCAAGGCGGTGGCCGAGAACTACTACAACCAGGATCCGCGGCTGCTCCGTTTCGTGCTCAGCAAGCCGCCCGACCGGGTGACGTACACGAAGCTCAAGCTGGCCAGGAAAGACTTCGAGGAGATCGAAAACCTCGCGCTGGAGGCCGGTATCCTGAAAAAGCCCATCGCGTTCGAGGAGTACGCCGACATGCGGTTCTCCGAGAACACCACGGGCATCGGCCCCTATGCCTGGGAGGCACCATGAAAGACCGCGTCCAATCCATCGTCCTGCCTCTCCTGGTCGCCGTCGTCTTCGTGGCCGGCTGGCACCTGGCCGTCAAATGGTCGGGAACCGACATCTTTCCCACCCCGCGCCAGGTGGTGAGCGGCACCGTGGAGCTCGCCCGCAAGGGAGTCCTCGTCAAGTACGTCGTGGCCTCGCTGTTCCGGGTCACCACCGGCTTCCTGCTGGCGGTATTCATCGGTATTCCGCTGGGGCTCCTGCTCGGCTGGTTCGGTCCAGCCCTGAAGGCTTTCAACCCGGCCATCCAGGTCCTGCGGCCGATCTCGCCGATCGCCTGGATTCCGCTCGCCATCCTGTGGTTCGGGGTGAGTGACGCGGCGCCGATCTTCCTCATCTTCCTCGCCAGCCTCTTCCCGATCACCACCTCAGCGATCGCCGCGGTGCAGAACATCCAGCTCGTCTACATCCGTGCGGCCCGCAACTTCGGCATCACCGGCCTCGACCTGTTCAAGAAGGTCGTCTTCCCCGCCGCCCTGCCGCAGATCCTCACCGGCCTGCGCCTCGCGCTCGGCGTCGCCTGGCTGGTGGTGGTGGCGGCCGAGATGATCGCGGTCAACTCCGGGCTTGGCTATCTCATCATCGACGCCCGCAACGCCGGCAAGCGGTACGACCTGGTGGTCGCCGGCATGTTGATGATCGGCCTCATCGGCCTCGGTCTCGACTGGCTGGTGCGGCAGATGGAGAAGCTCGACGAGGTGCGCTGGGGGCTCAGCCGCTGAGCGGATATGCTGTCGGCGGTGAGAGAGCCGGCAGCGCCACCCAAAATCGCCGCCCGGGGACTGTGGATGACGTTCCCGGGCACCGGCACCCGCGTGCAGCCGGTGCACGTCCTGGAAGACATCACGCTGGAAGTCCGCGACGGCGAATTCGTCTGCCTCGTCGGCCCCTCCGGCTGCGGCAAGTCGACGCTGCTCAACATCGCCGGCGGCTTCCTGGCCGCCACGGCCGGCGAGATCCTGGTGGACGGCCGGCCGGTCACCGCGCCCGATCCGCGGCGCATCTTCATCTTCCAGGAGAACGCCGTCTTCCCCTGGCTGACGGTCGAGGACAACATCGGCTTCGGGGTCAAGCGGCCCAGCGAGAGCGAGCGCCGGGAGCTGATCGCGCACTACATCGAAATGGTCGGGCTCAGCGGATTCGCGAGCGCTTTTCCGCGCGAGCTTTCGGGCGGCATGCGGCAGCGGGTGGAGATCGCCCGTGCCCTGGCCGCCGAGCCGGACGTCCTCTTCATGGACGAGCCGTTCGGCGCCCTCGACTACCTCACCCGCTTGCGCCTGCGCGCCGAGCTGATCCAGATCTGGCAGCGCGAAAAGCGGACCGTCCTCTTCGTCACTCACGACGTGGAGGAGGCCATCCAGCTCGCCGACCGGATCGTGGTCATGGGCAAGCGCCCGGCCCGCCTCCGCGCCATCGTGCCGGTCGACGCCGAGCGGCCGCGCGATCTCGACGACCCGCTCTGCCGCGCGTTGCGCGACGAAATTTTCGGCGTCATGGGTCTCGACCATCAAGGTCTGCGGGTCTCCGCCGACTCGGCGGCGGGCCTGCGCGCGCAGTCCTGAGCCGATTCCGAGCTGGTCGCCGCGGCCGTTTTGTCCCGCTTTGCCGCCTCGCCTGCACTCTTATCTCGTCACGGGTTGTTTTGTAGCTCTGTTCTTTCTTTTGGGAGGGATGCCAATGCTATTGACCGCCTCACGTCCTGCTGTGATGTTCGACGCCGCACCCATGACGGTGCAGACGAAGATTTCCGTCCGCAAGCTCTGGATGCAGTACGCCGGCAAGACCAAGAAAGCTCCCGCCACCAACGTTCTCGAAGACATCACCCTCGACATCCGCGACGGCGAGTTCATCTGTCTGGTCGGCCCCTCGGGCTGCGGCAAGTCCACCCTGCTCAACATCATGGGCGGTTTCCTGAAGCAGACCACGGGCGACATCCTGGTGGACGGCCATCCGGTGGCCGGCCCCGATCCGCGCCGTATCTTCATCTTCCAGGAGAACGGCGTGTTCCCCTGGCTGACGGTGGAAGACAACATCGGCTTCGGCGTCCGGCGCAGCACCGCCGCGGAGCGCCGCGAGCTGGTCGAGCACTACATCGAGATGGTGGGCCTGACCGGCTTCGCCAAGTCGTTCCCCCGGGAGCTCTCCGGCGGCATGCGCCAGCGCGTCGAGATCGCCCGCGCCCTGGCCGCCGAGCCCGACGTCCTCTTCATGGACGAGCCCTTCGGCGCCCTCGACTACCTCACCCGCCTGCGCCTGCGCGCCGAGCTGACCCAGATCTGGCAGCGTGAGAAGCGGACCGTGATCTTCGTCACCCACGACGTGGAAGAGGCCGTGCAGCTCGCCGACCGCGTGGTCGTGATGGGCCGCCGTCCGGCCCGCATCCGCGCCATCGTGCCGGTCGACGCCGAGCGTCCGCGGGACATGGACGATCCGGCCTGCCGCGGTCTGCGCGACGAGATCTTCGGCGTCATGGGCCTCGACCACCGCGGCCAGCGCGTCACCCTCGAGTCCTCCTCGTCGATCCAGATCACCGTCGCCGGCGCGCCCGGCGGCAACAAGCGCATCTACCACTAGAGCTTCGCTACAGACGGCGAATCGAGGGCGGCTCTGGGGCCGCCCTTTTTCGTTGGCGCGCTCTCCGAGCTTGCTGCAGGAGTGCGCTCAAAGTAGCAAATGGCTAGAAACTTGCTGCGATGGGAAGGTGGCCGGCTTCAGGACGCGGGTTGCCGGGAACGCAGCTCAATTAGGTTGCAGCAAACCAAGAGTACTATGCAGCGATGTTCGGTGAAATTGCAGCAGGATAAGCTTATCTTGCTGCGCGTTTTGGTGCACCGCAGCCTCGGCAATCCAAATCCTCGGCCAGCTCCTCCGGATCAACGCCGATGGGGGAGAGACCGAATCGGCCCAGCGCGAACATGAAATCAACCCGGCTGATGCCGGCGACCTCAGCCGCACGGCCCGTGGAGACACGGCCCAACTCGTACAATTTGACGGCGAGGAGGAGGCGCGCCTCTTCCTCAAACTCTTCAGGGCTCTCCTTCAGGGAGAGCAGCAGGTCGTCGGGATAGGAAATGGTCAGGGTTCTCGTGCTCATCGAAGCTCCTGGGGGCTGCGCGCCCGAGGCAACCAGCTTAGCACCCAATGTCCACTTGGGATGAAAAGCACGAAGCCCGCAAGGATCATTAAGTCACGCCTTCGCCTTTCGGGGAAGTTCTCGGAACCGCACACCGCATCGCGGACAGCCCAGCGGCAAGCCTGGGCGCCGCCGGTTATGTCCGGAGCACTCTGCGCCATCGGTCGACGCAAAAGAGTCACACTAGGAGCGCCAAATGGCATGTCCCGAGGGCTCTTCCGCCATTGTCGGCCCGGAAGGCTGACCCCGGACAAAGGAGAGGGCATGTTCCGGAATCAGAGAAGTCGATGGACGGCGGTCCTGGTCGTGGCGTTGGTTTTGCTGGCCGCAATGCCGGCCGCGGCGGGCGGACCACGAGAATTGCGCGCGTCCGATGCGGGCTGGTGGGCGCAGGCGGTCGCGTGGTTCAGCACCCTATGGAATGGCCACCATTCGTCCGCGACCAAGTCAAGCTCCTCGATCGATCCCCTCGGTCAACAATCCGCGCCGGCGGTGGTGGCCAGCCCGGACTACTCCTCGGGGATCGACCCGCTCGGCCAGCAATGAGGCGGAGGTGCCCGGGGCGGAGTACTCCACGCCCCGGGCACCCACTTGTTTCGGCTTTGTGAGAGAATACTCGTGCCGAGAACACTGTGCTTTGCGCGGAGGGATGCATGGACCATTTGGCGGATCGCGACCTGAAGGGCTTTCTGGATGGCCGGCTGGGTCCCAAGGCCCGACGCCGCGTCGTGCGGCATCTCGTATCCCGTTGCGAAAAGTGCCCCGAGAGCTTGCGGTCCATGATCCCTCCAGATCTTCTCTGGACGACCAGCGCGGCGGAAAGCGAGGATGTCTACGGTGCCTGCCTCGACCGTGCAGTGGCAGCCGCGCGGTCCCTGACCTCCTACTGGGAGAGAGAACAGAAGCGGAAGCAGCGCGGAGTCGCCCTGGTGCTCGAGAAAGGCTGGGGCAATCTGACCGCCGCGGAGCGAAGGTCCTTCGGGACCGGCTGGGCGAGAGTGGAAATGCTCTTGGAGCTGAGCTTCGAGATGCGCTACCGGAATAGGCAGGTGATGCTGGAGATCGCTCTGAGCGCTCAACGGGCGGCCGATCGACTCCAGCCAACCTTGGCTTGTCCGGAGAGCCTGCTTGCCGATTTGCGAGCCCGAGCAGCAGCAGAGGTCGCCAATGCCGAGCGGGTCAACGAGCGCTTTCCGTGGGCCGAGGAAACAATCACGAAGGCCCGGTCTCTCTTGGATCAGGGAACGGGGGACCGAGCGATCAAAGCCTATGTCGACGAGGTTGAAGCTTCTCTTCGGAATGCCCAGAGGCGCCACAGCGAGGCCGAAGCCCTTCTCAACCAAGCTTACCGTGCGTACATGAAGCTCGGCGAGCGCCATCTCGCTGGACGGGTCCTGGTCACAAAGGGCCTCTGTCAACGGATCGCGGAGAGGCCACGCGATGCCGTCAAGGTTCTCCAGGAGGCGATTGATCTCTTGGATTCCTCCCGCGATCCCCAGCTTCTCGCCGCCGCCCATCACAATCTTCTCGACTCTCTTGTCGACGCCGGGGATCTGACCGAAGCGAGCCGCCTCCTGCTCGAAAGCGGCCTCCGCCAGACCTTCGCCGACGATCCGCTCAATCTTCTTCGCATCCGTTGGGTCGAAGGGAAGATCCTCGCCGGACGGGACCGCTTCAAGGAGGCCGAGCGGGTGTTCACCGAAGTGCGCGACAGCTTCCGCGCGCAGGGCTTGGAGTTCGTCGCCGCCGTGGCCGGGCTCGACTTGGCGAAACTGCTGCTTCGCCAGGGCAAGGTCGGACCGCTTCATGAGCTCGCGAAGGAGCTGGCGGCGCGCGCCCGGCAGCGCAAGATCCATCCGGAGGCGGTCAATGCCCTGCGCGGCTTCGAGTACGTCTGCCGCGTGAAGGTCGTCTCGGTGCGCAACGCCGAGCTGACCCAGAAGTTCCTGAACCGGCTCGAAGACCGGCCGAGCCTCACCTGGGAGCCGGAGCTAATGTTCGTCGGCTGAAGAGGCCTGCGCGGCCAGAGCCTCTTCGTGCAGCAGGCCGACGCGCACCAGGTAGCGGTGGATCTTCTGGTCCAGCTCCTCGTCCGCTTTCTCCGCTCCTTCCGGATAGGCCAGCGCGAAGAAATCCCCCCATTCGAGGCCGAGGCCGTCGCACATCAGGAGGATGTGCCGCAACTGGACCGTCACCTTGCCGCTCAGGACCTTGGCGAAGACCGAATCGCCCACCCCCACCTTGCGTTCGAGGGAACGGATCGAGATTTCTCGCGACCGAGCCTCCGAAAGGAGAAGGCGGACCAGGCGCTGGCCCTCGGCCTTGCACCGCGCTTCGTCGGGTAGATTATCCATGCCGGGGAGTATACAGCGCCCCCTGACGGGCATGCGCTTTTACGACGGGACCTCGCCTGATTCCTCGTCCTCGGCGCCTGATTTCTCCAGCCGGAGGTAGCGCTCGACGGGGACGCCGACGCGCTTCGCGAAACGCCCGCGATAGCTCTCCACCTCGCCGACCGATTCGTCGAGGAAGACCCGCTCCACCCGGAAGAGCGGCACGAACATGGTGGAGAGGCCGAGGGTCTGGTCGCCCGGCCGGACGGCCTGGGCCATCCAGTCGTCGAAGGTCGAGAGGTTGATGCCGCGCAGGGTGACCCCGGCGACGCCCAGCTCCTGGAGGATCCCCCAGAATTTTTCCGTCGGATTGACCAGATGGACGATGACGATGGCGCCCGGGCGGATCATTCGTGCTCTCCTGAGCCCGATGGGCCTCCGGGCTGGGAGAGCTCGAGCAGCACGCCGCCGGTGCTCTTGGGGTGGACGAACTGCACCCAGCAGCCGCCGGCGCCGCGGGTGGGCTCGGGGCGGAGCACCTGGAAGCCGGACTGGCGCAGACGGGCGTCGTCGCCGCGGACGTCGTCGCTCGCCAGGCAGATGTGATGGACGCCCGGACCGCGCTTCTCCAGGAATTTGGCGACCGGCGAGGAGGCGTCCATCGGCTCCAGGAGCTCGATCCGCGAGTCGCCGCAGGGGATCAAGGCGACGCGCACCCCTTCGTGCGGCACCTCTTCGATCTCCTCGACGTGCAGCCCGAGGGCCTCGTAGGTCTTGCGGGCCTCGGCGATGGACTGCACCGCGATGCCGACGTGGTCGATCTTGCCGATCATGGCGCTCTCTCCTCCAGCGCCCCCTCGGCGCCTCCCGTCTCCAGGTCATCCAGGTCGCCGCGCAACACGCCGGTGAACAGGCGGTCGGCCACCTGGTAGGGGTCCTCGTGCTCGCTGAAGCCGCGCTCGACTTCGTTCTCGACGCCGAGGATGCGGTCGGCGGCGGCCACGACCCGCTCTTTGAGGATGGTCTCGACGCGCAGGCGCAGGTGCGAGATCCGCCGCTTTTCGAGCTCGCCGTGGGCGATCAGGTGCTCGCGGTGGCGTTCCACCTCGGCGAGCAGGCGGTCGATCCCCTCGCCCCCATCGCTGCGGGCCGCGACGGTTTTGAGCACGGGCGGAATCCAGTCGCCGTGCTCGCCCAGGCTGAGCATCATTTCGAGATCGCGGGCGGTGCGGTCCACCCCTTCGCGGTCGGCTTTGTTGATGACGAACAGGTCGGCGATCTCCAGGATGCCGGCTTTGATCGCCTGGATGTCGTCGCCGAGGCCGGGGACGGTCACCATGACGACGGTGTCCACCGTGCGCACGACGTCCACCTCGTCCTGGCCGACCCCCACCGTCTCCACCAGCACCCAGTCGAAGCCGGCGGCGTCGAGAAGATCGACGGCGTCGCGGGTGGCGCGGGCGACGCCGCCCATGGCGCCGCGGGTGGCCATGGAGCGGATGAAGACGCCCGGATCGGTGTAGAGACCCTGCATGCGGATGCGGTCGCCGAGGATGGCGCCGCCGGTGTAGGGGCTGGTGGGATCGACGGCGAGGATGCCGACCGTCTCGCCGCGCTTGCGGCAGAGGCGGGTGAAGCGGTCGACCAGGGTGCTCTTGCCGGCGCCCGGGGGGCCGGTGACGCCCACCACCCGCGCCCGGCCGGTGAGCGGGTAGACACGGCGGATCAGCTCGCGCTGCAGGGCGCCGCCGTCCTCGACCCACGAGATCGCCCGCCCGACCGCCCGCGCCTGGCGGGCCTGCAGCCCAGTCACAAGGTTGTCGAGGCGGTCGAGGTCCTCGACCCGGCGTGGGGCGAGGGAGCGGGCGGCCATCACTTCCCCTTGAGGAGCTGGCGGGCGATGACCAGGCGCTGGATCTCGCTCGTGCCCTCGCCGATGGTGCAGATCTTGGCGTCGCGGTAGTACTTCTCCGCCCGGTAGTCCTTGATGAGGCCGTAGCCGCCGTGGATCTGCACCCCGCGCTCGGAGCAGAAGACGGCCGCCTCGCCGGTGGCGAGCTTGGCCTCGGAGGAGAGGCGCGACACCTTGAGGCCGCGGTCCATCGCCTCGGCCGCCGCGTAGGTGAGGATCTCGGCGGCGGCGATGCGGGTCGCCATCTCGGCGAGGGCGAACTGGATCGCCTGGAAGCCGGCGATGGCCTGGCCGAACTGCTTGCGCTCCTTGGAGTAGCGGAGAGCCGTCTCATAGGCGCCGATCGCCGTGCCGAGCCCCAGGGCGGCGATCGAGATGCGCCCGCCGTCGAGGATTTCGAGCGCCTGGATGAAGCCTTCGCCTTCGTCGCCGAGCAGGCGGTCTTCGGAGACGAAGCAGTTTTCCATCACCACCTCGGCGGTGTCCGAGGCGCGGATGCCCAGCTTGTTCTCCTTCTTGCCGGGGCGGAAGCCCTGCATCCCCTTGTCCAGGACGAAGGCGGAGATGTTGTGGTGGCGCGGCCCGTTGGGGTCGGTCACCGCGAACACCACGCAGACGTCGCCGACGCTGCCGTGGGTGGTGAAGGTCTTCGAGCCGTTCAGCACCCAGCCGCCGTCGACCTTCTCGGCGCGGCTGCGGGTGCCGGCGGCGTCCGAGCCGGCCTCCGGCTCGGTGAGGCTCCAGGCGCCGATCTTCTCGCCGCGGGCGAGCGGCACCAGCCAGCGCCGCTTCTGCTCCTCG
>DATARD010000417.1:0-3823 GCA_036264355.1 Thermoanaerobaculia bacterium
AGAGGACAGCGGGGTCTTTGAGGCGTGGCAGATAGGGGTAGCGGGCAAAGTCTTCGGCGAGCTGCTTGACGGACACGTGGTCTCCGCGCCAAAGGGGGACCCGATCCAGCTCCATTCTGAGCCTGGTGCCCGCGAAGACGGTGAGCAGGCGTTCGTCGTTCTTGAGCTTCTTGCTCACCCGTGCCGCCAGCGTGTCCTGGCCGGTGAGCTTGTGAGCTTGCCACTCGATCGCGTCCTGCGGCTTCTCCTGCCCGGGGACCAGCAACCACTGGTAGGTCTCCGGGATGCGGGCGGTGACGACGCTGTCGGCTGTGGCTTTCTGTGTCTCGGCCTGTTTGACCTGCTGCGGATCGAGGTTCATCTCCAGCTTCTGGGCCAGGATCGACTCCCAGGCGAGGTACTTGCGGGCCGCCTCGTCGAGATCCTGCAGGCGCGTCTTGTCCGCCGCGAGGAAGACGAGGGCGTTGCGGTAGAGGCGAGGCGCGCTGCCGCGCGACTCCAGGATCAGCTTCGCAAAGGTCTCGGCCGCGCTGCCCGGCTCCTTGCCGTAGGGGTGATCCACCCCGAGGACGACCAGGCGTGCGTCGAGGTCGTCCGGAACGTCCTGCCCGGAAGGAGGCATCGGGTGGATGCGGTTGAAGTCGCCTCTCCTGGCCAGGTCGGCACGCAGGCGCTTGTCGAGCTCGTGCACGATTTTTTCCGGATCGCGCTTGAGCTGCTCGGCGCGGTCTTCCGCCAGCTTGGTGACGGTAGGCTGGGTGGAGTACCAGTAGCGCGCGCCGTCCTGGTAGAGGTAGGTGGCCGCTCCGGCGAGCCGGCGCAGCGCATCGCCGAAGATCTGGGGAGATTCGCCGGGCATCACGCAGCCGAGCTTCACCCGGCGCTCCTCGAGGCCGCGGTGCGCGGCCTGGGTGAGCGGCGCGGAGCCCAGGTAGATGGTGCGCGCGACGCGCCGGCAGGCGGAGAATTTACCGAGGTTCGGCACGTCGCTGTCCATTCGCAGGGGCAGCGAGCTCGGGCCATCGACGTCGGTCTCGATGACCGGTACCCAGTTGTCGGTGAGGTAGCGGGTCAGCTCGAACTGGACGCGCGTGTCGTCGATCGAGATGTTCGCCGGCAGGATGAGCGGGTTCTTGTCGCCCTTCTCCCAGAGGCTGTGGATGACCGCCGCCATCAGGCGCAGCACGCCGCGGGTGCGCTGGAACTTCACCAGGGTCGACCAGTCGTTGTAGAGCCGGTCGAAGATCTCGGGATGGATGGGATAGGCCGCCTTGATCCGCTTCTCGTAGTCGGCGGTGCGGCTCTCGGGCGGGAACTCCGCCTCTTGCGTGCGGTAGAAGTCGGCGAAGGCCCGCGCCACGACGTCGCGGTCCGTGTAGTGGGCCGGATCCGAGATCGGCTCGAAAAGACGCCGGCGCACGATCTCGAAGCCCTCTTCGGCGCTCGCCGGACGCCACGACGACTCGACGCGCCCCACCACGTTGCGCAACCGATCGAGCGCTTCCCGCCCCCGTTGGCCGCCCACCTCCACGTTGTCCGCTTGCGTGTGCGGTGAGCCGGAGGTGTCCGAGGCCGGCAGGCTGATGACGAGCAGGCAGTTGCTCACCAGCTTGGCCGACTCGGTGAGCACTTGGGCGAAGGTGAACTGGGTCTCGAAGCCGCCCGCCGGCAGGTCGCTCTGGTCGTGGAGCTGGCGCGCGTAGGCCACCCATTCGTCGATCAGGATGAGGCACGGTCCATACTCGGCGAACAGCTCGCGCAGCACGTCGCCGGGGCTGGTGGCTCTTTCGTCGTCGGCCTCAATGCGGGCGAAAGCCTTCTTGCCGCCGAGCTGCCACGCGAGCTCGCCCCACAGGGTGCGGACGACGGTGCCGTCCGGCTTGGTGACCGGGTTGCCGGGCGAGATCTTGTTGCCCACCAGGACGACGCGCCGCGCGGCCGGCAGCTCTTCGGCTTCCGCCGTCCGGATCACCGCGTCGATGCCCGCGAGCTCGTTGGGCGCGATGCCGGAGAACAGGTGATAGAGCGCCAGCATGGAGTGCGTCTTGCCGCCGCCGAAGTTGGTCTGGAGCTGGACCACCGGATCGCCGCCCCGGCCGGAGAGGCGCCGGACGGCGCCGATCAGCATCGACTTCAGGCTTTCGGTGAGGTAGGTGCGGCGGAAGAACTCGACAGGGTTTCTGTACTCGTCTGCTCCTTCCTTCAGATGCACCTGCCAGAGGTCGGCGGCGAACTCCGCCTGCTGGTAACGTCCGCTCGCCACGTCCTTGTGGGGCGTGACGACCTCGCGCCACGGCTTGAGACCGCCCGCAGCCGCGCTCTCGATGGCCGTGCCGGCGCTCTTGCGTTTCTCGCTGCGCGCCTGCTCCTCGAAGATCAATCGCCGCAGCTCCATCTTCATCTTGCCGACCTCGTCGGCTTCGGGCGCCGAGATCGAGGTCAAGAGCCGCGCCATGGAGTCGAGCGCGCGGTCGGCGTCGTCGCTGGAAAATGTCTTCTGATGTGCCCACTGGTTCCGGTGGCCGCGGAGCTCGCCCACCAGGCCACGCTCGGCCGGGCCGAGCGTGTTGCGGAAGACGTCGTTCCAGGCATCCCACATCAGCTTGAGGAGCGGCTGCGCGTCCCACTCCGCAACCGGCCGTTTCGCATTCAAGCGATCGTCACCCAGCAGCCGGACCGTCTCGGCCGCAGCGCGATCCTTGTAAGTGCTCGCAAGCTCGCGCTCGACGAAGGGACCGAGCCCGGCTTTGAGAAGATCGAGCGCTTTACCGACGCGTTCGTGGTTGGTTGTGGCCATCGGTCACTTCATCCCGGGCCTAGGCACGTCATCGACGCGCTCGATGGGAGGGTGATTCTTCTCGGAAGTCGTCGTCATCGTGCCATCTCCGTGAGCCGCTGCCAGCTCTCCTGGTCTTGGATTGTTGGTGCCTCATCTAGTTTACCTTCTGCAATGAGCTGCGGGGCGGACTCCGGCCGACGTGAGGCGGACTCCGGCCGAGGTGAGGCGGACTCCGGCCGGCGTGAGGCGGACCCTGGCCGGCGTGAGGCGGACTCCGGCCGAGATGAGACGGACCCCGGCGGAGATGAGACGGACTCCGTCCGAGGTGAGGCGGACTCCGGTCGAAATGAGACGGACTCCGGCCGAGGTGAGGCGGACCTCGGCCGAGGTGAGGCGGACCCGGCCCGAGGTGAGGCGGACCCGGCCCGACGTGAGGCGATCGGGCGTCCTCCTTATTTGATCGAGCGTCCGCCTCGTTTGATGGGGCGTCCGCTTCATTTGATGGGCGTCCGCTTCGTTTGATGGGGCATCCGCTTCGTTTGATGGAGCGTCCGTTTCATTTGATCGGGCGTCCGTCTCGCTTGATCGAGCGTCCCCTTCGTTTGATCGGGCGTCCCCCTCATTTGATCGGGCGTCCGCCTCGCTTGATGGAGCGTCCGTCTCGCTTGATCGAGCGTCCGCCTCGCTTGATCGGGCGTCCCCTTCATTTGATCGAGCGTCCGCCTCGCTTGATGGAGCGTCCCCTTCACCTGATCGAGGTCACTCCATTCCAGGGAGCTTCGGCGTCTGTGGTGCAGCCCCCTCTTCGCGAGCCAGTCGGGTGATCTCGGGCCAGCTTTGGACGAGCCCGTTGTACGAGAGAGCTTCCGCCGCCCGCTTCTTGCGTTCGCAGAGGGTGTAGAGACGGTAGCAGAGCTCGCGGGCGACTTCCGCCTTGGTGCCGAGCTTGGCCGCGAGCACGGATGCCCCGCTCTCTCCACTCGCTTCGAGCACGCGGATCAGGTGGTGGACCATCTCCCACGCCGTGAGCCGGGCGTCGATGGT
>DATARD010000094.1:0-7489 GCA_036264355.1 Thermoanaerobaculia bacterium
AAGAAGCCCTGGAACGGATTGGCCGGCAAGACCCACAGCGCGATCTAGAGCACTTCAAGCTCTTTCTCCGGCAGTGCGTCGCTTCCGGCCCTACCCCCGGCGGCCTTGTCGACCATCCGGCCATGAAGCCGTACATTGCGACAGTGACGACGCTGCACACGGCCACCAGCACACTCTGGAACCTCTGGGAAGATGATTGCCGGGCTGTCCTGGCCGAAATCATCCCTGTGCCTGAGATCGAGCAGTTCATTCTCGGCTGCTTGCAGGAGACCAGGGTCGGACAGCACGAGATCGCAGCCTTCTCCGTTAATCCGCAGGTAAGCGAGCTCTGCACCAATACGACCTTTTTTGCTCTCGAAACTCTCTGGCATCTTGAACACGAGAAGGTTTCCTCCGGGCAAGACCTGCTCAGCCCGGAACAGAGAGACAAAATCATTCGCTTCCTGGTCCGCGTAGCATGGGTGGAAGGGGATGGAGGTTTCCGATCGACGATCGGCGAGCTTCCCTCCCTGAATGCAACTTTCTTCGGATTGAGGGCGCTGCGACGTCTCTCCAAAACAGTCTTCGCAGACTTCGTCGAGGCCAGGCTCGACTCGATCCTCCGGTTCGTGGAGAGCTGCGCTGACCGCGGCGGCTACGCCTTCACGAACTGTCACGACCGGTATCTGCCAACTCCCCTCGCGACGCGTTACGCCCTGCAGATTCGAGAGCTGCTGGCCAAGAAGAATTCCGAGGATTCAGAGGCTCCGCTCCTCGCGGCGTCAGGCGACTCCCGGATTGCAGAATTCCTCCAGAATGAATTCCTTGACCCTGAGACCGGCGCTTACCATGGATATCCTCCGAACCGCATCCGCGGCGCCGAGAAATTCGACACCCAAGCCCTCTACTTCTGGGACCCCGAGAGGGCAGAGCACTGCGCAACCGATGCGAAAAAGTTGTTCAGGCTGCTCGCGGATGGTCTCGAGAAGGCTTGGTCGGTGGATCGGGGCCCCGTCGTCTTTGGCGACGTGGAGGAGATCCGTTTTCGGGATGGCAGTATGATTTCGCGCCGGGAACGGTTGTTGAAGAAGCCGGAGTCTCCTGCGCGGTATGGGCTGCGGAAAACAACGGATGGCCCCACTCTCGTTCGAATCGAACAAGAACCTACCGACGCAACGCCAGATGCCGCCAAGCGACGCTGACTCTCTCCAGCAGATTGAGAATTCTCTCCGCAGTTGGCTCCACTGGATGGCAGCCCAGCTTGGGGTGTCCCGGGAAGAGCTGGAGGCCTCGCTCGAACCGGAGCTCCTCAGCCTTGCCGCCGAGACCCTGCAGCGGGAGGAGCTCTTCTCCGCACCCGACCTCTCTGTCGATTTCCATCTTCTCCATCTGCCTGAGGTTCCGGACGGGAGCTTCTCTTTCGTCCTCTGTATCCCTCAGCGCTTGGCCGTTTCTACACCTGAAAGAAGCCTCTCTGGGCAAAGAGCGTGCTTTGTCGGCTGCCGATTCGATGAGCTGCGGCCAAAGTTCCAAGAGTTACTGGAAAAGCTCCTGAAGCACTATGGGTACGAGCTCCGCTTCGCCGAGCTCGATCCAAGCCTGCACATCCTTGATGTCGTGCTCAAGCTCCTCAATTCCAGTGATGTCGACCTCGCTTGCTTCAACACGCGGGGGACGGGAGCCAAGCCGAATGTCTATATCGAAGTCGGCATCGCCTGGTCTCTTGGCAAGGAGGCCCTGGTCCTCCACGATGAGGCCGTGGAGCTGCCGTCCAATCTGGGCGGCGATCCGCCTGGGCTGACCATCATTCCATATTCCTCCCATCGCGAGCTCGCCTGGGAGCTCACCACCCAGCTCCCCTCGGTTCTCTGGAGAGTCTCTCAGGCCAGACCTTGAGCCACTTGCGGTAGGATCTCCCTCCGAGGAGAGAGACCGACCGATGAAGACCCTCAAGAGCTCTGTGAATGGACGCTGGCACGAAGCCTCGTCAGGCTTCGTGCCGCTGCTGGATCCGTCGACGGAGGAGACCGTCGCCCAGGCTTCGAGCGACGGCGTGGACTTCGCCGCCGTCGTGGCGCATGCCCGCGAGCGCGGCGGCCCGGCGCTCCGGGAGATGACCTTCGCGCAACGCGGCCAGCTCCTCAAGGACCTGTCCAAGGTGCTGCGCGACAACCGGGACGAACTGCTCGACCTCTCCCGTCGCAACAACGGCACGACGAAATCGGACGGCTCGTTCGATATCGACGGCGCCAGCGGCACCCTCGCCTACTACGCCTCGCTGGCGAAGAACCTGGGCAACCGCAAGTTCCTCATCGAAGGGGACGGCGTCCAGCTTTCGAAGAGCGAAGGCTTCTGGGGACAGCACATCCTGATTCCGCGGCGCGGCGTCGCGGTGCACATCAACGCCTTCAACTTTCCGGCCTGGGGCTTCGGCGAAAAGGCCGCCTGCGCCCTCCTCGCCGGCATGCCGGTGATCACCAAGCCGGCCACCGCGACGGCCTTGGTGACCGAGCGGGCCATCGAGCTGATCGCCGCCGCCGGCATCCTTCCCGAAGGGGCTCTGCAACTGATCGTCGGCTCGACCGGCGACCTGCTCGACCATCTCGGACCGCAGGACGTGCTCGCCTTCACCGGCTCGGCGGACACCGCGCGCACGCTGCGCAACCGGCCGAGCCTGCTGGCCGCCAACACGCGGATGAACGTCGAGGCCGACAGCCTGAACGCCGCCGTGCTCGGTCCGGACGTCGCCGACGGCTCGCCGGCGCACGGCCTCTTCCTGCGTGACGTGGTGCGCGAGATGACCCAGAAGACCGGCCAGAAGTGCACCGCGGTGCGCCGCGTGCTGGTTCCCGCGCACCGCATGGCCGCGATACAGGACGCGCTGATCGCCAAGCTCGGCGCGGTGGTGACCGGCAATCCGGCGCACGAAGGGGTGACCATGGGACCGGTCGCGACGGCGCAGCAGCTCCGCGACGCCGAGCAGGGAGTCGCCGAATTGGCGCGCTCGGCCCATCTCGTGCACGGCACGGGCAAGCGGATCGACGGCGCCGGCAGCCCGGCAGGCAAGGGCTTCTTCTTCGGTCCCACTCTGCTGCGGGTGGACGACGCAAGAAACGCCGGCGCGGTTCACGAGCGCGAGGTCTTCGGTCCGGTCGCGACCCTCCTGCCGTACGATGGGAACGCGTCGGACGCCGCGGCCCTGGCGGCTTTGGGAGGCGGCACCCTGGTGACCTCCGTCTATAGTGATGACACCGTCTGGGTCAGCGACTTCCTGGCTCACGGCGGCGGCGCGACCGGCCGTCTGTACATCGGCTCCGAGGGATCGGCGGCGGAAGCTCCCGGCTCCGGAGCGGCTCTGCCGCAGACCCTCCACGGCGGCCCCGGCCGGGCCGGCGGCGGCGAGGAGCTCGGCGGACCGGTGGGCCTCAAACTGTATCTTCAGAGAGTCGCCGTCCAAGGGAGCAAGGCCCTGGTGGACAGCCTCGTGGGGACCGAATCATGAGCCAGACCGACAAAGACCAGTCTCTCCGCGACCATCTTCTCTTTCTTCTGGGGAAAGACGGCGCCCACGTCGGCTTCGAAAAAGTCGTCAAGGATCTGTCCCCCGAGCTGCGTGGCAAGCAGGCGCCGGGGCTGCCGCACACCGCCTGGCAGCTCCTGGAGCATCTGCGTCTCGCGCAATGGGACATCCTGGAATTCAGCCGCGACAAGAACCACGTCTCCCCGCCCTGGCCCGAAGGCTACTGGCCCAAGACCGCCGCTCCCCCGGACGACAAAGCCTGGGACAAAAGCATCGAGTCCTTCCGGAAAGACCTCAAAGCCATGCAGGATCTCGTCTCCAATCCTGCCACCGACCTCTACGCCAAAATCCCCTGGGGAGACGGCCAGACCATCCTCCGCGAAGCCCTCCTCGTGGCCGACCACAACGCCTACCATCTGGGGCAGATCGTCAGCGTGCGCCAGGCGCTGGGGGCGTGGGGGTAGGAGCGAGAAACTGCCGGGGAGCGGCTACGGCTCCCCGGCGAGCTCCGGCTCTGCGCAGAGGCTGGCCCGTTTGTAGATGCCGTCGGCGCGGACGTTCGCCCCGAACCCGCAGCC
Source organism: Thermoanaerobaculia bacterium (assembly GCA_036264355.1). Classification (GTDB taxonomy): domain Bacteria; phylum Acidobacteriota; class Thermoanaerobaculia; order Multivoradales; family UBA5704; genus UBA5704. The sequence continues at coordinate 4,078 of DATARD010000094.1, forward strand.
TCCTTCCTGCTCGACCTTCAGCTTGCCGCCGCTGAAGCTCATGGCGAGCATGCAGTCGGCCTCTTTGTCCTGGAAGACCGCCTTGCCGTTGTGGAGGTCGACGGTGCCACCGATCTCGCCGGTGTGTGGCCCGGACTCCTTCCAATTCGCCCCCTTCCAGAGGGCTGACACGGCGAAGAGCAGCTTGCCCGGCGGCGACTCCCGGATCTCGATCGTGGAGTCCGGGTCTCGGACGAGGGCCCAGGTGCCGGTGAGCCCCTGCGGTGGAACCGGGTGCGGCTTTCCCTGGACGCCGACTTCCAGCGTGTAAGGAAAGCTCTCCTTGGCGCCATAGCCGGCGACGGTAATCGTATAGTCGCCTGACTCGGGCAGGGTGAGCGACCAGGCGGTGCCCTTGGCGTGAGTGATTCCGTCTCCCGGGCAAGCGACGCTGTACGTCGCGTTCGGCTCAGCCGCCTCGAAGTGGACGGTCAGCACCTGGCCGGCACCGGCGCGGAGCCGGTACTCATGCGTCTCGACGTCGTCACCCTCGACCTGGAGCGTCTTGCGGATCGTCGTCGAGCTCTTGCCCTTCTCGAACTGAACCCGCTGCGGCGGCGGCTCCGCGCTGTCGGCCGCCGCCAGGGTCAATGTGAAAACGAACAGCGGTGCAAGGGCCAAAGCCTTGGGGAAACCGTGCATGGAAGACCTCCTGTCCGGCTCAGCATATCTCCGACCAGGCCTGGTGTGCTGTTCACCAGGTTTGGTGCGGCGTACACCAAGTTTGGTCCGGCACTGACCAGGGCTGGTCAGCCGCATACCAGGGCTGGTCAGTGTCAGACCAGGGTTGGTGAGCCGTCTACCAGGTTTGGTCCGCCGCAGACTGGATTTGGTGAGCCGTCTACCAGGGCTGGTGCGCCGTCCACCAGGTTTCGTCCGGCGCGCACCAGGTTTGGTGGCGCGCAGATCAAGTTTGATCTGGCGCGGACGAAGTTTGGTGCGGCGCGGACCAGGCTTCGTCTGCCGAGGACGAAGTTACGTCCGGCGCAGATCAAGCCTGATCTGCCGAGGACCAAGTTTGGTGCGCCGTCCACCAAACTTCGTCCGGCGCGGATCAAGCTTGGTGCGGCGGGGACCAAACTTGGTCTGTCGCGGACCAAGTTTGGTGGGAGACAGACCAAGCCGGGTTTTCAGGAGCCGAGGTCGAACGTGGCCACCACCGGTGCGTGGTCGCTGGTGCCGACCTCGGCGAGCACTTTGGACGACGTTGCGGTGGCGGCCACCGGGTCGCTGGCGAGGATGTAGTCGATGCGCCAGCCGATGTTGCGCTGGCGCAGGTTGCGCCAGGGCGCCCACCAGGTGAAGAGGCCGTCGTTGTCGGGATCGAGCGTCCGCCCGATATCGACGAGGCCCTGCGCGAGGAGCCCTTCGAACAGCTCCCGCTCTTCCGGCCGCTGGCCGATGACTCCGGGCTTCCGCTCTTTCGGATGGACGTCCTGGTCGGTGTGGGCGACGTTCATGTCGCCGCAGAGGACGATTTTCCGGCCCGCCGTGCGCATCGTGCCGGCGTACTCCTTCATCGCCTCCAGGAACCTCATCTTCGCCGCGAAGTCTTTGCCGCCGTTGGGCACGTAGATGGAGGCGAGAAGGAGGTCGCCGGCGTCGGCGGTGACGATCCGCGTCTCATGGTCGAAGGCGGGGTGCGAAAACGACGGCTCCTGCGGGAACGCTTCGCGCCGCAGGCTGAGCCCGACTCCCGAATAGCCGCCGGCTCCGTGCCAGTAGCACCAGTAGCCGTCGAGGTTGCAGACCGCTTCCGGAAGCTGTGCCGGCGCGGCCTTGAGCTCTTGCAGACAGATGACGTCCGGGCGGTCCCGGCCCACCCACTCAAGAAACTGCTCCTGGCGGGCGCGGATCCCATTCACGTTCCAGGTGGCGACGGTGATCGACATGAGCGGATCATAGCGTGAGGCCGCGATTTTTTGTGCCGGGTCAAGCGGTGCTCAGAGGGCGGCATCCATCCTGGCGAGCTCCAGGAGCATCGGCTCGATCGCCTCGACGACGGAGCCGGCGATGGTCTCTTCCAGGCGCCGGCCGGGCTCCGCGGCGGGCGGTGGCGCGGCCGGTCTTCCTCGCGCGGTCTCGTAGGCGAGGCGGATGCTGCGGCAGGCGGGAACGAGGTCGGTGAGGAACGCGGGCGTCACGTCGAAGGCTTTGGCGAGGCGCTCCAGGTTCCGGCGCGAGGGGAATCGGAGCCCGTTTTCGTAGTCGGCGAGCAGGTCCTTGTCGATCCCCGATTCCTGCGACAGCGCCGGCCGGTTCCACCGTCTGATCGTGCGGAGCTGCACGAGGCCCAGTCCGAAATCCAGCTTGTCCGCCTCTCCTCTCATGTCCAGCCCTCTTTCTGAAGTGCCGCTCCTGGCGGCAGATCGTGCCTGTTTCTTGCGCCGGTTCCTGGCACTCTAGGACGGTGAGGCGCCCCGGCGGTCACGGAGACCGGCGCGGAGCCCTCCACCAAGGAGCCGGTCATGCCTCGCTTTTCCCGATCCTTCGCAATCCTCTTGCTGGTCTTCCTCCCTCTGATGTCCTGGGGAGGGTTCGCTCGATTGTGGAACCTCCTCACCGACAACGGGTGCCAGGTCGACCCGGACGGCCGCTGCCGACCGAGCACGAACACGACGGCCACCACTGACAACGGGTGCCAGGTCGACCCAAGCGGCCGCTGCCGCAACTGAATTGCATCTCACGGGGCGCCAGCCTCTGCGCCCCCTCCTTCTCAAGACTCGAACCTCAAACACGGGTTGTGTCGCGCTCGGTAAAGGTATTTGACCAAGCGCCGGGTCCATTCTGCACGCGCTTCTTCCACCTCGGCCGCTTGGCGGAAGAGCGCCAGGGCTGCCAAGGCTTCCTGATGGACTCGCTGGCCCTCGAAAATCCACAGCATCTCTGCGGCAAGCTCCTTGACGAAAAAGGTGTGGCCCTGCTCCAGATAGAGCGTCGCCAATTCTAGACTCACCAGCGCGAAATCGTAGGCGATCTCTTCACGAAGGAAGATCCGACGCACCTGGGTCAATGCTGCAAGGGCCTCCTCCCTGTGGCCGAGTCCGGCACGAGCCCTTCCTCTCAGCCAGAGGACGCGGGTTCCATCCAATTCAGTCCGTAAGTCCGCCGCGAGAGCTTCAACCAGAGGTAATAACGAAGAGGCAGCCTCGTAGAGATCCAAGTTGCAGTAGTTAACCGCTAACGTAAAATGATAGAGGAAGGGAAACCGCGGATCACGCTCTCCCGAGATCAAAGGCTCCGCCTGCCGCCTGAGAGTATCGACGGCGGCCTCATAGTCGCCAGCGATCTCAAAGGTGTTGGCTTTTTTGATCAAGAGGCGTCCGCGCACCTCGTCTGAAAGGACACTTTGGAGAGCCTGATCGAGCAACCC
>DATARD010000110.1:0-2027 GCA_036264355.1 Thermoanaerobaculia bacterium
TACATTCTGGCCGAGGCCCAGCAGCAGTTCAAAAAAAACAGCACACCGATCCACCTCGGCCCGGTCGGCGGCAGGATCGTCGGCGAGGTGTTCGCCGGCCTGCTCCTGGGCGACAAGCATTCATTCCTCAGCCAGGACCCCTGCTGGACGCCGATCCCGGAATTCACCCGGGAAGGCAAGAAGGGCGGCACCTTCGGCATGGCCGAGCTGCTCACCCAGGCGATGAAGGCCTGACCGCACGTTCGAATCGGCACCGGGCTCCGCGCGAGCCCGGTGCCGGAGAGTTGGACGGTCTGACGGTGAGCTCCGTAGAGGGCTCTGTAGGATCTACGGAAGGAGAACGTCCATGGGCGCTCCAGCATGACGTCAGCAACTCTCGCATCCTACCGCCGGCGGCTCGGCTACGCCGCCCCTCCCTGGGGGATCGATCTCCTCCTCACCGATGCCTGCAACCTGCGCTGCACCTACTGCCCCATCTGGGGCGAGAATTCCGCTCTGCCGGCTCCCGCCGCGTTCATGGATACCGGGGGCGCCCTCCGGCTGATCGATTCGGTCGCCGGGTTCCACCCCATGATCCGCCTGTTCGGTGGTGAGCCGTTCCTCCATCCCGAATGGCCGCGGATCGTCGCGGCGGTCCGCGCCCGCGGGCTCCACTGCACAGCGGTGAGCAATGGCATGCGCCTGGCCCGGGAGGCGGAGGAGGTCGTGCGCTCCGGCCTGCTCGCCGTAGGCATCTCCCTGGACACCAACGCGCCGGTCAACGACGCCCTGCGCGGCGATGGCTCGCTGGCGACGGTCCGGCGCGGCATCCAGGCGGTCACCGAAGCCAAGCGACGGCTGGGATCGGACACTCCAGGGATCGAGATCTACACGACGGTCCACGAAGGGACATACGCCCGTCTCGTCGAATGGGCGGCCGAGCTCTCTTCGTGGGGGATCGCCAAGCTCCGCCTCCAGCATTTGATCTGGTTTTCGTCCGCGCAACGCGAGACGTCGTTCGAGCTCCTGCGCGGCGTGCTCCCCGATCCCAGCTTCTTTCGCGCCGAGGACGCATCCTTCTGCCAGGACAAGCTGCCGCGGATCGATCTCGAAATCCTGGCGGAACAGCTCCGCATCCTCCGCGCGACGCCTCACCCCTTCGTCATCGAATCCCATCCCGACCTCTCCGTCGACGAGATGGTGCGCTACTACGGCACCGCCGAATACACGCGCCATGACAAAGTCGATTGCACGACCATGGAAAGCTACGCCTTCGTCGATCCCCGCGGCCGTCTCTACCCCTGCCTCACCCTCGACATGGGGAACGTCTTCGAGGAACCTTTCCTGCTCGTCTGGAACGGATCGCGTTTTCGCGCCTTCCGTCGCCTGATCCGGCGCGAGAAACGCCTCCCGCTCTGCCACCGCTGCCCGGACTGATCCGGCTGCGGCCCAGTCCCTCAGCGAAACGTCGTCGTGCTGGTCGACGGAGTCGACGACTTCGTCGAGCAGACCGCTTTCTCCGGATGCTCTCCCTGGTAGCCCGGCCGGATTTGCGCGTCGATGAAGCAGGCGACGTCCCACGCCTCGTCCACCGTCAACGCGCCGCCGTTGCCGTAGGGCATGTTGGCGTGAACGAAACCGGCGAGGTCCACCAGCTTCGAGCCCAGCCCAGCCTGGTCGTTGAATGAATTCGGTCCCCACAGCGCCGGCCGGTAATAGGTATGGCTCAGGTAGCGGCCCTGGCCGTCCGCACGGTGGCAGAAAGCGCATTTCTGGAGGAAGACCAGGCTGCCGTTGGCCGCGCTGGCGGTTCCGGAAGACGTCGGCGGGATGGGTGGAAAACCTCGCGGAGTCGGGCCGGAGAAATGGGTGCGCTCTTTCCAGTCGGCCCACTGCTCGTCCAACCACTTGAAATAGGTGACCAGCCCCCGCATGGTGGGATCGTCGCTACAGCTCACCAGCCCGGTTCCAGACACCGTCGCGTTGTTCGCGATGCAGATGTCGCTGCCATTCTCACTGCGCGAGAAACAGCCGTTGATCCGGCTGTA
>DATARD010000157.1:0-3248 GCA_036264355.1 Thermoanaerobaculia bacterium
CGACAAGCACCTGGGCAAGTTCCAGGAGGCCAACGGCGGCACCCTGTTCCTCGACGAGGTGGGCGACATGAACCTGTACGCCCAGGCCAAGATCCTGCGCGCCATCGAGAGCCGCAAGGTGCAGCGCCTCGGCGGCCATCGGGAGATCGCGGTCAACATCCGGATCATCGCCGCCACCAACCACAACATCGAGCAGCTCACCTCGCAGCAGAAATTCCGCCAGGACCTTTACTTCCGGCTCAACGTGGCCCGCATCCCGCTGCCGCCGCTGCGCGATCACCGCGACGACGTGCCGCTCCTGGTCGAGCATCTGCTGGCCGAGATGACGCCGCGGCTCGACCGGCGCATCGCGGCGATCGAGCCGGAGTTTTTCGAGCCGTTGCTGCGCTACGACTGGCCGGGCAACGTCCGCGAGCTGCGCAACGTCATCGAGTCGACCCTCGTCTTCTGTAACGCCGAGCGCATCACGGCGCGCGATCTGCCGCCGTACCTCCGCGCTCTCGCCGCCGCGCCGGCCGGGCCGCGCGAGGCGGAGCCGGAGAGGATTGCCGCGACATTGCGGGCGGCGGCGTGGAACCGCAGCGAGACGGCCCGCCTGCTCGGCTGCTCCCGCATGACGCTGTACCGGAAGATGGTGAAGTATGGCCTCTTCCCCGCGGCTTGTAACAGGCTCGCCGACTGTAACAGGGAGGTGTTACAGCCGGCGCGACCAGCCCGCGCCGGGCGCCAGCGTTCCGGCACGGTGTAACACGTTACACCGGTCATCCTTCGGTCCGATCCAGCCAACTCTTTGAAAAGACGCCCCTTGCCGCCGGCCGGCACGGTGGCAGCGGTCTTGAATCTGACCGGCGCACCATGGCGAGCCCTTATGCCATCGCCGCCGTCGGCAAGGCGATCCTCGCGCTGCTCGCCGGCGCCTGCCCGAAGCCCGAGTTCGCCGGCGCCGAGTTCGAGCTCTACCAGGCGAAGAACCTCCAGTCGCCGATGGAGGAGGGGATCGCGCTCTATCTCCATCGCATCACTCCGGCCAACAACATCCGCAACATGCCGCCGCGGATCGCGCCCGACGGCCGGCGCTACCGCCCCTCGCTGCCGATCGATATTCACTTCCTCCTCGTCCCGTTCGCCCGCGACGCGTTCAAGCAGCAGCGCCTCCTCGGCTGGGCGATGCGGACGATCGAAGACACGCCGATCCTGCACGACAGCTTTCTCAATCAGTACGGCCCCGAGCCCGACACCTTCTTCGCGGGCGAGTGCGTCGACATGATCCTGGAGACGATCGCCTACCAGGACCTCGGCTCGGTGTGGGACGCGGCGAAGCCGAACATCCAGCCGGCCGTGCCCTACGTCGTGCGCATGCTCCAGCTCGACTCGGCGCTCGAGATGGTCGAAGCCGGGCTGGTGCAGACGCGCGTCTTCGACGCCGGAAAGGTGGTCGAGCCGTGACCACTGTCGCCGGTATCGCCAGCGTCGCCGTCCTGGAACGGATCTCGATCGTGACGCCGCTCGCGGTGCTCTTTCGCGATCAGGCAACGCGCGGATTCTATTCGGACGGTCTCTCGGCGGTGGTCTACCCGCTCGGCGAGCCCGAGCGGACGGTGAGCGGCGTGGTCAATCGCTCCGGCGTCTTCGTCTTCCGCAACCTGCCCGGGCTGCGCGCGGTCGAGCAGGGGAGCGGCGACGCGGACTTCTGGGCCGCCCAGACGCCGCGCTTCGACTTCGTGCTCGCAGCGCGCGACACCGCCGGCCGTTTCCTCCCCTGGAGCCTGGGCGTCAAGCTGCCGCAGCGGCATCTGCTGGGGATCGATCTGGTCGGCGGGATGGATGCCGGCTCGCCGCCGGCTTCGCCATTGGCCGGTCAGACGGGGAGCGACACCGCGTTCCTGCCGCTCTTTTCGGCCGCATCGCGCCCGGCACCGGAGGGGATGGGCGTGCTGCGCGCGGAGCTGTGGGACGCGTCCGCCGGGGAGCCCGCGGCCTGGGCGTTGATCGAGGCCAAGGCGGGCGAGCAGCGCACGGTGACCGGCCTGGCCGACGCGGACGGGCGGGTGATGCTGCCGCTGCCCTATCCGAAGCCGGCGCTATCTCTCGGACCACCTCTCGGATCACCGCTCGGCTCGCCGCTCGGAAGCGGTGGACCGATCACCCAGCAGTCGTGGCCGGTCGCCTTCACCGTGCGCTACCGGCGGCGCGTGCCGGCTCCCCTGATTCCGGACCTTGCCGACGTCCTCCGGCAGCCGCCCGTGACGGCGTGGCAGGAGACGTCGCGCACCACCGTCTGGACCAGCGCGACGCTCCGCTTCGGCCGCGATCTCGTGCTCGCCTCGCGCGCGGACGGCGGCACCGCCGGGTCGTCGACGCTGCTGATCACCCCTTAATGGAACGAGGAGAACGGAATGCCAGAATATCTTGCTCCAGGCGTCTACGTCGAAGAGGTCTCCTTCCGGTCGAAATCGATCGAAGGAGTCAGCACGACGACCACCGGATTCGTCGGCGCGACGCGCTATGGTCCGATCCTCCTCACGCCCGACGTGATCACCAGCGTCGTCGAGTTCGAGCGCACCTACGGCGACCGCCAGCAGCTCCAGTTCAGCGGCGACGGTGGCACGCGCGACAACTTCATGTGGCACGCGGTGCGGGCGTTCTTCGAGAACGGCGGCAAACGCCTCTACATCGCCCGCGTCTATAAACCGACGTCGGGGGGCGTGCTGCGGCTCGAGGAGTTCAACCTGGCGAACAGTCCGAACACGGCGACGCCGGGATTCGCCCAGAGCGCCGGCGGCAGCCAGATTCGCATCCACGCCCGCTTCCCCGGCGCCGCGGGCAATATGCAGGTGCGGATCACCCTCACGGCGGGCCAGAACGTCTTTTCGATGGACGGCGCGACTCCGACTCCGACCGTGCGCGGGCTCTACCAGAACGACCTGGTCCTTTTGCACGAGGGAGGGGCGAGCCCGCTCGCCGCTGACTTCGCGCTCGCCGTTCCCTACGTCAAGGACGGCGCGCAGACCTGGCGTTTTCACCGCACCGCCGACTCTCCGCCCGGCGGGCGCGAGCTGGCGGACCTCACGGCCGGGTCCGCGGTCCGCGTCGTGACCGCGACGGTGACCGTGTTCCCGCCCGATCCGGCGACGCCGAGCCTGGTGTATCCGGGCCTGGCGCTCGATCCCAACCACCGCCGCGGCGGCGCTCCCGATTCGATCCAGAGCCAGTTCGCCCTCGCGCAGCCGAGCCTCGGCCGCGCCCGC
>DATARD010000169.1:0-2073 GCA_036264355.1 Thermoanaerobaculia bacterium
GAGGGAGCCGTCGGGCAGCCAACGCACGAGATCGCCGGAGCGGTAGAGCCGGCCGCCGTGGTCTCCGCCGAAGGGATCGGGAACGAAGCGCTCGGCGGTCAGGTCCGGCCGGCCGAGATAGCCGCGGGCGAGGCCGGCGCCTCCGATCCGGAGCTCTCCCGGAACGCCGAGCGGAGCGAGGCTTCCGGCGGCGGTGACGGCGTGGACGCGGACGTTCGGCAAGGGGAGGCCGATGCGCGTGGGCGGCGTGCCGGCCGTAAAAGGAGTGGCCGTCGTGTCGACCGTGCACTCGGTCGGCCCATAGACGTTCCAGAAACGGGTTCGGCCCTGCTGGCTCCGCGCGAGGGCGGCGTCACGGAGATCAGCATCGACGGCTTCTCCTCCCACCAGGACGAGCGCGGGCGCGGCGTCTTCGCCTCCATCCCCAAGACCGGCGGCGAGGAGCGGCCGGAGCTGCGACGGCGTGCAGTCGAGCACGTCGATCCGCTGTCGGCGGACGGTGTCCACCAGCGCCGCAGGGTCCAGCCGCACGTCCTGCGGCAGGATGTGGAGGGAGTGGCCCCAGGCAAGCTGCACGAGCTGCTTGATCGAGCCGTCGAAGGAGAACGAGGCGTTGACGCCCACCCGGAGCGGTCCCGTCTCCTCGCAGTACACCGTTTCGCGTAGCGCCCGCGCCAGGTTCACCACCGCGCCGTGCCGGACGACGACTCCCTTGGGTCGGCCGGTCGAGCCGGAGGTGTAGATGATGTAGGCCGGATGATCGGCGGTCACCGTTCCCCCCTCTCCCGGTGGAAGGGAGGGGGATGGGAGAGGGGGGGCAGGGGGGTGAGGGTCCAGGAGCACGGCCGGGGTTCCGTCCGGCAAGCGGCTGGCCAGCTCGGAGGTGGTGACCACGACCGGCGCCTTGCAGTCCTCCAGAATCCAGGCGATCCGTTCCGCGGGATAGGGGGGATCGATGGGCACGTAGACGCCTCCCGCTTCGAGGATCCCCACGAAGCCGACGATCGCTTCGACCGAGCGGTCGAGGAAGAGGACGACCGGCACTTCGGGGCCGACGCTCAGGTCGCGGAGACGCAGGGCCAGGCTCGCGGACTGCCGGCCGAGATCTCCGAAGCTCAGGCGGCGGTCTTCGCAGACGGCGGCCAGGGCTTCGGGAGCTTCCGCGATCCGCTGAGCGATCAGATGGTGCAGGCAGGCCGGGGCTTCAGCGGATGTTGCCGTGTCGTTCCATTCGCTCTCGAGCTGGCTTCTTTCTCCAGGAGTGAGGAGCGGCAGCTCGGAGAGCCGCTGTGCGGGGTTCTCGACGGCGCCGGCGAGCAGTCGCTCGAAATGCGCGAGGAAGCGCTCCATAGTCGTCGCATCGAAGAGGTCGGCATTGTAGTCGAGCACACCGTCGAGCACGCCGCTCAGCCGGTCCGCGGCGTCGGTCAGCGCGAGATCGAGATCGAACTTCGCCGAGCGGGCCGCGAAGGAGAGCGGGTGGAACGTGATACCGGGCAGCTCCAGGGGGGACTGCGGAATGTTCAGGACCTGGAAGCTGACCTGGAAGAGCGGCGTGTGCCGCAGGTCGCGCTCGGGGCGCAACTCTTCGACCAGCTTCGCGAAGGGGACGCCCTGGTGGTCGTAGGCGCCGAGCGCGGTCTGGCGGACGCGGTCTACGAGGTCTCCGAAACCCGGATCGCCGGAGAGATCGGTGCGCAGGACGAGCATGTTGATGAAGAAACCGATCAGTTTTTCCACGTCGCCGTGATTGCGGTTGGCGATCGGCGTTCCGACGGAGATGTCGGTCTGGCCGGTGTGACGGTGGAGGAGCGCCTGGAAGCCGGCGAGGAGCGCCATGAACAGGGTGGCGCCATGGTCGCGGCTGAAGGCGCGCAACCGCTCGGTCAAAGAAGGCCGGAGGAGCGGATGGAGCAGGCCGCTCGGCGCCTCGGCGAGGATGGGCCGCGGCCGGTCGGTGGGCAGCTCGAGGACCGCCGCGCCGGTGAGCTGCTCGCGCCACCAGCCGAGCTGCCGTTCGAGGACCTCTCCCTGCAACCACCGCCGCTGCCAGGCGGCGAAGTCGGCGTATTG
>DATARD010000246.1:0-6201 GCA_036264355.1 Thermoanaerobaculia bacterium
GCCCGCGGGTCACGTAGCCGACGATCTCGTCGCCGGGGAGCGGATTGCAGCACTTGGCGAGATAGGCCAGCAGGTCACCGTGCCCCTTGACGGTGATCGGCCCGTCGGCGCCGGAGCCGAAGGGGAGGATCTTGCTCACCGCCTGGCGCAGGCGGCTCGGCTTCTCCGCCGGCTCTTCCAGCTTCTCGGTGCCCAGCACGCGCTCCAGCACGTGCCGCGACTCGATCTTGCCGAAGCCGATGCGCACATAGAGGTCGTCCGCTTTCGACAGCCCCTCCTCCTGGAGATAGACCGCCAGCTCCGGGGTCTCGAGGAGCTTGCGCAGCGGCACGCCATACTTCCGCAGCTCCTTCTCGAACAGCCGGCGGCCGATCTCCTGGGCGCGCTGCTTCTGCTGCGTGCTCAGCCACTGCCGGATCTTGCTCTTGGCGCGCGAGGTGGTGACGAAGGTGAGCCAGTCGCGGCTCGGGTTGCGCGCCGGGTTGGTGAGGATCTCCACCATGTCGCCGTTCTGCAGGCCGGTGCGCAGCGGCACCAGGCGGCCGTTGACCCGCGCGCCGGAGCAGTGGTGCCCGAGGTCGGTGTGCACCCGGTAGGCGAAGTCGAGCGGTGTCGCGTCGCGCGGAAAGGCGAGGACGTCGCCCTTCGGCGTGAACACGTAGACCTCGTCCGGATAGAGGTCGACCTTGAGGGTGGTGAGGAAAGTGCGTGGGTCCTGCACCTCCTTCTGCCACTCCAGGAGCTGGCGCAGCCACAGGATGTTGGGATCGTGGTCCTGGGTCTCGATCTTCCCTTCCTTGTAGCGCCAGTGGGCCGCGATCCCCTCCTCCGCCACGAGGTCCATCTCGCGGGTGCGGATCTGCACCTCGAACGGCTGCCCCTGGTTGCCCACCACCGTCGTGTGCAACGACTGGTAGAGGTTCGGCTTGGGCATCGCGATGTAGTCCTTGAAGCGGCCCGGGATGGGGCGCCAGCTCTGGTGCACGACGCCGAGCGCGGCATAGGTGTCGGCCTTGCCGACGGTGACGATGCGGAACGCCAGGTAGTCGTAGAGCTGCGAGATGTCAATCCCCTGGCGGCGCAGCTTCTCGTAGATCGAGTAGTAGCGCTTGACCCGGAAGCTGATCTCGGCCTGGATGCCTTCCGCCTCCAGGCTCTTGGTGAGGCGCTCGCGGATGCGCTGGATCGCCCCCTGCGCCATCTTCATCTTCTCGTCGATCCGCGCGTGCAGCTCGGCGAACTGGTGCGGATAGAGATGGAAGAAGGCGAGGTCCTCGAGGTCGCCCTTGACCTTGGACATGCCGAGGCGGTGCGCGATCGGGGCGTAGATCTCCAGCGTCTCGCGCGAGATCCGCCGCCGCGACTCGGGGGCCAGGTGCTCCAGCGTCTGCATGTTGTGCAGGCGGTCGGCGAGCTTGACGACGATCACCCGGATGTCCTTGGCCGAAGCGAGGATCATCTTGCGGAATGTTTCAGCTTGCGCCTCGTCGCGCCGCACGTACTCGTGGCGGCCGATCTTGGTGACGCCATCGACCAGCTCGGCGATCTCGTCGCCGAACTCCTTCTGCAGCACCTCGTGGGTGGTCAGCGTGTCCTCGACCACATCGTGCAGCAGGCCGACCGCGACGCAGGTCTGGTCGAAGTTGAGCTCAGCCAGCAGATAGGCGACGTTCAGCGGGTGGACCAGGTAGGGCTCGCCGGAGCGGCGCACCTGATCCTTGTGCATCTCGGCCGAGAAGTCGTAGATGGAGAGCAGGAACCCCGGATCCACCCGCCGGCCATGCGCCGCCAGACAGGAGAGGACATCCTCCATCCGGCTCACTCCGGGCGACGCGACCGGAGGCGCGAGGTTCTTGCTCGAGATCGCCATGACAGGAAACCGCGCCTACGGCGCGCCTTGAATGGGACAACCATTATAGGGCACGGAGTGTTCCCAGCAGGGCCCGGCGGGGCCCGGCGCGCAGGCGGACAGCCTGCGCGCCGGGGAGCAGGCTTCAGCTCGCCTTGGAGCGCGAGCGCGGGCGCTGGCGGGGCCTGGCGGCCGGGGTGGTGGCCGGCTCGTCGGCGGACACCGACTTGGGGGCGCTGCCCTTCGCGGCTGGCGCGCCGCCCTTGGTCTCGACGCCGAAGAGCTGTTCCCAGAGCAGGGCGAACGGGCTCGCGATGTAGATCGAGGAGTAGGTGCCGACGACGATGCCGATGGTCATCACGAAGGCGAAGCCGCGCAGCACGTCGCCGCCGAGGATCAAGAGCGCCAGACAGGTGAGGAGGGTCAGACCGGAGGTCATGATCGTCCGCGACAGGGTCTGGTTGATGCTCTCGTTCATCACGTCGATCAGCGGCCGGCGGCGGTTCTTCCGCATGTTCTCGCGGATGCGGTCGAAGATGACGACGGTGTCGTTGACCGAGTAGCCGATCAGGGTGAGGAAGGCGGCGATGGTGATCAGGTTGAACTCGAAACGCAGCGCCGCGAAGATGCCGAAGGTCACCAGCACGTCGTGCAGGCTCGCCATCACCGCGCCGATGCCGAAGCGCAGCTCGAAGCGGAACCAGATGTAGCACAGCATGCCGAACAGCGAGGCGGCAACCGCCAGGAAGCCGCGGGTGCGCAGCTCGCTGCCGATCTGCGGGCCGACGTTCTCCACGCCCCGGACTCCGTAGTCTCCCAGGTAGCCGGCCTGCTCGAGAGCCGCGGCGGCGGCCGGGCTCATCCCCCTGATGGCCCGCACCTCGGCCCACCCCTTGAAGAGGCCGGTCTTGTTCCGCTCGACGCGGAGCGCGTCGGCCGTCGTCTGGTAGTGCGCGCGCGCCGCGTCCGCCCCCTGGGCCGCCACGTGGTCCGGATCGGTCTTCATCAGGATGTCGATGACCGCGTCCGACCCGATGCGGTTCAGGTCCGGCTTGCCCGCCTGGCCCTGGTTGTACTTGCGGTCGAGAGCGGCGGTGATGCGGTCGCCGCTGCCCTCCTCGACTCCCTTGCGCGCCGGCGTCTTGATGAGGACGTCGCTGCTCTTGGAGTCTCCGAGGCGCACGATCTGCGCCGCCCCCATGCCTCCCGTTTCCAGCAGCTTGCGGAGATCGTCGATCTCGGGCCGCTCGCGGAAACGCAGGGTCATCGCCGTGCCGCCCGCGAAGTCGATGCCGAAGTTGAGCGGCTCGAAGCCGAAGAAGGCGCCGATGATCGCGACGACCCCCACGACCATCAGGATCACCGAGACGGTGATCCAGAACTTCCGGTACTTCATGAAATCGATGTTGGTATGGCGCAACAGCTCCATCACGTGCTCCTTCTCAGATCGAAAGCTTCTGCACCTTGCGGCGGGAAAGGACGAAATCAAAGATCCAGTGGCTGACGAACACCGCGGTGAAGAGCGATGCGGTGAGACCGACCATCAGGGTGACCGCGAAACCGCGGATGGGGCCGGTGCCGAACTGGAAGAGGAACAACGCCGAGATCAACGTCGTGCAGTGGGTGTCGAGCACCGAGGTCCAGGCGCGCCCGAAACCCTGCTCGATCGCCGACCGCACGGTGCGCCCGGCGTGCATCTCCTCGCGGATGCGCTCGAAGACGAGCACGTTGGCGTCCACCGCCATGCCGATGGTCAGAATGATACCGGCGATGCCGGGCAGGGTCAGCGTGGAGTGGAACGCGCCCATGCCGCCGAACAGGATGAGCACGTTGAGCAGCAGCGCCGCGATGGCGTTGACGCCGCTCAGGGCGTAGATCGCCAGCATGGCGATGACGACCAGGGCGGTGCCGACGACGCCGGCGCGCAGGCCCGACTGGATGGAGTCGCGGCCCAGCGACGGACCGACGGTGCGCTCTTCCAGGTAGGTGATGCCGGCGGGCAGCGCGCCGGAGCGCAGCACGGTCGACAGGTCCTGCGCCTGCTGCTGGGTGAAGCCGCCCTCAATCTGGCCGTTGTCGGTGATCCGCGAGTGGATGTTCGGCGCCGAGACGATCCGCCCGTCGAGGACGATGGCGAGCGGCTTGTTGATGTTGGCGCCGGTCAGCTCGCCGAACTTCTGCGCGCCGTCCGGGGTGAGGCTGAACTCGACGATCGGCTGGTTGAACTGGCCCATGCCGGGCCGCGCCGTCTTCAGGTCACGGCCGGTCACCTGGCGCCGCTTCTCCACCGCGTAGTACTGCTTGCCGACCACGATGTTGTCCTGGTTGCGCTGGTCGCCGTCCATGATCTCGACGTCGGGCGGGAGCTGGCCGTTGTAGTGCTGCAGGATCTGCTCCTGGCTCGGCGCGCCACCCCCGTTCGGCGGGTACTGGACGATGCGGAACTCGAGGAAGGCGGTGTTCTTGATCAGCCGGCGGACGCGCTCCGTGTCGTCGACGCCGGGCAGCTCGACGATGATGCGGTAGTTCGACGCCGCCTGGATCACCGGCTCGACGACACCGAAGTTGTTGACCCGGTTGTCGATCGTCTGCTTGGCCTGGGTGACCGCGAGGTCGCGGATGCTGTTGGCGTTCTCCGGCTTCATGGTGAACACCATGCGACCTTCCTGCGGCTGCACCGACCAGTTGCCGAGGTATTTCTCGGCCAGGGTCGCCAGCGAGTCCCGGGTATCGGGACCCAGGCCGGTGACGTCGAAGCTGGTGTCGGTCAGCCGGTGCCCCTGAAGGCCGGTCATCTTGGCGTCCTCGGCCTGGTGCAGGAGGCGCGACATGTCGGAGTCGGTCTCCGCGCGGAGCGCGTCCTCGGTATGCACCTGGAGGACCAGGTGCATGCCGCCCCGGAGGTCGAGGCCCAGGTTGATCTTCTTCTGGGGCGGATAGGCGAGGACCCCCGCGACCACGGCGACCGCCAGGATCACGATCCCCCGCCAGAACAGGTTGGTTTTCATTGCTTGTCCCCTTTATCTCCATCACCTTCGAGGGAGGAGATCGCCGCCTTGGCGACTTTCACCTTGACGGTGTCTGCGATCTTCAAAATCACCGCCGGGCCATCGACGGAGACGATCTCGCCGTACAGTCCCCCCGTCGTGACCACCCGGTCGCCCTTCTTCAGGCTCTCCACCAGGGTCTGGAAGTCCTTCTGCTTCTTCTTCGCAGGGACCCAGACCAGCAGGTAGAAGATCGCCAGGATGGCGATGGGAAGAATCATGCTCCCCAGGTCGCGTAGTCCGCCGCCCTGGAAGGCGAGCGTGGTCCAGGTTTCGAACGACATCATTTGCGTGCTGACTCCCAGCAGGACGGGCCTGCATCACGTGCTTCGTTGCTCAGGGGGGTGAGCGTACCGAGCCTGATAGCCTGCCGAAGCTCGGCCATAAAGTCAAGATAAAAGCGCACGTTGTGGAGCGTCGCGAGGACGGCGCCGGTCAGCTCGCCGGCCCGCACCAGGTGGTGCAGGAAGGCGCGCGAGGTGCCGGAGCAGGCCGGGCAGCCGCACGCGGCGTCGAGCGGACGCGGGTCGTCGCGGAAGCAGGCGTTCTTGATCCGCAGCACGCCTTCGCGGGTGTAGAGGACGCCGTGGCGGGCATTGCGTGCCGGCAGCACGCAGTCGAAAAGGTCGACCCCGGCGGCCACCGCGCGGGCGATGTCCTGCGGCGTGCCGACGCCCATCAGGTAGCGCGGCTTCTCGGCAGGCAGCAGCGGCGCCGTCCATTCGACCACCCCCCAGCGGTCCGCCACCGGCTCGCCGACGCTCACCCCGCCGATCGCATGGCCGTCGAAGCCGAGCCCGGCGATCTCCTCCGCCGCCCGCTCGCGCAGATCGCGGAAGACGCTCCCCTGGACGATGCCGAAGAGACCGCCGCCGCCCGTCTCCGTTCCGCCCTCCCACTCTTCCCGCGCCCGCCGCGCCCAGCCCAGGGTGCGTTGCCACGCCGCCGCGGCCACCTCGCGCTCGACCGGCCAGGGCGGGCACTCGTCGAGCATCATGGCGATGTCGACGCCGAGGCGGCGCTGCATCGCGACCACGTTCTCCGGCGTGAAGCGCAGCGGCGAGCCGTCGAGGTGGCTGCGGAAGGTGACGCCGCCGTCGTCCACCTTGCGCAGGGCGCCCAGGCTGAACACCTGGAAACCGCCGCTGTCGGTGAGGATCGGCCCGGACCAGCCGGTGAAGGCGTGCAGGCCGCCGAGCTTCTCGATGACGTCGATGCCGGGGCGCAGCGCCAGATGGTAGAGGTTGCTCAGCATCACCGAGGCGCCCGCCGCCGCCAACTCCCACGGCGGCATCCCCTTGACCG
>DATARD010000290.1:0-6434 GCA_036264355.1 Thermoanaerobaculia bacterium
TCGGGGATCTCGGCGGTGAAGCCTTCCGGCCAGGCCCGCGAGCGTTCCGCCACCACCAGCGCCGCCCCGGCGTCGGCCAGCAGGAAGCGCAGCCGCTCGGCCGGATAGGCCGGATCGAGCGGCAGATACGCCGCGCCGCTCTCCAGCACCGCCAGCAGCGTCACCACCAGATCCGCGGTCCGCCCCAGGCGCACGCCGACGATCCGCTCCGGCCCCCTACCCGTCCCCATATCGAGCTGCGACAGCCGCCCGGCCAGACGCCGCACGCGCCCGGCAAGCTCGCCGTAGCTCAGCCGCTCCGTGCCCGCGATCACCGCCGTTGCCGCCGGCGTCCGCGCCGCCTGCGCCGCGAACAACCCATGGAGCGTGCCCGAAAGCCGCGGCACCGTCTCTGCGTGGCTCCATTCCTCGACCAGTTGCTGCCGCTCCGCCGGCCCCAGCAGGGGCAGCGCCGACAGCCGTGCTTCGGAGTCCGCCACCACCACCGCGAGCAACGCCCGCCAATGATCGAGCATCCGGACCATCGTCGGCGCGTCGAACAGATCGACGTTGTACTCCAGGCTGCCGCCGATCCCGCCGCTCTCTTCGCCCCCTTCGGACATCCACAGCGTCAGGTCATACTTCGCCGGCGTCTCGCTCCCCGGTGTCGGCGGCATCGGCCGCATCGTCAGGCCCGGCAACTCGCTGCCTCCGCCCATCGGCGCATTCTGGAGTGCGAACATCACCTGGAAGATCGGCGAGTGTGCCCGGCTGCGCTCCGGCTTGACCTCCTCCACCAGCTTCTCGAACGGCAGGTCCTGGTGCGTGTACCCCGACAGCGTGTCCTCGCGCACCCGGCCCAGGAGATCGACGAACGACGGATCCCCCGACAGGTCGCCGCGCAGCACCAGCGAGTTGACGAAAAACCCGATCAATCCTTCGAGCTCCGCCCGGTTGCGGCCCGCGATCGGCGTTCCCACCGCCAGGTCCTCCGCCCCCGAGTAAATCCCCAGGAGCGTCTCGAAGCCCGCCAGCAGCACCATGAACAGCGTCGTCCCCGTCGCGAGCGCCAGCGCCGACAGACCGCTCGTCAGCTCCGGTTCGAGCCACAGCGGCAGGCTCCGTCCACCGAACGTCTGCACCGGCGGACGCGGCCGGTCCGTCGGCAGATCGAGAAACGGCGGTGCTCCCGCGAGCTTCTCCCGCCAGTGCTCGACCTCGCGCTGCAGCGTCTCCCCCGACAGCCAGCGGCTCTGCCACACCGAGAAGTCCGCGTACTGCACCGGCAACGGCGGCAGCGCTTCGCCCAGCGGCCGTCCAGCGACCACTGCCGCGTAGAGCGCCGTCACCTCCCGCACCAGCACTCCCATCGACCACCCGTCCGAGATCACGTGGTGCAGGGTGAGCAGCAGCGCGTTGTCCCGGTCGGCCAGCCGCACCAGCGTCCCCCGCAGCAGCGGGCCGGAAGCGAGATCGAACGGGCGTAGCGATTCCTCCGCCACCCGCCGCGTCAGCTCCCGCCGGCGCTCCTCGTCCCCCAGCGCCGACAGGTCGATCGTCTGGAGCGCGAACGGCCGTGCGGTCGCCTGGTGAATCGGGTGCACCACCTGCAGCGGTCCGTCGGTCCCCGAAACGAACGTCGTGCGCAGCGTCTCGTGGCGCCGCGCCAACTCGCCGAACACCGCCGCGAGCTGCTCTTCGGCCAGCTCGCCTTCGAGAGACAGGGCGAGCGGCATGTTGTACACCGCGCTCCCCGGCTCGAGCTGGTCGAGGAACCACAGACGCCGCTGCGCGAACGACGCCGGGAACGTGCCGCCCCCCTCCGCGTCCCGCGGCAGGGCGACGATCGGCCCCGGGGCGACTCCCTCTCCGATGCCGGCGAGGAGAACCGCCAGACCGGCGACCGTGGGCTGCTCGAAGAGCGCGCGCACCGGCAGCTCGACCCCCAGCCGGGCGCGCAGCCGGGAGACCACCTGGGTGGCGAGCAGCGAGTGCCCGCCCAGGGCGAAAAAGTTGTCGTGTGCCCCCACCCGCTCCCGGCCCAGCAGGTCGCTCCAGATCCCCGCCAGCATCTCCTCCGTCACCGTACGCGGTGCCTCGTACGCCGTCCCAGCCGCCGTCTCCCCCGGCGCGGGCAGCGCCTGGCGGTCCACCTTCCCCGTCCGCGTCCGCGGCAGCGCCGCCAGCTCCACCCACACCGACGGCACCATGAACGCTGGCAGGCGAGAGCCGAGATAGACGCCGAGCGCCGCCGCGTCGAGCGGTCCACCCCCTTCCGTGGCCGAGACGTACGCCACCAGACGCCGGTCCCCCAACGCGTCGGCCGGGGCGGTCACCGCCGCCTCCCGCACCGCCGGATGCGCTGCCAGCACCGCCTCGATCTCGCCCAGCTCGATGCGGAAGCCCCGCACCTTCACCTGGTGGTCCATCCGCCCCAGGAGCTCGAGCGCCCCGTCGGAGCGCCAACGCGCCCGGTCTCCCGTGCGGTAGAGACGGGAGCCGCGCGATCCGCCGAAGCCCCCGAACGGATCCGGCACGAAGCGCTCCGCGGTCAGCTCCGGCCGGTTGAGATAGCCCCGGGCCAGCTCCTCGCCCCCCAGGCAGAGCTCGCCCGGCACTCCCACCGGCAGCACTTCGAGGCTCCCGTCCAGCGCGAACGCCGTCGAGCCCGCCACCGGCCGGCCGATGTCCGGCTCGCGGTTGATCCCCGGGGTCCCCGGCGCCACCTCCGTCCCCGTCGAGTACGTCGTGTCCTCCGACGGTCCATAGAGATTCCACAGCCGCGCCACGCCGGCCCCGTGGACCCGCTCCGCCAAGGCGCCGCGCAGCGGCTCGCCCGCCAGGTTCACCGTCCGGACCGACGCCGGCAGCGGGCCGAGGTCGAGCAGGCCCGCCAGCGCCGACGGCACCGTGTTGACCAGCGTCACCTCCGAGGCGGCCGGCAGCCCGGGGAGCGCCAGCGCGTTGTCCGCCACGATCACCGCGCCACCCGACGACAGTGGCACGAAGATCTCGAAGATCGACAGGTCGAAGCTGGTCGAGGTCGAGAACAGAACCCCAGCCAGCTCCGCCGCGGAGTACCGGGCGAGCGCCCACTCGACCAGACGAAGAACGCTGCCGTGCGGGATCGCCACGCCCTTGGGAACCCCGGTCGATCCCGACGTGTAGATCAGGTAGGCCAGGTTTTCTTCCGCGGCGCTTCCGGAAACAGGCGCGGAAACAGGCGCGACCGCCGTCCCAAGAATCGCCTCGTCGATGTAGAGCTCGGGGATCTCGGCGGTGAAGCCTTCCGGCCAGGCCAGCGAGCGCTCCGACACCACCAGCGCCGCCCCGGTGTCGGCCAGCAGGAAGCGCAGCCGCT
This sequence comes from Thermoanaerobaculia bacterium, assembly GCA_036264355.1. GTDB lineage: Bacteria > Acidobacteriota > Thermoanaerobaculia > Multivoradales > UBA5704 > UBA5704. Next base: position 3,341 of record DATARD010000290.1, read on the forward strand.
CGGCCGGATAGGCCGGATCGAGCGGCAGATACGCCGCGCCGCTCTCGAGCACCGCCAGCAGCGTCACCACCAGATCCGCGGTCCGCCCCAGGCGCACGCCGACGATCCGCTCCGGCCCCCTACCCGTCCCCATATCGAGCTGCGACAACCGCCCGGCCAGACGCCGCACCCGCCCGGCCAGCTCGCCGTAGCTCAGCCGCTCCGTGCCCGCGATCACCGCCGTCGCCGCCGGCGTCCGCGCCGCCTGCGCCGCGAACAACCCATGGAGCGTGCCCGCAAGCCGCGGCACCGTCTCTGGGCGGCTCCATTCCTCGACCAACTGTTGCCGCTCCGCGGCGGTGAGGAGCTGCAGCTCGGCGAGCCGCGCCTCCGGCGCCGCGGCCAGGGCGCCGGCCAGCACAGCGAAATGGCCGAGCAGGCGGACAGCGGTCTCCGAATCGAACAGGTCGCGGCGGAATTCCAGGAGGACCGTGAGATCCGGCCCGCCCTCGATCAGCTCCAGGGTGAGGTCGAATTTGGCCGCACGCTCGGCCGTGGCCAGGCTGCCGAACGGAGCGAGCGTGAGACCCGCCAGCTCGCGCTCCTCGACCGGCGTGCCGTGCAGAAGGAACATCACCTGGAAGAGCGGCGTGCGCGCGAGGCTCCGCTCGGGCGCCAGCTCTTCGACCAGGCGCTCGAACGGCAGGTCCTGGTGGGCGTAGGCGGAGAGCGCCGCCTCGCGCACCACGGCGAGCAGGCCGGCGAAGGTCGGCTCTGCCTCCGGAATGTCCGGAGTGTCTGGGATCTGGGCGCGCAACGCCAGGGTGTTGACGAAGAAGCCGATCAGCCCTTCGAGCTCGGGACGGCGGCGGTTCGCGACCGGCGTCCCCACCACCAGGTCGGTCTCTCCGGTCAGCCGGTGGAGAAGGGCGTAGAAGGCCGCGAGGAAGGTCATGAACGGCGTCGCGCCGGCCTGCCGTCCCACCGCCTTCAACGCTTCGGCACGCTCCGCGGAGAGGGCCGAGGCGACCGCGCCGCCCCGGCCGCTCGCCCGCGCCGGGCGCGGCCGGTCGGACGGCAGGTCCAGGACGGCCGGAGCGCCGGCCAGCGCGCCGCGCCAGAAGGCGAGCTGCGCCTCGAGCTCCGCGCCGCGCAGGTTCTCGCGCTGCCAGAGGACGAAATCGGCGTACTGCACCGGGAGCGGCGGGAGCGGCGACGGCCGGCCGGAGGCAAAAGCCGGATAGAGCGCCGCGAGCTCGCGGACCAGGACGTCGGACGACCAGCCGTCGCTCACCATGTGGTGCATGGTGAACAGGGCCACGTGGCGCGCGGCGCCCAGCCGCAGCAGCGCGGCCCGGAGGAGCGGTCCGCGCACCAGGTCGAACGGGCGCAGCATCTCCCCGGCCGCGAGCCGCACGGCCTCGGCTTCGCGCGCCGCCTCCGGCAGGCCCGAGAGGTCGATCCCCGGGAACGGCAGCGGCGCCGGCGGCGCGATGTGCTGCACCGGCTCCTCGTCCCCTCCTCTGTCCGCCGGCCCGAACGTCGTCCGCAGCGCCTCGTGCCGCGTCGCCACCTCCTTGATGGCGGCGGCGAGCGCGGAGCGGTCGAGCGGCCCGGTGAGGAGGACCGCGGCGGGCACGTTGTACGCCGGGTTGCCCGGATCGAGCTGTTCGAGGAACCAGAGCCGCCGCTGCGCGAAAGAGAGCGGTGGCGGCTCGGCGCCGGCCCGCCGGAGCACCGGCCCCCAGGCGCCGGCCCCTGCGCCGCGATGGGCCGCGACGGCGGCGGCCAGCTCGGCCGCGGTCGGTGACTCGAAGATGTCCCGCAGCGACAGATCCACGCCGAGCTCGCTCTGGAGGCGCGCCACGAGATGCGTGGCGAGGAGCGAGTCGCCCCCGAGGTCGAAGAAGCTGTCGTGGATCCCCACCGTCTCCAGGCGGAGCAGCTCGCCCAGGATCTCCACCACCCGCCGCTCGGCCGCGCCGTGCGGCGCCGCATAGGGGACGTGCAGGCTCGGGCGTGCATGCCGGCGGCGCGCGGGCTCCGCGGCCCGCATCTCCGAAACCGCCTCCGGAACCGCCTCCGCCGGTCTCACGGCCGGCGCCTCCGGCACCGGCTGCACAGCCGCCCGGGTGCGCGGCTCGATCCAGTAGCGCTGGCGCTCGAACGGGTAGGTCGGCAGCGGCACCCGGCGCCGCGGCTGGTCCGCCCAGAGCGCCGGCCAGTCGGGGCGCAGGCCGGTGAGCCAGAGCCTCCCCACGGTCTGGAGCAGGAAGGCCAGATCGTCCATGCGCTCGAAGGCGTGTCGCAGAGTCGGCAGCGCGACCGCCTCGGCTGCTGACTGTTGCAGCGCCCACGAGCTCAGCGTCTGTCCCGGCCCGACCTCGACCAGCACCCGCCCGGGCTCGCGCCACAGCTCGGCCACCGCGTCCGCGAACCGCACCGTGCCGCGCAGGTGCTCCGCCCAATAGGCCGGGTCCGTCGCCTCCTCGGCGGTGATCCAGCCGCCGGTGACATTGGAGAGATAGGGGATCTGCGGCGGATGCAGCTCGATCCCTTCGAAAAGCGCCAGGAAGCGCTCCACGGCCGGCTCCATCAGGGCCGAATGGAAGGCGTGGGACGTCTGCAGCCGGCGGCAGACGTGGCCCGCAGCGGTCAGCCGCTCCTCGGCCGCGGCCACCGCCTCCTCCGTCCCCGCCAGCACGGTCAGCTCCGGACCGGCCACCGCGGCGAGCGACAGCCCCCCGGCGAGCCAGGGCGCCACCGCCGCCTCGCCCAGCGGCACCGCGAGCATCGCTCCGCCGGGCAGCTCGTCGATCAGCCGGGCGCGGCCGGCCACCAGGCGCAGCGCATCGTCGAGCGACAGCACGCCGGAGAGGCAGGCCGCCACGTACTCGCCGATGCTGAAGCCCACCATCGCCTGCGGCCGGATCCCCCAGTCGAGCAGGCGGGAGGCCAGCGCGTACTCGACCGCGAAGACGGCCGGCTGTGACACCGCGGTCCGCAGCAGCAGTCCCTCCGTGGAGGATGTCGGCCGCGGGCCCCGGCCGAGAAGAGCGCGGAGATCGACCCCCGGTTCCGCGCCTTCCGTCTCCTCACCTTCCTCAGGAAACAG
>DATARD010000315.1:0-17656 GCA_036264355.1 Thermoanaerobaculia bacterium
CTCTACTAACTGGAGGACGAACCCCGCAGTTCTAATTGTCGCCGACCCTCAAATCTAGTTGACGCCGGACACACCCGGCTTCTTCGGTACCATGGGCCCCTCCGACTTCCACGCGGCCCGAGGCTGGCCATTTCAGACCACCCGGTTGGTGGCTGCGACCCACCACCGCCATGGATCTCGCACGTTGCCTCAAAGACCTTCTGCGCATGCTGACCCCACTACCCCGGCTGGAGAGAACGGGGTCTTGGTCGGTTGCTCCCCCGCTCCCCAACGGCCTTCCCCTTCTGGCAGGAGGGTCGGCTCCAGCGAGAAACTATCGAGGCCTGCTCAGGGTTCACGTGCTTTTCGGCCTACGCATTTGCACCTCGGTTGCACCGAGGGCTTCCCCGGAGGCTTCAGTGGGCGATCTCTCACCTCAACTGCTCCAGTGGCTACCGGGCGAACCGACAATTCCCCGGACGGGACTTCCACCCGCTGGCCTTCGAGACCCAGGAGGTCTCTCCGCAATCTGAAACTCAGCTCACGTCAAACCTCCTTTCGTGCCGCACTGCTACGTCTTTAATTGAATATTTACTCAAATACAGGGCCAAGGGGAGGCGATGGCTGTACCCGATTGAGGCCCTAGTTCTAGAGCCCTCCGGGCCGAAATCCTGAGTTGGGGAGCGGCTTCAAGAGGGCGGATAGGCGACTTTCTGTTCGTGAAATCTCCAGCGAAGCGCCCAAGCGGACACACCTCCGGTCCATCCTCGCGCGACCGGCGAGCGGTTCTCCCGATTTCCCAAAGCCCCAGCTCGCCTACCTGTAGAGGAACGGCAATGCCGGCGGGAAGCAGCCTGCCGGGAAGTGCGGGTCCGGATCTCCCGCCTTGAGCCTTCCGGCCGCGTCTCGGAACTGCCCCAGGAACCAGGAGTACGCCTCGTAGAGCTGGCGGCGCACCTCCCCCAATAGGTGCCTCGTCCTTAGTTGATGCCATCCTTAAGTGGGCGATCCCCACCAGCCGCAGGCCACCAGGCCGCGTCACCGGAGCCTTGCCCTCGGAACCGCCATGATCTCCGGCTACACCGCAACGTTGCCGGATAGGCCGCGACTTCTGCAGCTATGGCGCAATCTCCGCGGCTATGCCGCAAAATCGCCGACCACACGGCAATCCACCCCAATACGCCGCAATCTCTCCGGACGCACCGCGAAATCAACCGCTACGTCGCAATCTCTCGTAATGCGCCGCAACATTGGCAGATATGCCGCATTGTATCCAAGCATGCCGCAATCTCTTGGGCTACACCGCAACTTCGCCTCGTACACCGCAATCTCAACTGATATCATCCGTGGCATGAGCTCGAAACGTTCGATCGAGGAGGTCCTGTCCAATCTGGAGACGCGCGCGGTCTTCCTGCGCGAACGACAGACCTTCCACGCGCAGCAGGAGGTCCATCACCGCGAGCAGCGGGCAGCCTTCGCCGCCGAGCTCGAGAAGGTGCAGCAGAACCTGGATGCCTTCCGCGCGGCCATCGCGTCGACGGCGGACCTCGCGGCGCCGGGATCCGTTCCCGTTGCGCCGGACGAGGCGGAGCTGCCACCTCCCGGCCGGCTGATGGTGGGCCGGCTGCTGCGGCTGGTCGTCGAGAGCCCGGGGCTGGAAGAGCCCTTCGGCCCCACGGCCGTCGCGGCGGAGGCCAACCGCCGCTTTCCGGACCGCCTGCGGGAGCCCGTCGGTAGCCGAGCCGCGTCGGACGTTTTGCGCTGGATGCTCGCCGAAGGCGTTCTCGAGCGCGTCCGCCCGGGAAAAGCCTCCCACGAGGCGCTGTACACGAGGAAGCCGGGCGGTAGCGGATAAAGAGGGAGCCCCCGCCAGCCGTCACCGTGCCAAGTGTTCTCCCGACAGGCAGTTGTCTCCGCCTTTGACTGCTTTTTTCCCGTGTGCGAAGATCACCGGCCATGCCCTCGCTGGCCCATGAGATCCTCGTGGATCTGTTCAAGAACCGCCCCTCGCTCGCCGCCGAGATCCTGGCCGAGGTGCTCGGACTCTCGCTTCCGGCCTACACCGAAGCCCGCATCGCCTCGGCCGACCTGACCGAGATCCAGCCTGCCGAATACCGCGCCGACGTCGTCGTCGTCCATCTCGATGGCGACGTTCCCGTGCGGGTGGTCATCGTCGAGGTCCAACTGGCGGTCGACCCCAAGAAGCGGTTCAGTTGGCCGGCCTACGTGACCCTCTCGCGGGCTGTCCACGGCTGCCCGGCGGCTCTCCTCGTCGTCGCACCCGATCCGGTCGTCGCCGGGTGGTGCGCGGAGCCGATCGAGACCGGGGTCCCCGGCTTCGTCCTGCGCCCGCCGGTGCTGCGCCGTACGGCTGTTCCCGTGGTGACGGACCCGGGGGAAGCGGCCCGCCGGCCCGAGCTCGGAGTGCTCTCCGCGATTGCGCATGGCGAGACCGAGCAGGGAGCGACGATCGCCGCCGCGGTGCTGCCCGCGATCCAGGGGCTCGACGACGACCGGGTCAGGCTCTACTACGACCTCGTATACAATTCCTTGAATGAAGCGGCTCGCCGCGCGTTGGAGGCCATGATGAAGGGCTACGAATACCAGAGCGATTTCGCGAAGAAGTACGTCGCGCAGGGACGGGCCGAGGGGCTCACTGAGGGGCTCACCAAGGGGCGCACCGAGGGGCGCACCGAGGGGCGCACCGAGGGGTTCGCCGAGGGGCGCACCGAGGAGGCGGCGCGCGCCGTGCTGACCGTCCTGCGGGCTCGCGGCCTGGCGGTGTCCGACGCCGTCCGCGAGCGCATTCTGTCCCAGAAGGACCCGGAACGGCTGGAGCGCTGGCTGGAAAAGGCCGCCGTCGCCTCTTCCGTCGCCGCGGTCCTCGACGAGCCGAACTGAGAGTCCGCGAGGCCCTTCCGACGAGATGTCGCTCTTCGCTGACTGGGATCGCCTGGTAGCGCCGGCCCCAGACCTTCTCCGTCCACCCGGTCAGCCGCGCCACCACTTCCCAAGTCGCCTCGGGCCAGGGATGAAAGGCTGCGCTGAGAGCTGGGGCCGGCCCCCCTGACTTCCAATCCACAAGGAGGGAAAGCGACTTTCCCTCACTGACGGCTCCACTCGACCCAAACCAGGCGGCGTGACAGAATAGGGGCATCCCTTCGTGAGGGCACGTCTCGTCGATGGATGCTTTTGCGTGGCGCCCTGCGGCCCCGGGCCGGGTCTTTCTCCGCCTCCTGGCGGGGGGAGCGGCTCTGACCCTGCTCGCCGCGGCTCCCGGCTTGGCCGCCGGTCCCTCCGAGGTCCCCGGCATCCCCGGCGGCCGGCCGTCGTTCCGCTTCTTCGGCTCCGAGCAAGGTCTGCCCCAGAACACGCCCCAGTCCTTCGCCCTCGACGCGCAAGGCCTCCTCTGGACGGGCACCCAGGATGGCGCGGCGGTCTACGACGGCCGCTCCTGGAAGACGGTCGACATGCCGAACCGGGAGGAGTCGAACAGCATCCTCGGCATCCAGGCCGGCGCGGACGGTTCGATGTGGTTCGCGACCACCATCGGACTCGCGCGTCTGTACCAGGGCCAGTGGACCTTGTTTCGCAAGGAAGCGGGCCTGCCTTCCAACCGGATCCTGAGTCTGGCGGAGGAGAGGGACGGCTCGCGGACGGTGCTCTGGGCGGGGACGGACAAGGGGCTCGCGCAATGGGACGGCAAGGCCTGGACGGTGCTGGACGCCCGTGCCGCCGGCTTTCCCAACGAGCGGATCCGATCTCTCCTCGCACTCCAGACGGACCAGGGCCCGGTCCTCTGGGTCGGGACCGGCCGCGGGCTCGCTCGCCGGGCGGGCGGCCGCTGGAAGACCTTTCCGGCGGGTCCCGCGAGTCGTTCCGCGGGTAGCGGCCCGCCGGAGGCCGAGGTCACCGATCTGCTCGCGACGCGGGACGGCGGCCGTTCGACGTTGTGGGTCGCGACCGACGGCGGCGGTCTCGTGCGGTACGACGGCGAACACTGGACGGCGGAGGAGGGGCTCCCCAGCGACCATGTGCTGAGCCTCAGCCTCCTGGACAGCGGCACGGGAGACGAGCTGTGGGCCGGCACGTCCCGGGGGCTGGCACACCGGGCGGGCGGGACCTGGACCGTCTACAACGCCGAGAATGCCGGCCTGCCGTCGGACCAGATCCTGCGTCTCTTCGCCAGCCGGAGCGGCGGCAGGCCTCTCCTGTGGATCGGCATGAGCACAGGGGGGATGGCCGTCCTCAATCCAGGTGGGTGGAGGACCCTCGATCAACGTAACTCAAGCCTGCCGCGGTCCTGGATCTATGGCCTGGCCGAGAGCGGTCCCGCCGACCGGCCGGTCTATTGGTTCTCCGCGTATGGCCGGGGGCTCGCCCGCTGGGAATCGGGAACCGAGGCGGGGACCTGGACCGTCTTTTCGGCCGGCACTCCCCTGGAGAACGTGGAGGTCAACCTCGTCCTGCCGACACCAGGGCCTCACGGCACGGCTCTGTGGGTGGGGACGAGCCGCGGTCTGCTGCGCTGGGAGGCGGGCCGGTGGGCAGGCGCCGGCGAGGTCGCCGCGGGCCTGCCGGCCACCGACGTGCTCGCGCTTCTCGAAAGCCGGACTGCCGCCGGTCCGGTCCTCTGGGTCGGAACCCGCGACGGCCTGGCGCGCTGCGCCGCGGGTCGCTGCCAGGTCTTCACTCCGGAAAATTCCGCCCTGCCGGATCGCCAGGTCTACACCCTCCTGGAGACCCGCGAGGCCGCAGGGCCCGTCCTCTGGATCGGCACCCGCGACGGTGGGCTGGTGCGTTGGAGCGCCGGAAAACAGACCGTCTACGATACCCGGACCTCGCCGTTGCGGAACAACTGGATCAACGACCTCCGCGAGACACGGTCCGGAGGCAAGCGGTTCCTCTGGATCGGCACCAACGGCGGAGCCGTCCGTCTCGATCTCTCCACCGGGAAGCCGCACTGGCTCGTCCTCGACGAAAAAAGCGCCCGCCTGCCCAGCAATGTCATCTATCAGATCCTTGAGGATGCGCGCGGCAGGATCTACCTCGCCGCCAACCGTGGGGTGGCTCGCCTGACCCCCCGCTCCGGCGATCCGGACGCGTACGACGTCTACACCTTCACCACCCAGGACGGCCTGGCGTTCAACGAGTGCAACCAGGCGTCGTCCCTGATCGACCGCGCCGGCCGGCTCTGGGTGGGGACGAACAGCGCCGTGTCCTGGCTCGACCCCTCCGTGCCGGAGCCGCGGCCCGGCCCCAGCCCGCTGCACCTGGAGCGTGTCACCGTGGATGGCCGGGAGCTGGCGCCGGCCGGCGCACCGCTGCGCCTCGGCGAGAGACCGGGCGAAGTGGCCTTCGAGTACGTGCTGCTCAGCTACTTCCGCGAGACAGACACCCGCTACCGTGTCCAACTCGTGGGATGGCAGGACACGCCCTCGGACTGGATCTCCGATCCCGTGCAACGGTACTCGCATTTGACCGCAGGCTCCTACCGGTTTCGTGTCTGGGGACGCAATGCCTTGGGCGTCGTCTCCGGGCCGGTCGAGGTCTCCTTCGTGATCCCCCTTTCGCCTTGGCGGACCGGCTGGGCCTATCTGCTCTATGTCGCCGCCGCCGGCCTCCTGATCGGAGGGGGGGTGCGCTGGCGGATCGTCGCCTTGCACCGGCGCGCCCGGCAATTGGAGGACCTCGTCCACGAGCGCACCGAGAGCCTGGCCCGCTCCGAAACCGAGTCCCGGGAGAGAGCCCGGCGCCTCGCCGAGACGGTCGACGACCTCGAGCGGTCGGAGAAGGAGGCGCGCACGGCCAAGGAGGAGGCGGACCGCGCCAACCGGCACAAGAGCGAGTTCCTGGCCAACATGAGCCACGAGATCCGCACGCCGATGAACGCGGTCATCGGCCTGAGCAGCATCCTCGCCAGCTCCCGGCTCACCTCCGAGCAGCGCGAATACGTGGGGACGATCCGCAGCAGCGGCGAGTCGCTGCTCGCCCTGTTGAACGACATCCTGGACTTCTCGAAGATCGAGGCCGGGAAGCTGGCCATCGAGGCGTCCCCGTTCGCCCTCCAGCCCTGCGTGGAGGAGGCGGTCGACCTGCTCGCCACCCAGGCGGCGCGCAAGGGGCTGGAGATCGGCTGCCGGATCGGTCCCGCGGTGCCGGCTGTGATCGAGAGCGACGCCACGCGGCTGCGGCAGATCCTGGTCAACCTGCTGGGCAACGCGGTCAAGTTCACCGCCTCGGGAGAGGTCCTCGTCCTGGTCGAAGCCTGTTCCCCTCCGCCGCTGGAACGAGGCGCGATGGTGGAGCTCCGTTTCGCCGTGCGCGACACCGGAATCGGCATCTCCGCGGAGCGGATGGACCGCCTGTTCCGCCCGTTCAGCCAGGCGGACTCCTCGACCAGCCGGCTGTATGGCGGCACCGGGCTGGGTCTCGCGATCTGCCACCGGCTCGCCCAGGGGCTGGGGGGACGGATCTGGGTGGAGAGCACACCGGAGGAGGGCTCCACGTTCTGGTTCACGATCCGCTGCCGGATCGTCGACACGGCTCTGCCGCCCGACCTCGGCAAGGCACCGCCGGCAGGCGGCCCGGGCGAGACTGAAAGCGCGGGCAGGATCGCCGGCTCCGGGCTGCCGCCGCTGCGCATCCTGGTCGCCGAGGACAACGTGGTCAACCAGAAGGTGGCGCTCCTCCTGCTGCAGCGGCTGGGCTATGCAGCGGACGTGGCCGCCGACGGGAACGAGGCTCTGGCCGCGCTGCGCCGGCAGTGCTACGACGTCATCCTCATGGACGTCCAGATGCCCGGAATGGATGGGCTCGAGACGACGCGGCGCATCCGGGACGAATGGCCGGCCGCAGAGCGCCCGCGGATCATCGCGGTGACCGCCAACGCCCTGCGCGAGGACCGCGAAACCTGTCTGTCCGCCGGGATGGACGACTACCTGAGCAAGCCGGTGCTGCTGGAGGACCTGCGCGCAGCGTTGTGCCGCGGGGTGGGAGCCGAGATGACGGCGCCGCCTCCCGCCGCCAGTGCCGGCGGCGACGGGGAGGCGCTCGATCCCAAGTACATCGATCAGTTGCGGCAGCTCCAGTCCATCACCGGCAAGGAGCTGGTGTCGCCGGTCATCGACCACTTCCTGGCCGAGGCTCCGCGCCGGCTCGAGGAGCTGCGTCTGGCCCTGGCCGCCAGGGACGACCGCCATCTGGTCTTCGTCGCCCACGCCTTCAAGGGCAGCGGCGCGCAGCTCGGCGCCCGCCGGCTGGCGCAGATCTGTCAGGATCTCGAAACGCGGGGACTCGGGATGGAATGGCCGGGGATGGAGGAGATCGTCGGCCTTCTGCAGAGAGAGATCGAACGCATCGCGCCCCTGCTGCGCGCCAAGGCCGTGGATGGCGGGACTTTGTAAAGCTTAGAGACGGCTTGCCGGGCGGCCCGCGCCCCGCACGAAGGCAAGGCCCGCCAGGCCCACGCCAAGCAGCAGCACGAGGGTCGCAAATCCCCCCTGCTGCGTGTGCGTCACCCGCGTGCCGAAGTTGACGAGGCTGGGGGCCAGCCATGCGGTCGCGACACCGGAGAGGGCGTAGACCCCGAAGAAGGCACCGGTCTGCTCCGGCGGCGTCAGCCGGATGAGCATCGTGCGGCTGGAGGCGTACTGGCCGGTGATGAAAACCGCGTTCGAGAAACCGATCAGCAGGTAGACCAGGTCCGGCAGGGTCCTGAACACCGGCCCGTTCCACAGCGGCGCCTGGACCGCGGGATCATAGGACCACAGGTAGAGGATCTTGTCCGGGGCCATGCCGAGCAGGGCGATCAGGCCCAGGATGGTCATGAAGACCTCGATCCGAAGCGCGTGCTTCGGCCCCAGCCCCGCGTCCAGCCAGCGGCCGACGAAGCCGCCCAGCACCGCCAACACGCTGAGGATGATGCCCGTGACCAGCAGCTCCAGCGGCCCCCACTTCATCACCCCGACGGCCAGGACACCCGAGAAGAACAGCACCCCGTTCATGCCGTCGACGAAGAACATGCGCGAGACGAGATAGACCACGGCGTCGCGATACCGCCGGACGGTCTTCAGCATTCCCCAGAGGTCTGCCACCCCTTGGCGGAAGGCGCTCAGGACCGGGGCTCCCGTCTTCGGCGCATCCGGCGTGAACAGGAACAGCGGGATCGATCCCAGGAGGAGGATGCCGGCGGCGAGCAGAGCGACCACCCGCTCCGGTTCATGGGTCGCGGGGTCGAGGCCGAACAGCGGGGCGGCCGGCACCCAGGCCCAACTCACCTTGCCCGGAAACGCGAAGGCCCAGGCGGTGAAGGCGAGCGCCACCACCGATGCCGCATTCCCCAGCGACAGCGCCAGACCGGAGGCCTTGTGGGCCGCTTCCAGCCCCGCCGCGCGCACGAGCAGCGAGTTGTGCAGCACCTCCGACCAATTGAAGAGCACGCTCACCAGCATCGCGATCAGCATGGTCGCCGTAACCGTCAATGCGCTGCCGTCCGGCTTCGCCCACCAGAGCGCCGTGATCATCGGGATCATCGCGGCCACGATCAGGCCCAGCCAGCCCTTGCGCGGCCCGAGTTTGTCGACGGAGGCGCCGAGGAAGGGTGCCGTCGCCATCACGATCCAGCCTGCGTACTGCTGCCAGCGGGAGATCACCTCCTGGCCCCTCACCGGGTCGCCGATCATCGTCGCGGCGACGTAGGGCATGAAGATGTAGATGGTCATCAGGATCACGTACGGATCCCGGCCGCCCTCGAAGATCGACCAGGCGATGCCGCCGCGGTTCAGCTTCGCGTCGCGGCCGAGCGCGGAGATCACTGGCGGGGCGACGACGGACGGCGGCCCGCAGGCCTCCAGGGACGTGGATTCGCTCACGACGCATCCTCTTTCCGGTCTTTGGTCCGACGGTTTGGGGAAGCTTATACGAAAGATCGTGGCCGAGGCAAGCGGCCCTACGGCTGGTTATCCCGCCTCTCGTGCGGGCGGGAAGATGTGATGCACGCTTCGAAGGTGCAACCTCAACCGCGGCGCGCCGCCTCAATTGCAGCGATGTCGATCTTTGTCATCTGCATCATCGCATCGAACGCGCGCTTGGCGGCGGCGGGATCGGGATCGGTGACCGCCTGCGTCAGGGCGATCGGCGTAATCTGCCAGGACAATCCCCATTTGTCCTTGCACCAGCCGCACGCGCTCTCCTGGCCGCCATTGCCGACGATCGCGTTCCAGTAACGATCGGTTTCGGCCTGGTCGGCGGTTGCGACCTGAAACGAGAATGCTTCGCTGTGCTTGAATGTGGGTCCGCCGTTGAGCCCGAGGCAGGGAATTCCCATCACGGTAAACTCGACCGTCAACACATCCCCTTTCTTCCCGGACGGAAAGTCTCCCGGTGCGCGATGCACCGCGTCGACGGATGAATCGGGAAAGGTCTTGGCGTAAAATCGCGCCGCGTCCTCGGCGTCGCCATTGTACCAAAGGCAAATCGTGTTCTTTGCTGACTTCACCATGTCACTCCTCCATCTTGATGAGCCACCCGAAGCTGGAGTAAACGATGCGCTCGCAGTCAAAGGCATTGGCTCGGCCAACCCTTCCGCGCCAATGTGGTGAAGCAACATCCGTACCATTCCGGCGCTACTTCACTCTGCTTCGCATAGGCGGGAGCCGCATTGCCGGCTCGTGTTTGGGCCAATCATGCAAAACCGCAGGATCGAAATCAGCTCCGTTATACCTCTACCGTTCCCTGTTCCCCGGGGCATTCCACTTCTGGGTTACGCGGACGCCGTTGAACGTGTGCGTGCAGCAGTTGCACGCCAGAGGCAGCATCTCCGGCCCGTACGCCGGATCGACCTTGCGCAGCTTGCCTTCGTCATCGACATAGAGGCCGCTGAAGTAGGCCGACTCCCCCACTCTCACGACATCCCGCCGTTCGTGCTCCTGCAGAGCGACGAGCCAGAAGATCGCGTCGGGCTGATCGAGACGCGAGACCGCTTCGCTGTGGACCTCCGTCCAGTCGGCACCGACCTTCGAGAGAAGAAAGCGGAACAGCGGGGTGTAGTCGAGGCCGCGGCGATGCCTTCCATGCATCGTACCCCGCGTGGCGTCCGAGCTCTTCGCACCCTTGGCATTGCGCTCCTGCCGAGCGTCGCCGCCGAAGTTGTGGTGCACTCCCCGGGCCAAGGTGTTGACCTTGCGGTAGAGGGGCTTCTTGGTCATCGCCTGCGATCTCATCTCGATTTCCAACCTCCGGGTTGCGGCGGCGCGACGCGGCCAGCTCGCTTCTCCTTCCTTCGAGGCAATGATACCGCGAAGGCCGTGGACTGTGAACAGGCTCACGCTTCGAAGGGGGTGTTGCGGCCTCGTCAGCACATGCTAGAATGCAGATTGGGGTATGCCCCCCAAGCCACTCTAGGGAGATCTCATGAAGAAGCAGCCGAAGAAATTGGCGCTGGCGAAGGAGACGGTCCTGGCTCTCGACGACGTGCAGGTCGAGGGAGTGGCTGGAGGAGTGACGACGGTCTGCACGAACACCTGCGGCGGCAGCCATAACACCTGCGGCACCGCGTTGTGCTGACGGCAACGCTGCCACTCGTGGACTTCAGTTTCGGGTAGTTGATCCGCCTGCTCCTCTGGCCGAGAGGAGCAGGCAGAATCCCGGGGAAGGTGCTGTTCAAAGAGTGCCTGGCATCCATTCGGTTGGCTTTGCGAAAGATGTCTCGGACCCGCTCCGCGTCGCTCCAGAGCGTGCGGAGGGTCAGTCCCGGGAGACCGCCGTACTGATCTTTGCCATGACCCTGGCAACTTACCTGGGGATGGGGAACTATCCGGTCTTCAAAGGCCCGGCGACCTTGTAAGTACTGAGAATGATGCCGGACGGCATTGCTTTTGTGCTGACAAGCTCGAATGAGCGTGGCGGGGTTCCCTCCGCAAAGAAGCGCTTCCCCGTGCCCAACAGGACCGGATAGACGGCCAGCAGGACTTCATCCGCAAGCCCATGTTCGAGCAGGGTCGATGTCAGCGTGGAGCTACCCCAGAGGATAAGGTCCGGGCCGTCCTGCGACTTGATGCGGCGAATGCCCTCGACGATGTCCGGTCCAAGGCCCTCGAACGGGCCCCATTCAAGACTTTCCGGACGGTGGGTAGCGACATATTTTGTTGCCGCATTGAGGCCGTCCGCCATCGGACTGCTCGGCGCCTTTGGCCAGAAGCCCGACCAGATATCGTAGGTGCGACGGCCAAGCAGCAGATCGAAGCTCTCGCCATGCGCGGCGATGATTGCATCCCGGCCAGCGGGGGTTCGATAGGGCGCGGTCCAGTCGCCGTAGGGGAAATCGCCGTCATCGGCGGAGTGCTGGATCACGCCGTCCAGCGAGATGTGTTCCATGATTTTGAGCTTTCTCATTTGAGTCTCCGTGTTCTGGGGTTGGAGTTTCTGAGGATACCTTCATCCTCGCTTGGCCGACTGAAAGCATAGTGAGCGCCGCCGAGTAGACCAGGGGACGCTCGGCCTGGGAAGACACCCGCCGCCTTCCGGGCCGCCGCTATCTCGCCGCCTTCTGCGCCGGCACGAAATCGCGCATCACGGATTGCGCCTTCTTCAGCATCTGTTGCGAGCGAGAGAGCATTATCCGGGTCGCCTAACGATTGAGCTCAGCCGCCTGCGGAGGCCGGCGAAGCCAGCCGTAGCAGGCCGGCTGCAGCGAAGGGTTAGCCGCAGACTGCCGCAGGGAGCGTGGGCGCGTTTCATTGACCGGCAGGTGGTTGCCACAACTCGACCTTGTTTCCCTCAGGATCGATGACCCAGGCAAACTTGCCGTACTCAGAGTCATCGATCTTGTCGAGGACATTGCAGCCTTCCGCTTTGAGCGCCGTGACCACAGCGTGAAGATCTTCAACTCGGTAGTTGACCATGAACGAGGCGTTGCTTGGAGCAAACTGGTTGCTGTTCTCTGGAGCAACGCACCAGACGGTCGTTCCGCCTGTGGGCTTGCCATCCGAGTCGGCCCAGGTGAACGCGGCACCGCCCCACTCCTGGACATCGATGCCGAGATGACGCTTGTACCAAGCCTGCAACGCAGGTGCATCCTTTGCCTTGAAGAAGATCCCGCCGATGCCAGTGACTCGCTTCATGTGAACCTCCAATGTGCGGTGGTTGGGGGTGGCGTTTCTTCTGCGGCCGAACGTTTAGGAGCGGCCCATGCAGGGCCCGCCGCTCCTCGAAGGCCATCCGCGGCCGCCATCGTCTCAGAATGCCTCAGCCGTCCGCTTGAGCGACGGTGTTGGACGGCCTGTCTCTATTTCTTGATTGTACCATGGTCTGTACCGAATGGGTCAATGGGCAGAAGAAGAGCCTGGCACCTTGTTGGCAGCACCTTTGGGCATCACCGGACGGGAGCGCACATCCCGGGTTCGGCCCCAGCGACTCTCCAGCCCGAGTTTCGTATTCTCCATGAGGAAGCCTCAACCAGAGCCGTCCGGCACCATTCGTTGTCTACGTAGATCACATCGAAGTTAGTTGTAAGATGCGAGCGAGTTTTTCCGTCTTTATCGGGTATGGCCAGAAAACTTCGCTTCATCCCCGACCCTCCCACCCTCGTCTCCATCATCTGCCGGACCGTCCAGGGGCGCTTCCTGTTCAAGCCCGGCACTGCGTTCAACGACCACTTCCTTGGCATCCTCGGCCGCGCCCAGCGACGCCACAACCTCATCCTGATTGTAGCTTCGGTGCTTTCCAACCACTTTCACATTCTCGCCGTCCCCGAAAACGCACGCCAAGACATCGAGACCGAGGCCGCCCTCGCGAGGAGCCTCCAGGGCGAGCCCTTACTAGGCGTGGAGGCGATCCTTGCGAAGGACCCGCAACATCGGCCAGCTTCGATCGCCCGCTCGCCGGCGCCGCTCGTCCATGCGGCCACCAAGGTCGTGCGCAAAGCGTTCTACGACGCCTACGCCTGGTTCGTGAGCGCCTTCCGTCAAGCCGCCGAGAAGTTGCGGCAGGGAGACCGCAACGCGTCCTTTCCCAGCGGCAGCTTCCCGCCTGCGCTGCCGTTCGTAGCAGGATAGCCCCTCGCATGCGCTCTTTGCCAGCCGCACCGCCCGTCGGAGGGCCAGCTTTCCGAGTTGCCAACTCGCGTGGGGGGAGGTGTGTCCGGACCGACCGGCGCGACTCCCGAACAGACGCTTCGGACCTGCATCTCATAGCTCAGGAGCTATGAGACAGGGCAATTCCGGCGGCCCGGGGTACTGGCCTTCAAGGGTACCCTGGCACTATTCCCAGGGCACCACCTGTGGCCACGCAGCGCCCGTTGTGGCTGTATGAGGCAGCATGCCATCATGGAGCGCTCGTGTGGCCAGACACACGTCCTAGCCTTGGAGGGAGGGCACATGAACGCACCAGCCAGAGAGGCATCGCTCCAGAAAAATCTGCAGGCCGAATTTTGCGTTGTGGGGGCCGGGTATGCGGGGCTGACGGCGGCCCTGCGCCTGCACAAAGCCCACAAGTCGGTGGTCGTGCTCGAAGCCCGTGGTCGGATCGGCGGACGCGTCTGGTCCGATCCGCTCTCTGACGGTACACCGGTCGACATCGGCGGCCACTGGGTTGGACCCCAGCAGCCGTTCATCCAGAAGCTGGCGCGCGAGATGGGGATCTCGACCTACAAGTCGTATCAAGAGGGCGACATTCTTCTCGTAGACAACCAAGGCGAGGCCAAGCGCTTTCCTGCTGCTTTTCTCGACACGAACCCCTTCGGTCTGGTGGAGCTCGGGGCCGCCTTCGCGGCGCTCGACCAGATGGCCAGCGAGGTTCCGACCACGGCGCCCTGGGAAGCCGTAAAGGCCAGAGACTGGGACTCCCAGACCCTCGCCACCTGGATCAACACGAATGTGGACGATCCGTTTGCCCGCGATGTGCTGCGTGCGACGCTGGGGGTGTTCCTGCCCTCCGACACGGCGGAGATCTCACTGCTGCACATGCTGTTCATCATTCATGCTGTCGGCGGCCTGGAAGGCTTGATGATCGGGGGCCAATACAGCGGGCTGGGCAAGGGGGGAGCGCAGGCGGTCGCGGACAAGATCAACGCCATCCTCGGCCCTGCCGTGCACCTGAATGCTCCGGTGCGCCAGATCGCACAGGACGACAGTGGCGTCGAAGTCACCTCGGACGCCGTCAGCGTGCGGGCGGGTCGGGTGATCGTGACCATCCCGCCAACCCTCACCGGACACATTCGCTATCTTCCGCCGCTGCCACCCGCCCGGGCCCAGGTCATCCAGCGCATGCCGATGGGCTCGGTGATCAAGGCGACCCTCGTGTACGACGAGGCGTTCTGGCGGTGCGAGGGGCTGAGCGGCACGTCCATCGCCACCAATTCTCCCGTCGTGGGCACGGCGGATGGTGGCCTTGACAAGGACCACGATCGGCCCGGCCTGTTAATCGCCTTCGTCGGTGGCAATCAGGCGCGCGCGCTCGGGCGCCTGAGCCCGGCGGCGCGGCAGGAAATCATCGTGAAGGAGGTCGCTGCCCGGTTTGGCCCAAAGGCGGCCAAGCTCTCGCAGCACATCGTGTATCCTCCCACGGGTCTCCCCTACGTCGATCGTGACTGGGCCGCGGAAGAATGGACGCGAGGTGACTACTCCGCCTACCTGCCGCCAGGCGTCCTGACCGGCTTCAAGGTTACGATCTGGGAGCAGTTCGACCGCATCCACTGGGCCGGCACCGAGACGGCCACCGAACACCCAGGCTACATCGATGGGGCTGTGCAATCCGGCGAACAGGCCGCGACCGATGTGCTGGCTCAAGGTTGACGGCATGGCCTCTTAAACCTGTACCAAGCCGCGTGCCGGCGCTCTTTGCCAGCCGTACCGCCCGCCGGAGGGCCGGTTTTCCGAGTTGCCAACTCGCGTGGGGAGAGGTATGCCCAGACCGACTTTCGCGACTCCCCGGACAGACGCTTCGGACCTGCATCTCATAGCTCAAAAGCTATGAGATGGGCTAATTCCGGCGGCCGGGGTGCTGACCTTCAAGAATAGCCTGTCACCTATTCTGGGGCGCATCTGCCACCCGTGACCTATCGCGCGCGCATCGCCGGCTTGGTGAAAGACATCGAGGCCGAGGCCGCCCTCGCCAGGAGCCTCCAAGGCCAGCCCGTGCTGGGAGTGGAGGCGATCCTGGCGAAAGATCCGCAACATCGGCCCGCCGCGATCGCCCGCTCGTCGGCGCCGCGCGTCCATGCGGCTACCAAGGCAGCACGCAAAGCGTTCTATGACGCCTACGCCTGGTTCGTGGCCGCCTTCCGTCAAGCCGCCGAGAAACTGCGGCAGGGAGACCGCAACGCGTCCTTCCCCATCGGCAGCTTCCCGCCTGCCCTGCCGTTCGTAGCGGGATAGTCCGCTCGCTACGCTCTTTGCCAGCCGCACCGCCCGCCGGAGGGCCAGGTTTTATGAGCTTCCAGCTCGTAAGGGGAAAGGTGCGTCCAGACTGACCGGTGCGACTTCCCGGACAGGCGCTTCAGGCTGTTTCTCATAGCTCAGGAGCTATGAGATGAGGCAAACTTGTGCGACCGGGATTCTGACCTTCCAAGGATACCCTGGCACCTGCTGGCTGCCAGCTCGTAGGCCCTCTGCGGCGGCACCGGCGCGACGACGCCAAATCCCGAAGGGCTGGCTTCGACCTCGACCGACCGCGGATTCGCGGGTGGCCTCCAGCAGCACGATCCACGTCCTGCCATCGCAGTTCCAGATTTGGGACCATCCTGGATGTAAGTTGGTTGCAAAAATGGAGCTCAAGGCCGAATCTCTTCGAAAACAGTTCCCTGTTTTGATTGACTTGCGGTTCTTCTCAAGCTTTGGCCCGCGCTTTGCAAACTCCACCAATCCGAAGCTGAATTCCGTCGCTAGATCAGCAACGCGATTGCCAAGGAGGTTCGTGATGCCCAGAAGCTCGCTCTTCGCGCTAACCATTGCCACCCTGTTCTGCACGACCACCGCTGCCCATGCCGGCCGCTTCATCGCGGCGTCGACGCAGGGCATCCAGAACCATTACATCGTTCTCCTCGCAGACTCTCCACAAGGGATGCTCAAGGCTGAGGATCTGGCATCGATGTCACCGATGCAGGAAATCACTCAGGCCATCCTCAGCGACCACGCTGTCGCGGGACCATTGCGCATCTACCAGCACGCGATCCGCGGATTCGCCGTCGAAATGACGGAGAAACAGGCACGGCGCCTAGCGCGCGATCCACGCGTCGCCAGAGTCGAACAGGACCGTCTCATCCAGGTCCAAGCGCCGCTCTGCCCCGATGTGTCCTTCCCACCAGCGAGCGTCATGCCGACCAGCCCACAGTCGGTGCCGTGTCTTATCACCGCGTCGAGTTGCAACGAGAACTGGGGGCTCGATCGCATCGACCAGGTCCACCTCCCGCTGGACAGCAGCTTCCACTTTTCGCACGTCGGCACCGGGGTCAACATCTACTTCATCGACACCGGCCTAGACTATTTTCACACTGAATTTAAGAATGCATCGGGAGCCTCCCGCGTCGGCCTGAGCATCAACTTCGCCAGCAATGTGAACGGCAACCCCGGTGCGGTGGACCCGAACAACTACTACGACGGGTACGGACACGGCACACACATGGCAGCGGTGGCAGCCGGCCTGCGCTATGGCGTCGCGAAGAACGCCACGATCCACTCGGTCCGTGTCACCGACAATAACGCCCTGTCGAGCACCTCGCTGGTCCTGTCCGGTGTGGACTGGATCGTCTCCCACCACGTCAAGCCCGCGGTGGTCAACATCAGCATGAATTTCAAGGTGGACCGCGAGTCAGTCAATGACCCGAGCAACCTCAACCTCATGGAGCAGGCCTTCCACAACCTGGTGACGAGCTATGGCGTGACGGTGGTGAACTCGGCGGGGAACTTCAACCAGGACGCCGTCAACATTAGCCCCAGCCGGCTTCCTGAGCTCATCGTCGTCGGCGCGACGTTCAACGACGACTCCCGCTGGGCGGTGGCGCCGCAGGGGCAGCCCTGCTACCTCCCTCGATTTAGCGATCCTTATAGCCAGTGCGGGTCGGACTTCGGCCCCTACGTCGACCTCTTCGCTCCGGGGTATGGAATCGTCTCCGCATGGACCAACAGCTCCACTCGGACCGGTGCCTGCCAGGAGTACCCCGGCACCTCAATGGCGGCCGCGCTCACCAGCGGAGTGGCCGCGCTCTACCTCGAGACCCACCCGCTTGCCCTGCCAAGCGAAGTCCAGCAGGCGCTGATCAACCACGCCGCCTCCGGAGTCCTCTATCCGAACGATCTCGGTGCGGGGACGCCCAATCGTATGCTGCAGACGTTCTACCCATAGTCCCTCGGAAATTCCTCCTCCAGAGGAGCCCAAGTGGACAAGAGCTCCAGGAAACCTGGACGGGGAATCGGCTCGACGATCAGCTGATTCCCCTCTTTGCGGAGCAGAGCCTCGCCGCCGGGGAGCTCGAAGTCTCGCGGTATGCGCACTGCCTGGTTGCGCCCATTTCGGAACAGGCGCACGATTCGCTCGGTCTGCACGACGTCCTCCCGGCCGCGGGGCGGCCTATGCCAAAGCATAGGCTAGTAGATTGATTCGCTATTAGTGTTGCAATACGCTGCCATCCGGTTTACTCTCCTCCTGTCCCCCAATTCTCGCCGGGGACAGGAGGAAGACG
>DATARD010000367.1:0-28859 GCA_036264355.1 Thermoanaerobaculia bacterium
GCGGTGGGCATCGTGCTCGCGGGGAGCGGCGGCGACGGCGTCCTCGGGCTCAAGGCGATCAAGGAGCACGGCGGCCTGACCATGGTCCAGTCGCCGCGCACGGCGCACGGCGACCGCCGGTCGCGCGCCGTGGTGCGCGCCGGCCTGGCGGACCTCGTGCTGCCGGTCGCGGAGATGCCGGCGCGGCTCCTGGAGCACCTCCAGCGCCTGTCGGACCTGCGCGGCGGCGGCGCGGACGGCTTCCGCCAGGAGCTGGAAGGGCAGGTGATCGAGATCTGCTCGATCCTCGGCCGCAAGACCGGGCACGACTTCAGCCGCTACAAGCGGAGCACCCTGGTGCGCCGTATCCGCCGGCGGATGGTCGAGCTGCGCGAGGGCTCCGTCGCCGGCTACGTCGACCGCATGCGGCAGGACGACCGGGAGGCCGACCAGCTCTTCAGCGACCTGCTGATCCGCGTCACCCATTTCTTCCGCGATCCCGACGCCTTCGAGGCGCTCGCCCGCAAAGTCATTCCCAAGCTGTTCGAGGCCAAGGGGCTCGACGGCCAGGTGCGCGTCTGGGTGCCGGGTTGCGCCACCGGCGAGGAGGCCTACTCGCTGGCGATCCTGCTGCGCGAGCACGCGGCGCGCCTGGCCGAGGCGCCGCAGATCCAGGTCTTCGCCACCGACATCGACGCCCGCTCGCTGGAGGTGGCGCGCCACGCCTGGTATCCGGAGAGCATCCGCGACCAGGTGTCGGCCGAGCGCATCTCCCGCTTCTTCGTGCAGCACGGCGACCGGCTCCAGGTGGCCAAGGAGATCCGGGAGATGTGTCTCTTCTCGACCCACAACCTGATCGCCGATCCGCCGTTCTCCCGTCTCGACCTGATCTCCTGCCGCAACCTGCTCATCTATCTCGAGGCCGACCTGCAGAAGAAGCTGGTGCCGCTCTGCCATTACGCCCTGCGCTCCGGCGGCTTTCTCTTCCTCGGCCCTTCGGAGAACGTGGCGAGCTGGCCGGGGCTGTTCCTCGCCACCGACCGGCGGCACCGCATCTTCCAGTCGACCGACGTCGTGCTGCGCCCGCCGGTGAGCTTCCAGCTCGCCGCGCGGAGCTCGCTCGCCTCCCGCCGCCAAGCCGAGGTGACTGCCGCGCCGCTGCCCGGTGAGCCGCGGCCGGACACCGAGACGGTCATCCGCCGCTTCGAGGCCGCCCTCCACACCACCAAGGACAACCTCCAGGCCACCCTGGAGGAGCTGGAGAGCTCCAACGAAGAGCTGGCCTCGTCGAACGACGAGCTGCAGGCGGCCAACGAGAAGCTGCAGACCTCGAAGGAGGAGCTGCAGGCGGTCAACGAAGAGCTCGAGACGATCAACACCGAGCTGAAGAAGAAAGTCGACGAGCTCGACCGCGCCCACAGCGACCTGCACAATCTCTTCGAGAGCACGCAGATCGCCACCCTCTTCGTGGACCGCAGCCTGCGGATCAAGAAGTTCACCCCGGCGGCCACAGACGTCTTCCGGCTGATCGAGAGCGACGTCGGGCGGTCGATCGCCGACATCGTGCCGCGGTTCACCGGCGCCGGCGGCCTGATGGCGGACATCCGCAAGGTGTTGCGCACCCTGGTCCGCCGGGAGTGCCAGGTGCGGTTGGTGGACGGCGACTCCTGGTACATCCTGCGCATCCTGCCCTACCGCACGGTCGACGACGTCATCGACGGCGTGGTGATGACCTTCATCGACATCACCGACCGCAAGGTGTGGGAGGAGGCGCTGCGCCAGGCGGCGCGGCGCAAGGACGAGTTCCTGGCCATGCTCGGGCACGAGCTGCGCAATCCGCTGGCGCCGATCCGCAGCTCCCTGCACGTCCTCGGCATGGAGAACGCGGATGAGACGCAGGCCACTCGGGCGCGCGCCACCATCGAGCGCCAGGTGCTCCACCTCACCCGCCTCGTGGACGACCTGCTGGACGTGTCGCGGATCTCGCAGGGCAAGATCCTGCTGCGCAAGGAGCGCGTCGACCTGGCCGAGCTGTTGCGCGCCACGGCGGAGGACCACCGCGGCGCCCTGGCCGCGGGCGGGCTCGCCCTGGAGGTGCGCCTGCCGCCGGAGCCGCTGTGGGTGCACGGCGATCCGACCCGCCTGGCGCAGGCGCTGGGCAACGTGCTGCACAACGCCGGCAAATTCACCGACCCGGGCGGCAAGATCGCCGTCGTCGCCGCAGTGGAAGAACCGGCGCCGGGAGCGCCGCGCATGGCGTCGGTCAGCGTGCGGGACACCGGGATCGGCATCGCGCCCGAGGTCCTCGCCGAGCTTTTCGAGCCCTTCAGCCAAGCGCCTCCAGGATTGGACCGCGGGCGCGGCGGCCTGGGTCTCGGACTGGCGGTGGTGCGCCGCCTCGTCGAGCTGCACGGCGGCACCGTGGCGGCGTCCAGCGCGGGGGCGGGGCGAGGCACCGAGATCCGCCTGCGCCTGCCGCTCGACAGCGCGCGGCAGGCCGCCGCCGCCCTGGAGCCGGCCGAGCCGCCGGCGCTCCGGGTGTGCCGCTGCCTGATCATTGAGGACAATCGCGACGCGGCGGAGAGCATGGCCGCCCTGCTCGAGCTGAGCGGCCACGAGGTGACGGTCGCCCACGATGGCACCGAGGGGGTGGCGCGGGCGCGGCTGATCCAGCCGGAGGTTGTGGTGTGCGATATTGGTCTGCCCGGCGGTCTCGACGGTTATGCGGTGGCGCGCGCTCTGCGCGCCGATCCGGAGCTCGCCGGCTGCCGGTTGATCGCTCTCACCGGCTACGGGCAGCAGGAAGACCAGCGCCGTGCCCGTGAGGCCGGCTTCGACGTCCACCTGACCAAGCCGGCGGACCCCGAGGTGCTGCGGCGCCTCATCGCCGGCCTTCCTAAAGGAGATTGAACGCGGATGCGCGCTCCCGTTCCCCTGCTGGCGGTTTCTCTTTTCGGCTGGCTCGCCCTCGCCGCGGCTCCGAGCCATGCTCAGGCGGCCGGGCAGGCGGTCGAGCCGGCCGACCTCAAGAACCTCAGCATCGAGGAGCTGATGCAGCTCGACGTGACCTCGGTGTCCCGGCGCAGCGAGCGGCTGTCCCAGGCCGCGGCGGCGATCGCGGTGATCACCCAGGAAGATCTCCGCCGCTCCGGGGTGACCAATCTTCCCGACGCGCTGCGCCTGGTCAACTCCTTGTTCGTCGGGCGGTCCAGCCAGCGCGACTGGGCGATCACCGCCCGCGGCTTCGCGATCACCACGGCCAACAAGCTGCTGGTGCTGATCGACGGGCGCAGCATCTACACGCCGCTCTTCTCGGGCACCTTCTGGGACGTGCAGGACACCATGCTCGAAGACGTCGACCGCATCGAGGTCATCCGCGGCCCCGGCGCCACCCTGTGGGGAGCCAACGCGGTCAACGGCATCATCAACATCATCACCAAGCGGGCGGCGGACACCCAGGGCGGCCTCGCCGTCGCCGGTGCCGGCCACCCCCTGGAGCGCGGCTTCGGCGCGCTGCGCTACGGCGGCACGGTGGGGGAGAGCGGCCATTACCGGGTGTACGGCAAGGCGTTCGACCGCGGGCCGCTCGAGCTCGCCGGCGGCGCCAGCGCGGACGACCCGATGCACATGGGCCAGGGGGGATTCCGGACGGATTGGGGCGAGGGGAAAACGGACGCCTTCACCCTGCAGGGCGACGCCTATGACGGCAGGATCGGTCAGGCCCTCCGCGGCGACACCCAGGTCGACGGCGGCAACCTCCTCGGCCGCTGGTCACATCAGATCGCCGTGGGCTCCGATCTCGACGTCCAGCTCTACTGGGATCGCACCCACCGCCTGATCCCCGACACCTTCGAGGAGCACCGCGACACCTTCGACCTGGACCTGCAAAACCACTTGCGGGCCGGCGACCGGCACGACGTGGTGTGGGGGTTCGGGCTGCGGCGCACCCAGGACCAGGTGGTCAACAGCGCCGCCGTCGCCTTCGTCCCCAGCCGGCAATCCCAGGACCTGTACAGCGTTTTCGCCCAGGATGAGATCGGGCTGCGCGACGACCTGCACCTCACCGCCGGCGCGAAGCTCGAGCACAACTCCTACACCGGCTTCGAGCTGCAGCCCAACCTCCGGATGACCTGGGTGCTCAACGAGCGGCGGACGGTCTGGGGAGCGGTCTCCCGGGCGGTGCGCACGCCGACCCGGCTCGACGAGAACATCGAGTTCCTGGGCGCCGGCCAGGTGGTCCTCACCGGCAGCACGGACTTCGTGTCCGAGAAGCTCGTCGCCTATGAGCTCGGCTACCGCGAGCAGCTCCGCCCCGACACCTCGCTGGACCTGTCGACCTTCTACAACGTCTACCACGACCTGCGCAGCCAGGATTTCTCGCCCGGCGGCACCCTCCCCATCGTCCTCGCCAACAATCTGGAGGCGGAGACCTGGGGGGCTGAGCTGCGCGGCAACTTCCAGCCCTTCCCCTGGTGGCAGTGGCATGCGGCCTACGCCTATTTCGACAAGCATCTGTCCATCCGGCCCGGCGGGTCGGACCGCTTCGGTGGGTTGGAGGAGGGGAACGACACCCACAACCGTTTCACCCTGCGCTCCATGCTGGACCTGCCCGGCCGGGTGGAGCTCGACGCCTGGCTGCGCTGGGTCGACGACCTCCCTGATCCGCTCGTCCGCCCTTATCAGGAGCTCGACGTGCATCTCGGCTGGCATCTGAAGCCCTCGCTGGAGCTCGCCCTGGTGGGGCAGAACCTGCTGCACGCCCGGCACCAGGAATTCGCCGCGATCGGCGCCCCCGGGGAGCAGCTCCAGCGCGGCTACTATGGAAAGGCGACATGGTCGTTCTGAAGCCTTTCTTGAACAGGCGGCAGACCGCGGTCCTGGCGCTGGCCGCCGCTCTGCTGTTTGCGGGGCTCGAGCAGGCACGGGCCACGCAGTCCGGCGAGCGCGATCTCAAGGCGGCGTTCCTCTACAACTTTGCCAAATTCGTCGAGTGGCCGCAGGCGGCTTTCCCCGAGCCAACCACGCCGGTCACCCTCTGTGTCCTCGGGGACGATGCCGTCGGCGCCAGCCTGGAAATGGTGGTCAAGGGGGAGAAGCTCAACGACCGGCGCCTGGTGGTCCGCCTGCTGCGCGATCCGCAGGCGACCCAGGGCTGCCACGTCCTGTTCGTCGGGCCGGAGAAAGGGCGCCTGCCCGAGATCCTGGCGCCGCTGCGCGGCACCGGCGTCCTGACCGTGGGCGGCGCCGCTGACTTCCTGGACCGGGGAGGGATGATCCGCCTCTTCCTGGAGCAGAACCGGGTGCGCTTCGACATCAACCTGGACGCCGCGGAGCAGAGCCACCTCAAGCTGAGCTCCAAGCTGCTGCGGCTGGCCCGGGCGGTCAATCCGCAGCGGCAGGAGGGCTGAGTGCCCGGCCGGCTCCTGCGCGACGTCCCGATCCGGCGCAAGCTGGTCGCCATCACCATGGTGGTCACCTGCGGCGCGCTCGTGCTGGCCAGCGCGGCGTTGATCCTCTCCGACCGGGCGCGCTTCCGCCGCGAGATGGAGAACGACCTGACGATCCTGGGGCAGATCGTCGCCAACAACAGCACGGCCGCGGTCACGTTCGGCGACCAGAAAGCGGCGGCGGAGACCCTGGGCGCCCTGATCGCCAAGCCGCCCATCGTCGCCGCCGCCATGTACACCGGCAACGGCCGGCTGCTGGCGTTCTACCGCCGGGCCGGCGAAACGCGCCCGCTGCCGCCCCGGCCGGGCAAGGACGGCCCGGCCGCCGCCGCCGGCTCGCTCGGCGTGTTCCTGCCGGTGATGCTCCAGGGTGAGCGCGTCGGCACGGTATACCTCGAAAGCGACTTCAGCGAGATGAACGCGCGGCTGCGGCTGCAGACCGCCACCGTCAGCGCGATCTGCCTGGTCTCCGCTCTCGCCGCCCTGGTGCTGTCGTCCGGCTTGCAGCAGCTCATCTCGCGGCCGATCCTGCACCTGGCCCAGACCGCGCAGGCGGTCTCCGAGCGGCAGGACTACTCCATCCGGGCGGTCAAGCAGACCACCGACGAGCTCGGCCAGCTCGTGGACGCCTTCAACCAGATGCTGCAGCAGATCCAGGAGCGTGATTCCGCGCTGTCGCGCGCCAAGGAGGAGCTCGAGGGGCGGGTCGAGGAGCGCACCGAGCGACTGCGCCAGGAGCTGGGGGAGCGCCGGCGCGCCGAGCAGGAGCTGGCGGACCGCAACATGGAGCTGCACCGCAGCAACCAGGACCTCGACGACTTCGCCTACATCGCCTCCCACGACCTCAAGGAGCCGCTGCGCGGCATTCACAACTTCGCCGCCTTCCTGCTCGAAGACTACGGCGAGCGCTTCGACGAGGAGGGGCGGTCCAAGCTGGAGACCCTGACCCGGCTGAGCCGCCGCATGGAGGTGCTGATCGACTCCCTCCTCCACTTCTCCCGTCTCGGCCGGGTCGACCTGGCGATCGAGGACGCCGACTTGAACGAGGTAGTGGCCGAGGTGGCCGACTCGCTCGGCATCAGCCTGCGCGAGAACGGCGTCGAGATCCGTGTGCCGCGCCCCCTGCCGGTGGTACGCTGCGATCGTGTGAGAGTGCGGGAGCTTTACCATAACTTGATCATCAACGCGATGAAGTACAACGACAAGGCGGAAAAGTGGATCGAGGTGGGAGCGCTGCCGGCGGACGGCGGCGGTCCGCCGGCGCTCTACGTGCGAGACAACGGCATCGGCATCCAGGAAAAGCATTTTGACGCGATTTTCCGGATCTTCAAGCGCTTGCACGGGCGGGACAGGTTCGGCGGCGGCACCGGCGCGGGTCTGACGATCGTCAAGAAGATCGTCGAGCGCCACAACGGCCGGATCTGGGTCGAATCGGCGGTCGGAGAGGGAACTGCGGTCTATTTCACCTTGGAAAGGGAGGCCTGACGATGCACGCTCCGAGTCAACCCATCCTTCTCGTCGAGGACAGTCCCGAGGATTACGAGGCCACGGTCCGCGCCTTCAAGCGGTCCGGCCTCAAGAACCCCATCTATCGTTGCGAGGACGGCGAGAACGCTCTCGACTTCCTGCACCGGCGCGGCCCCTACGCCGACCCCGAGCGGTCGCCGCGCCCCGGCGTCATCCTGCTCGACCTGAACCTGCCCGGCACCGACGGCCGCGAGGTGCTGACCGAGATCAAGCGCGACGAGCAGCTCAAGCAGATCCCGGTGATCGTCCTCACCACCTCGAACGACGCCCGCGATGTCGAGTCGTGCTACCAGGCGGGCGCCAACAGCTACATCCAGAAGCCGGTGGACACGGAGGGATTCGTGCGCGCCATCGAACGGCTGAACGGCTACTGGTTCGAAGTGGTCGTCCTGCCGCACGGAGCGTGAGCGGATGAGCGAAGCTCCGCAGCGCATCCTCATCGTCGACGACAGCCCGGAAGACCGGGAGGTGTACCGCCGCCTGCTGCATCAGGATCCGGCAGAGCGCTACGAGCTCCTGGAAACCGAGCTGGGCGAGGAGGGTCTGCGCCTGGCGCGCACCGAGGCGCCGGACTGCCTGCTGCTCGACTACCGGCTGCCCGACGTCGACGGCCTGGAGTTCCTGAGCCGGCTGCGCGCTGATCGGGCCGGGCCGTTGGTGCCGGTCATCGTGCTCACCGGGCAGGGCAACGAAGCGGTGGCGGTGGAGGCGATGAAAGGCGGGGCGCAGGACTATCTGCTCAAAGGCGCCATCACCCGCCAGACGCTGCAGAAGGCGGTGCAGAACGCGATCGAGAAGGTGGCCTTGCAGAACGCGGTCGAGGCGAGCACCGCCGAGCTGGCGCGCGCCAACAGCGAGCTTCAAGGCATGTACAACAATCTGGAGGCGCTGGTGCGCCGGCGCACCGCCGAGCTGTCGCGCGCCAAGCAGCAGGCCGAAGAGGCCAACCGAATGAAGGACGAGTTCCTCGCCACCCTGTCGCACGAGCTGCGCACCCCCTTGAACGCGATCCTCGGCTGGGCGCAGGTGCTGCGCATGGGCAAGCTCGACGAGGCGGCCTCGGCGCGCGCCCTGGAGACGATCGAGCGCAACGCCCGCGCCCAGGCGCAGCTCATCGCCGACCTGCTCGACGTGTCGCGCATCATCACCGGCAAGCTGCGGCTCGACTTCCAGCCGGTGGAGCTGCGGCGCATCGTCGAGGCGGCGCTCGACAGCGTGCGCCCGGCCGCCGACGCCAAGGGGATTCGTCTCGGCGTCACCCTCGGCCCCCTGGCGAGCCCGGTGCTGGGAGACTCCGACCGCTTGCAGCAGGTGGTGTGGAACCTGCTCTCGAACGCCATCAAGTTCACGCCGCGCGAGGGGGCGGTCGAGGTCGGTCTGTGCCAGAGCGGAGCGAGCGCCGAGGTGCGGGTGAGCGACACCGGCGCGGGCATCCGGCCCGACTTCCTCCCGTATGTCTTCGACCGCTTCCGCCAGGCCGAGGGAGCCATCACCCGCACCCACGGCGGCCTCGGCCTCGGACTGTCGATCGTGCGCCACCTGGTCGAGCTGCATGGCGGCACGGTGGAGGTCGAGAGCGAAGGGGAGGGGAAGGGGGCGTCCTTCACCGTTTGCCTGCCGGTGCGCACCGCCCTGTCCGGCTCCCAGGCCGGCGTCATCGCCGGCGAGCCGCAACTGGTGGAAGGGATGGAGACCTGGGCGGTCCCCTGGGGCGACCAGGAGCTGCTGCGCGGTCTGCGCGTCCTGGTGGTCGAGGACGAGGACGACACCCGGGAGCTCCTGGTGACGGCGCTGGAGCAGTGCGGCGCCGAAGTCGCCGCCGCCGCTTCGGTGGCGGCCGCCCTGGAGCAGCTCGACGAGCAGGTGCCCGACGTCCTGGTCTCCGATCTGGCGATGCCGGTGGCGGACGGCTACTCCCTGATCCGCCAGGTGCGCGCGCGGCCGAGCGAGCGGGGCGGCCAGGTGCCGGCCGCGGCGCTCACCGCCTATGCGCGGGCCGAGGACCGCGCGCGCGCCCTCGCCGCGGGCTTCCAGATGCACGTGCCCAAGCCGATCGATCCGTCCGCCCTGGTGCGCATGGTCGCCAATCTGGCCGCGAGGGCCGGCCGGGTTTGACCCCCACCACCCTCGCGGGTCCATTGGCGATAGTGGGCCCCACGGCCACCGGCAAGAGCGCTCTCGCCCTCGCCCTGGCCACGGAGCTGGGAGGCGAGATCGTCAACGCCGACGCCCTCCAGGTCTACCGCGGCTTCGACCTCGGCACCGCGAAGCCCAGCCCGGCGGAGCGGGCGCGCGTGCGCCATCACCTGATCGACATCCTGGAGCCGCACGAACGGTATTCGGCGGGGGAGTTCGCCCGCCGGGCGAAGGAGGCCATCGCGGAGATCGCGGCGCGCGGCGCCGTGCCGATCGTCGTCGGCGGCAGCGGTCTCTATTTGCGCGCCCTGTTCGAGGGGATCAGCCCGGTGCCGCCGGGCGATCCGGAAATCCGTCAAAGGCTCCGCGAGCGCCTCGCCACGGAGGGTCTGCCGGCGCTGCGAGAGGAGCTTCAGGCGGTCGATCCGGAGACCGCGGAGCGCCTTGCGGGGGGTGACAGCCAGCGTGTGCTGCGGGCTTTGGAAGTGGCCGCAGTGAGCGGAGAGCCGCTCTCCGCTTGGATTTCTCGCCAACCCTTTGGGGCTCAGCGCATTGCGGCGGTCCGCGTCGGATTGACGCTTCCGAGGGCCATCCTATACGATCAAATCGCGAGCCGCGTGGCTCGTATGGTCCAGGAAGGCTGGGTGGAGGAGGTGACCAGGCTGCTTGCACGGGGCCTGGATCCGGAGCTGCCCGCATTCCAGGCCATCGGGTATCGTCAGCTCGCCCGGCACCTTGTGGGGGAGTGGTCTCTGGAGCAAGCCGTCGATGAAACGATCCGTGCGACTCGCCGCTTTGCGAAACGACAAGAGACCTGGTTCCGGAGAGAGCCCGATGTCACCTGGTTCGCGGTCAAGAATCTTAACCGTCTGATTCCTAGAGTTCTTGAACATGTCAAGCACAGGGGTCTCGGGAGGGCGTATGGCTAAGCACAACATCAATATCCAAGACGGTTATCTCTTCCAGAGTCTGAAGGAAGGGCAGACGATGTACCTGGAGCTGGTGACCGGACGTCACCTCCTGGGACGTCTGAAGCGCTTCGACCGGTTTGCCGTGGTCATCGAGAGTGAAGGGAAGGAAATCCTCATCTACAAGCATGCCATCGCGACGATTGCGGCAGCGCCTCACCCCTCGGCGTAGGACCGAGGACCGGCGCCGGCCGCGGCGCCGGGCTCCAGACTGGCTTTCCACCGTAGCGGTGCTCGTCGCGGTGGCGCTACTGGGTGCCTGCGCCTCGCGGCCGGTCCCGGCGCCGCCTCCCGAGAGACCGCCCGAGCTCAACCTCGGCCGGAAGGATCGTGCCTACCTGGTCGATCCTCTCGAAGGCTATCCGGGTCAGGTCGACCCCGGGCGCCGGGATCGGCTGGAGCGTGCCTACCGGGCGCTGCTGGAACGCGCCGACGTGGGCGGAGCGCGGGCCACGGCCAAGGATCTCGCCGACCTCGACTCCGGCCTGCCGCCGGCCGAGGTGCTGGCGGCGCAGGCCGACTTCGCCGAAGGGCGGCCGGCGGACGTGGTGGTGCGCCTGGTGCCGGTCGGCGACCGCTTTCCGGCCTACGTGGCGAGCCAGCTCCTGCTCGGGCGGGCCGCCGAGCAGGCGGGGGACGTCCCCCTCGCCTATGCGGCATTCCGCGCCATCGCCACCCGCAACCAGCTCGCCTTCCAGCGTCTCGGCGAGCTCCACCCGCGCGCCCTGGAGATCCTGGGCAACCGGCTCCAGGAGGCGCTGCGCCTCCACAAGCTGGACGAGGCCGACAAGCAGCTCGCCCTGCTCAAGAGCTGGGGGCCGGCGGAGACGGTCACCCTGGACGGCGCCCGCGCGCTCGCCGTCGCGCGCGGCGACCGGGCGTCCGAGCTCGCGGCCATCAAGGAGCTGGCGGCGCGGCGCACGCAGGACCGCGCGCTCCTCGAACGGCGCGCCGAGCTCGAGCTGGCGGTGGGGGACCCGGGAGCGGGCCTGCAGATCGTGCAGGACCTCTACGACCACCACCCCGACGATCCCGGTCTCGCCGACAAGCTGGCCGCCGCCAAGTTCCGCTGGCGCCTCTCCCTGCTGCCCCGGCTGGTGCAGGAGGTGGCGGCCAAGCCGGAGCTCAACAAAGCCGACCTCGCCGTGCTCCTCTACTGGCTGATCCCCGCCGTCCGCTATGCCCACCCCACCAGCGGCCGCATCGCCACCGACATCCTCGACCACCCGCGGCAGGAAGAGATCGTGCGCGTGGTCAACCTCGGTCTCATGGACGTCGACGCCACCCTGCACCGATTTTCGCCGGGAGCGCCGGTGCGCTGGGGGACGGCGCTGCGCAGCCTCACCCGCGTGCTGGAGGAGCTCGGCGACAACCTCTCCTGCCTCGCCGGCGCCGGCAAGGGGCAGGCGGCGGCGGGCGCCGTCTGCACGGCCGCG
This sequence comes from Thermoanaerobaculia bacterium, assembly GCA_036264355.1. Classification (GTDB taxonomy): domain Bacteria; phylum Acidobacteriota; class Thermoanaerobaculia; order Multivoradales; family UBA5704; genus UBA5704. The sequence goes on from DATARD010000367.1 coordinate 11,494, forward strand.
GCGAGCTGTGAGCTGGTCCCCTCCGGCGACGACTGCCAGATGGCGGCGCCGCTCTCGGGCGCCGACGCGGTCGAGCTCATCCGGCGGGCGCTCAAGCTGCTGGGCGGGTCGTGAAGTTCACCATCCCCAATTTCCTCTCTCTGCTCCGCATGGGGCTCGTTCCCCTGTTCATCATCGCGGTCATCGACGGCCAGTTGCAGAAGGCCCTCTTCATCTTCCTGATCGCCGGCGTCACCGACGCGCTGGACGGCTTCATCGCCCGCTTCGCCAACCAGCAGTCGCTCCTCGGCGCCTATCTCGACCCGATCGCCGACAAGCTCCTGCTGACCTCGGCCTATGTCGCGCTCGCCATCCCGCAGCTCAACCACGGCGCGCCCATCCCGCTCTGGGTGACCGTCCTGGTGATCGCCCGCGACCTGCTGATCGTGGTGATGGCGTTGATCCTCCATCTGGCGGCGGGAGTGCGCCGGTTCCCGCCCTCGGTGCTCAGCAAGCTGACCACCGTCCTCCAGGTGACCGCAGTCCTCTTCGTCCTCATCTCGGCGCTCTGGCCGCAGCTCGAGCCGGTGGCGAGCACGCTGGTCTACGGCGTGGCGCTCTTCACCGTCGCTTCCGGTCTCGACTACATCCTGCGCGCCAGCCGCCTGCAGGTGCATGGTGACAAGCCGGATAGCCCCTGAGCGGTGAAAGCGGGTCTCCGGCGGGGCGCGCCTTCTGATAACTTCTGATACCATCGCCCCAGGATGTCCGACTTCGTCCACCTCCACCTCCACAGCCAGTACAGCCTGCTCGACGGCGCCAATCGTCTCGACGACGTCATCGCCGCGGCCAAGGAAGCGGGCATGCCCGCCATGGCCCTCACCGACCACGGCAACATGTTCGGCGCCATCGAGTTCTACAACCGCGCCCGCGCCGCCGGCATCAAGCCGATCCTCGGCGTCGAGGCCTACGTCGCCCAGGGCGACCGCCATGACCGCACGCCCGGCAAGGGAAGCAGCAACCACCTGGTGCTCCTGGCCGAGAACGAAGCCGGCTACCGCAACCTCCTCAAGCTCACCTCGGCCGCCTACCTCGAAGGGTTCTACTACAAGCCGAGGGTCGACAAGGAGCTGCTGCGCCAGCACAGCGAAGGGATCATCGCGCTCTCCGCCTGCCTCAAGGGCGAGGTCAACGAGAAGATCGTCCACAACCAGGAGAAGGAGGCCCAGGCCGCCGCCATCGAATTCCTGGAGATCTTCGGCGAAGGCAACTTCTTCCTGGAAATGCAGGATCACGGGATTCCCGAGCAGCGGCTCGCCGCCGACGTCGTGCGCCGCATGTCGCAACGCACCGGCATCCCGCTCGTGGTCTCGAACGACTGCCACTACCTGCGGAAAGACGACGCCAAGGCCCACGACGTGCTGCTCTGCATCGGCACCCAGAAGAACCTGTCCGATCCCGACCGGCTGCGCTACGCCTCGGACGAGTTCTACATGAAGTCGGCGACCGAGATGCACAAGCTCTTCCCGGACGACCACGGCGCCATCGAACGCACCGTGGAGATCGCCGAGCGCTGCAACCTGGTCATCCCCACCGGCACCTTCCACCTGCCGGAGTTCCCGGTGCCGGACGGCTACAGCCTGCAGGCCTATTTCGAGAAGGTCGCCCGCGAGGGACTGGAAGAGCGGCTCGCCGAGCTGCGCCGGCGCACCGGCCAGCGCCACGGCGAAGAGGTCTACCGGACGCGCCTCGAATACGAGATCCAGGTGATCGAGAAGATGGGCTTCCCCGGCTACTTCCTGGTGGTCTGGGACTTCATCCGCCACGCCCGCGAGAACGACATCCCGGTGGGGCCGGGCCGTGGCTCCGCGGCCGGCTCGGTGGTGGCCTACTCGCTGCGCATCACCGACATCGATCCGTTGCAGTACGACCTGCTCTTCGAGCGCTTCCTCAACCCCGACCGCATCAGCATGCCGGACATCGACATCGACTTCTGCATGCGCAGCCGCGGCGAGGTCATCTCCTACGTCAGCGAGAAGTACGGCCGCGACCGGGTGGCGCAGATCATCACCTTCGGAACCCTGGCCGCCAAGGCGGTCATCCGGGACGTCGGCCGCGTCATGGGGCTCCCCTACGCCAAGGTCGACCGCATCGCCAAGATGCTCCCCGACATGACCAAGTCGCTGGCCGAAGCGGCGAAGGAGATCGAGCCGCTCGCGGCGGAGATCCAGAAGGACCCCGAGGTCAAGCAGGTCATCGAGATCGGCAAGCGCCTGGAGGGGCTCACCCGCCACGCCTCCGTGCACGCCGCGGGCGTCGTCATCACGCCGCGCCGGCTCGACGAGCTGGTCCCCCTCTACAAGGTCACCAAGGGCGATGAAGAGCAGGTCATGACCCAGTGGGACATGACCGTCATCGAGAGCCTCGGGCTCCTGAAGATGGACTTCCTGGGTCTGCGCACGCTCACGGTGATCGACGACGCGGTCAAGATCCTCCGCCAGCAGGGCATCCCGCTCGACTTCGCTGAGGTGCCGCTCGACGACGCGGAGACCTTCCGCATCTTCTGCGAAGGGCGCACGAGCGGCATCTTCCAGTTTGAATCGCGCGGCATGACCGATCTGCTGAAGCGGGTGAAGCCGTCGCGCTTCGACGAGCTGGCCGCCCTGAACGCCCTCTACCGGCCGGGCGCCCTCTCGGTCGGCATGGTGGAGGAGTACATCCAGCGCAAGCAGGGGAAGAAGTTCGTCTACCAGCTCCCCGAGACGAAGCCGATCCTGGAGGAGACCTACGGCGTCATCGTCTACCAGGAACAGGTGATGCTCATCGCGGTGGCCGTCGCCGGCTTCACCATGGCCGAGGCGGACACGCTCCGCAAGGCCATGGGCAAGAAGAAGGTCGACGTGATGGCCAAGATGAAGGAGAAGTTCGTCGAGGGGGCCGCCAAGCGCGGTGTGGCGCGCGAGAAGTCCGCCGGCCTCTGGGACTACATCGAGCCCTTCGCCGGCTACGGCTTCAACAAGAGTCACAGCGTCGCCTACGCCGACCTGGCCTACAAGACGGCCTATCTCAAGGCGCACTATCCGGTGGCTTTCATGTGCGCGATGCTCAACTCCGAGCTTTCGTCGTCCGATTCGATCGCCAAGTACATCTCCGAGTGCCGCAACATGGGGATCGCCCTGCTGCCGCCGGACATCAACGAGAGCAGCTTCCCGTTCACCGTGGTGGGGGACAAGATCCGCTTCGGCCTCGGCGCGGTCAAGGGGGTCGGCTCCTCGGCCATCGATTCGGTGCTCGAAGTCCGGCGCCGGCTCGGTCGCTTCCGCAGCCCCGCCCAGCTCACCTCGGAGGTCGACCTCCGGCTGGTCAACCGCAAAGTGCTGGAGTGCCTGGTGAAAGCCGGCGCATTCGACAGCCTGGGCGTGGCGCGCCACGCGCTCTGGGCCTCGATCGATGCCATCCTCGAATACGGCCAGCGGCGCCGCAAGGAGCGCGACGAAGGGCAGACGAGTCTCTTCGGCGCGCTCCTGGGCGGCGGTGATTCCAGCTCCCAATCCCTGGAGCCGCAACCCGACCTCACAGCGCCCGCCTGGCCGGAGAAGGAGCGTCTGCGCGCCGAGAAAGAGGCCCTCGGCCTCTACCTGACCGGCAATCCGATGTCCGAGCTGAGCGAGGCGATCGAAAGGCTGACCACGCACACCCTGGCGGACATCAAGGAGCTCAAGGAAGCGATCGAGGGGCAGGTCACCGTCGGCGGTCTGGTGAACGGGTTCAACAAGACCAAGATCAAGACCGGTCCCAACGCCGGCCGCTTCATGGGCCGTTTCGTGCTGGAAGACCTCACCGGCAGCCTGCCGGTCACCCTCTTCGCCAACCAGCTCCAGCAGTTCGGCCACCTCATCGCGGACGACATCGCCATCCTGGTCAAGGGGCAGGTGCGCGAGCGCGGCACCGACGTCGAGCTGACCGTCGAAGACGTTGTGCTGCTGGACAAGCTCGCCGTCCGTCCGGTCGTCGGCGTCGACGTCCTCGTCAACGGCGCCGCGGCGAGCCAGACCCTCCTCCTCAAGCTCAAGGACGTGCTGATCGAGCACCCGGGCGACGTTCCGGTGACCTTGAAGGTCAAGCTCGCGGACCGCACGGTGAGCATCGGCACCAAAGAGAGCTACAAGATCCAGTTCGGTCCCCAGCTCAAGTCGAACATCGAGCACCTCCTGGGCCAGGGAACGGTGTTCGAACGCTACTCGTCATCGGCCGGGTGACCGGTCGAGGCAAGGACATAAAGGACATCAGAAACTCCTCCGTGAGCCCCGCCGAGCCCGAGATCTCGGTCGTCCTGCCCTGCTACCGGAGCGCCGGGCTGGCCCGGCTTTCGGCGGACCGGCTGGCGGGCTTTCTGAGCGGGGCTTTCGCCTCGTATGAGGTCGTGGTGGTCGACGACGGCGGCGGGGACTTCGACGCGGGGTGGCCGGTGGAGGGGCCGGTGCGGCTGATCCGGCTGCCGGTGAACCGCGGCAAGGGAGCGGCGGTGCGCGCCGGAATGCTCGCGAGCCGCGGCCGGGTGCGCGTGTTCACCGACGTCGACCTCCCCTTCGACCTGGAGCTGATGGCCGCGTCGGCGCGCTTCATCACCGAGCGCGGATTCCATCTCGCGATCGGCGACCGGACCCTGCCGGGATCGAGCTATGCGCTCGACGTCGGCTGGCGGCGCCGGCTCGCGTCAGGAATCTTCTCGAAGTTCGTCGGCATCTTTCTGACCGGCGGCTTTTTCGACACCCAGTGCGGCTTCAAGGCGTTCCGCGGCGACATCGCCCAGGCGCTCTTCGGGATCTCCCGGATCGACCGCTTCGCTTTCGACGTCGAGCTGCTCTACATCGCGCTCCTGTACCGCACCGACATCAAGCGCATCGTGGTGCGACTGCGCAACAACGAGACCTCGGCGGTGCGCCTGCTGCGTGATTCGCTCCGCATGCTCTTCGACGTAGGGCGCATCCGCCTCTTCGCCTGGCGCGGCGCCTACCGCTGCCCGACGCTCGCGGCGATCGTCGCCGACGACTTCGCGCAGGTCGCCTACTGCCGGGATTGATTGCCGGGATTGAACGTCTTGGGATTGGCGGAGCAATTCTCGGCGGCTGCTCTCTACGCCGCCTTTGCCGCGGCGCTGCTCGCGCTCACCCACCGCTGGGTGGTGCGGCTCTCCTGGCAAGCGGCGCTGGTGCTCGCTCTGCTGCCGCTCTGCTTCACCGGGCCAGCGCTCCTGACGGGCCGGGTGTATGCACCGATCGATCTCGCCTACAGCGGCGATCCGCTGGCACCCTATGCACCGGTGTATGGAATCGGCGGCGACCGCAAGGGGATCTTCACCGACGTCTACAGCGCGATCATTCCCTGGCGCCAGGCGGTGCGCTACGCCGTGCGGCATGGCGAATGGCCACTCCTGAATCCGTTCATCCTGTGTGGCGATCCGCTCGCGGGGTCGGCCCAGCCGGCGCCGTATTACCCGATCAACGCCTTGTCGCTCCTGCTGCCGCTGGCGCTCGCGTTCACTTTCGGCGCCACGGCGCAGCTCCTGGTTTCGGCGCTGGGGGCGTTCCTCTATTTCCGTGACCTGGAGTGCCGCGAATCCGCGGCGATCCTCGGTGCCGTGGGCTGGGCGTTCTCGTCGTTCCTCGCGTTCTGGCTCGAATGGCCGCTGGGCGCTGCGGTGGCGCTCCTGCCGCTCGTGGTGCTCGGCGCGCGGCGGGTGGTCAAGCGGCCGGGGTGGCCGTCGGCGCTCCTGCTCGCCACCGCTCTCGCCTTGACGCTCCTCGCCGGCCATCCGGAGAGCGCCATCCATGTGATCGCCGTGGGCGCCGTGCTCGGTCTCGCCGAGGCGGCGGTGGTGTCGCCTCGGCGCTGGTTGCCGATCGCCGGCTGGGCCGCCGCCGCCGGCGGTCTCGCTCTGGCGCTTTCCGCGATCTACCTCCTGCCGCTCTTCGAGGTGCTCCGGCAGACGATCCAGTGGACGCTGCGCAGCACCTCGACGACGATCGCAGCAGCGTTTCCGTTGCGTGATGCCTGGCGCCTTTTCATTGCCGGCGCGGTGGCCTCGACCACCGATGTCCCGGAGGCCGGCGCCCTGTCGCCCCTGCTCTCGCCGCTCGCTTCGGCCTACGTGGGGAGCGTGCTCTGGGGGCCGGCGCTGTATGGGCTTTTCCGCAGCCGGTGGCGCGGACGCTACGTTCTCGCGGCGCTCGGGTTGGGCGGTCTCTGCGCCGGAGCGCGGATGCCGTTGATCTATCCGCTCCTCGGGCGCCTGCCGCTGATGTCGATGGCGATCAACGAGCGGCTGATCTTCGCCGGCGCGTTTGCCACGGCGGCGCTCGCGGCGCTCGGCGTCGAAGCCTGGCTGCGAGCGGGAGAGGCAGAATCTCAAACCGAAACGCGGACGCTGGTCAGACTCTGCGCCGCGGTCGTTCTCGCCTATACCGCGGTCGTGCTGTGGCTCGTGCCGGGTGCCCTGAATGCCGGTTTCACCGCAGCGGAGGTCGGGCGATGGGCGGCCTGGGGGCTGGTGCCGCCGTTGGCCGTGGCGCTGATCCTTGGTTTGCTTCCCCGCCGCGCTCTCGGCTGGGGAGCGGCTGCCCTGATCGCCGTGCTCGCCCTCCAGCGTACCGGCGAGATGGGCTCGTTCTACCCGACCCTGCCGGTGCGCGCGTTCTATCCACGGGTGGCGCCGCTCGACGGTTTGCCGACCCCGACGGAAAACGAGGAGCCCTGGCGCGCCGCCGGCCAGGATTTGCAGTTGATCCCCAACCAGGGGGCCTTCTACGAGATCGAGGACGTGCGGGGCTACCAGGCGATCTTCCATCACCGATTCGCCGATCTCGAGCCGTTGTGGGCGCACCCCGCCGGCTGGTTTCTCGGCGTGCGGGACGTGGACCGGCCCTTCCTCTCCTTGATGAACGTGCGCTATGTCATCGCCGCGCGGGGGCACCGGCTTCCGGGGTGGCGGCCGGTCTCGCGCGGCCCCAGCTCGCGGGTGTGGGAAAACCCGCACGTGGTGCCGCGCGCTTTCGTGCCGGAGATCGTGCGGCTGGGGGTGCCCGCGGACGAGGAAGTCCTGGAGATGAAGGCGGAAGAAGACTTCCGCAAGCGCGCCTGGATCGCGCCGCCGCCGGACGGTGCTCACGGCGTGCAGGAACCGCCCCACGAGGAGAGGAACGGGCGCGGCTGGGTGATCGCCTACCGGCGCGGCCTGGGCTTCGCGCTGACGGCGCGGATGAAGCGGGCGGGGTGGGCGGTGATCACGGAGACGGCGTGGACCGGTTGGCGGGCGCGGATCGACGGCCGCGAGGTGCCGCTGGGGATCGCCGATCACGCCTTCCTCGCGCTCGAAATCCCGGAAGGCTGGCACCACATCGAGCTGTTCTACCGCCCGCGCTCCTTCGAGCTGGGGCTCGCCCTGAGCCTCGCCGCGCTGGGTCTGATCGCCCTCATCACAGTCGTTCGAGCTGTGCGGCGGAATCGCGATTCCACCACGGAACCGGCAGGCCGGCGGTTGGGGGACCGCATCGCTATTCCGGGCGACTATCAGCATCGGGCTCTGTATGCCGGGCCGGCGCCGCAGCGCTTCTGGCATCGCGCCAAGCTGGAAGAGGCGCTCGCTCTCCTGCATCTCGGACCGGGCGACCGCATGCTCGACGCCGGCTGTGGCTCCGGGCTCCTGGCGGCGATGGCGGCGGAGGTGCCGGGAACCGAGGTGCTCGGCGTCGACGCCAATCCGGCGGCGATCGAGTTCGTGGCGCGCACCTTCGTGCGGCCGAACCTCGCCTTCCGGCAGGCGCTGGTCGACGAGCTCGACGCGGCGCCGGGCAGCTTCGAGAAGATCGGCTTCCTCGAAGTGATCGAGCACCTCTCGCGTGCCCAGGGCGAAGCGGTCCTGGCGCAGTTCGCGCGCCTGCTCGCGCCCGGCGGCCGGCTGGTGCTCACGACGCCGAACCGGCGGAGCCCCTGGCCGCTCATCGAGTGGCTGCTCGACCATCTCCACCTCGTGCCGCCGCTCTCCGGCGAGCAGCACGAAGTGCTCTACGATCTGGACGAGCTGCGGGCGATGGGGGAGGCGGCCGGCCTCACCCTTGCCGAGCACCGGATGATCGACACCATCGCTCCCTGGCTCGCCTGGTGGCCCGGCCTGGCCCGCGCCGTCCATCGCGGAGAGATGCGGATGATCCGCAAGCACGGCTGCGTGATGGTGCTGGCGTTCGAGAAGCCGGTCAGGAGCCTGGCTCAGCCCATTCGATCCGGAGCTGACGAAGCGGCCGAGCCTTCGCGATCGTTGTGAAGTCCCGATCCCGGTGGAACAACAACAAGTCGTTCTCAAGCGCGAGCTGGGCGATACAGCAATCGATCGGGCTCCGGACCGTGAGACCGATACGGCGCAGCTCGAAGTAGATCCGTGCAGCCTGCTCCCAAGTGGCAGAGGAGGCTTCGACATAGTCCTGAGTGCTCAGATACGACTTCAGCAGGCGCCATTCCGTCTCGTCGCGGCAGCCCTGAAGCAGCTCCAACTGGTAGAAACGGCTGAGAATCACTTCGTCGTCCTGGAGGGCCGCGTTAAGACTCTTTTTCCTGCCGCCACTGGCATCCCGGAAGACGTCAATCCAGACGGAAGTATCAACCAGGATCACGGTTGAGATCCCGCATCGCCTTGTGGTCGAAGTCGTCGTGCAGGCGAATGCGGCCAGCGAGATCCGTCAAGTCCCGCTTCCGCCGCACTCGGACCAGCTCCTGGAGGGCCAGATGGAGCAGCTCTCTTTTGGTCCGTGCGCCGGTCAGGGCAAAGGCCTCTTCGATGAGCTGGTCGTTCAAATCTACATTGGTTCTCATTCCGCCTCCGAGGCTCTTGTGTAGAGCTATGTGTATTGTACACCCGGGGCGCCGGTGTTGACTGGATGTACGGGAGTACCCTTGCACCCCCTCCCCGGTTGCGGGAGAATGGCTGAGCAGCCTGTTAGACACCCCGCATGATCGACACCCTTCCTCAGCAGAAGCCGCTTCCTTACAGCGAGGAGTCCGAGCGGGCGGTGCTCGGCGGGATTCTTCTCGACCCGCAGGTGCTGCCCACGATCTCGGGCCGGCTGCGGCCGGACGACTTCTATCTGGAGCGCCATCAGGTGCTCTATCAGGCGATGCTCAACCTGCAGGACGAGCAGGTGGAGATCGATCTGCGGACGTTGCAGGCGAAGCTCGAGCAGCAGGGGAGCTTCGACTCGATCGGCGGCATCGGCTACCTGACGACGCTCGATCTCGACCTGCCGGACATCGGCCGCGTCGACCAGTATGCCGAAATCATCAAGGAGCGCTCGGTCCGCCGACGGCTGATCCAGACGTCGAGCCAGATCATCCGCGACTGTCTCGACGGCGGCCTGCCCGCGCAGGAGGCTCTCGGCCGCGCCGAGCAGGCGATCCTCGGGCTGGGGGAGGAGGCGGTCCAGCGCGGCTTCGTCCTCCTGTCGAGCGTCTTCCACCACACCCTGGAAGAGCTCGAAGAGCGCTCGGGGAGCCTGCTCACCGGCATCCCCACCGGCTTCACCGACCTCGACCGCATCTGCCACGGTCTGAACCGCGGCAACCTCATCATCGTCGCCGGACGGCCGGGCATGGGAAAGACCAGCTTCGCGCTCAACGTCGCCCAGAACGTCGCCATCCGCGAGGCGAAGACGGTCGGCGTCTTCTCGCTGGAGATGAGCCAGCAGGAGCTCGCGCTGCGCATCCTCTGCTCGGAGGCCGACATCTCGTTCAGCAAGCTGCGCGGCGCGCATCTGTCCAGCAAGGAATGGACGCGCGTCTTCCAGACCGTGCGCACGATCGGCGACGCGCCGCTCTTCATCGACGACTCGGCGAACCCGACTCTCCTCGAGGTGGCCTCGAAGACGCGCCGGCTCAAGGCGGAGAAGGGGCTCTCCCTGGTCATCCTCGACTATCTCCAGCTCATGCAGGCGGGCGGCAAGTACGAGAACCGCAACCTGGAGATCGCCGCCATCAGCCGGGGCTTGAAGCAGCTCGCCAAGGAGCTGGAGGTGCCGGTGATCGCCCTGTCCCAGCTCTCCCGCCAGCCGGAGCGGCGGTGGAGCGACCACCGGCCGCAGCTCTCCGACCTGCGCGAGTCGGGATCGATTGAGCAGGACGCCGACATGGTCGCTTTCGTCTACCGCGACGAGGTCTACGGCGCCACCGACGAGAACAAGGGGCTCGCCGAGCTGATCATCGCCAAGCACCGCAACGGCGAGACCGGCAAGGTCGACCTCGTCTTCCTCGGCGAGACCACCAGCTTCAAGAACCGCGCTCCAGACGGCTATGCATCCAACTCAACTCCCTTCTAAGGAACAAAACCGCCGCCGCTGCTGTTGCCTAAGGGCGTCGCGGATGTCATGTTTTGCGTGGGAGGACGCATGGCGATGAAGATGCCGGGGCCGGTCGCGAAGTACTTCGAGCAGATCGGCCGCTTCTGCCAGATGCTGGGACGGGTCTTTGCCTGGACGCCGCGGCCGCCCTACGATTGGCGGGAGCTGCTGCGTCAGATGGTCAAGGTCGGCGTCGGCTCGGTGCCGGTGGTGCTGCTCACCACCATGTTCACCGGCATGGTGATGGCTCTCCAGACATTCACCACCCTGCGCCGTTTCAACGCCGAGAGCTTCGTCGGCTCCCTGGTCGCCCTCTCGATGGTGCGCGAGCTGACCTCGGTGCTCTCCGGCCTGATCGTCGCCGGCCGCGCCGGCTCGGCGATGGGCGCCGAGCTCGGCACGATGCGGGTGACCGAGCAGATCGACGCCCTGGAGGTCATGGCGACCGATCCGGTGCACTACCTGGTCGTGCCGCGGGTGTGGGCGAGCACCATCATGCTGCCGCTCCTGGTCGTCCTCGGCAATGGGGTGGGAATCTTCGGCGGCTACCTGGTGTCGGTTGTCCTCATGGGGGCGAACCCGGTCTCCTACGTCGACCGCACCTTCCAGTTCATGGACTTGAACGACTTCATGTCCGGCGTCATCAAAGCCGCCGTCTTCGGCATGCTGCTCGCCACCATCGGCTGCCAGCAGGGGTTCTACACCACCGGCGGCGCCGAGGGCGTCGGCAAGGCCACGACCTCCGCCGTGGTGGTCGCGAGCATCGCCATCCTGATCTCGGACTTCTTCCTGACCAAGCTGCTTTTCTGACCTATGACCGAAACCCCCTCAGCAGGCGCGACCGACGGCGACTCGGACTGCAAGATCTGCATCAAGGATCTGCACAAGTCGTTCGGCCCCAAGCTGGTGCTCGACGGCGTCGACATCGACGTCGCCCGCGGCGAGGCGCTGGTCATCATCGGCGGCTCGGGCACCGGCAAGAGCGTGCTGCTGAAGCACATCATCGGCCTGCTCAAGCCGGACTCCGGCAGCGTCATCGTCGACGGCACCGCGGTCGAGACGCTCAACAACCGGCAGATCACCGAGTTCCGGCGCAAGTTCGGCTTCTCCTTCCAGGAGGGCGCCCTCTTCGACTCGATGACGGTGTGGCAGAACGTGGCGTTCCCGCTGCAACGGCTGACCAAGATGTCGCGCCAGGAGATCGGCGAGCGGGTGGAGGAGTGCCTGTCCATGGTGCGCCTGGAGGGGACGGGCGACAAGATGCCGTCGGAGCTGTCGGGCGGCATGCGGCGCCGGGTGGGCTTTGCCCGCTCGGTGGCGCACAAGCCGGAGATCCTCCTCTTCGACGATCCCACCACCGGCCTCGATCCGGTGACCACGGCGCTGATCGACGAGGTGATCATCGAGCTCAAGGAGCGCCTCGAGACCACCACGGTGACCATCACCCACGACATGGAGAGCGCGTTTCGGATCGGCGACCGGGTCGCCATGCTGCACAAAGGTAAGATCATCGCCGCGGCGCCGCCGGAGGAGTTCCGGCAGCTCGCGGATCCACGGGTCCAGCAGTTCATCCACGGTCACGCCGACGGCCCCCTCTCCGAGGAGGCGTCGCGGGGTAGCGCGCGCCCGGCAGGGGCAGGATAGGCCGCGCTGGAGACGTCATGGCACAAGCTCTGAAAGTCGGCATTTTCGCGACCATCTGTCTGATCATCCTGGCGCTCTTCATCTGGAAGATCGAAGACCTGAATCCGTTCAAGGCCAAGGGAGAGCGTCTCAAGGCCGTCTTCGACTCGGTGGCCGGTCTCGACGACAAGGCCGCGGTGCGGGTGGCGGGCGTGCGCGTCGGCCGGGTCGACGGCATCGGCCTCTCCGACTCCGACACCAAGGCGCGTGTCACCATCCTCCTGGAGAAGAAGCTGCCGCTCAAGCAGGGCACCTACGCCCGAGTGTCCAACCTCGGCCTGCTGGGGGAGAAGTACATCGAGATCGTCCCCGGTCCGCCCGGCGGGCCGCCGCTCGACACCTCCATTCCCCTGGTCGGTGAGACGCCGCCCAGCTTCGACGACACCATGGCCAAGCTGAACAAGATCGGCGACTCGGTGCAGCAGGTCGCCGGCTCGCTCGCCGGCGGCGACCTCGGCGGCAACATCAACCGCTTGGTCGCCAGCGTGCAGGCGACCAGTGACGAGATCCGCTTCCTGGTGATGGAGAACCGCGCGGGCCTGCGTTCCACCGTCGACAACGCGAACGCCGCCAGCGCCACCCTCGCCCGCGAGCTGCCGCGCCTCTCGGAGCAGATGAGCCACACGCTGTCGCAGATCGAGACGATCCTCTCCGAGAACCGCGCCAACGTCGCGGGCACCACGGCGAACGCCCGCGAGGTCACCGCGAAGCTCGAGACCTCGGTCGACAACCTCAACAAGATCTCGGACAAGATCGCCAAGGGCGAGGGGACCATCGGCAAGCTGGTCAACAGCGACGAAGCCTACAAAGACGTCGTCTCGACGCTCGACAGCATCCAGGGTGGCGTGAAATCGCTCTCCGACACCCTGGGGGCGGTGAACAAGTTCAAGATCGACCTCGACATGCAGGGGTACGAGCTGCCGTCCCAGCACGGCTCGCAGAGCGGCCTGCACGTCGACATCAATCCGCAGGACAACCTGCACCTCTACCGTGTCGGCTTCGCCAGCACGCCGCAAGGCAAGCACTTCGAAAAAGACCAGACGATCACCGTCACCCAGCCGGACGGCACGTCCACGACCACCAAGATCGTCAACGTCAGCCAGGAGCAGAGCTACGTCGTCGACGCCCTTTTCGGCTACAAGGGGCCGCGCGACCTCCGCCTCTTCGCCGGCCTGATCGAGAGCAGCGGCGGCGCGGAGATCGACTACCCGATCCTCAACAACAAGCTCCTGCTCTCCTTCCAGGCGTTCGACTTCAACCGGCCGAACGACGAGAAGGCGCACCTCCGTCTCTCCGGTCGCTGGCAGTTCCATCCCAACCTCTACCTGATCGGCGGCTACGACGACCCGTTGGAGAAGCACTCCTTCTTTCTCGGCGGCGGCATCCACTGGAACGACGACAACCTGAAGTACCTGTTGGGGTCTGTGGGCAAGTTCTAAGCCGCTTGACCGTCCCGGTTCCTTGCAGTCATACTTCGGTATGAAGGTGGAAGGAGAGTCACCCATGGCCCATGCTGTCAAAGTGGCGATCAGCCTCTCGTCGGTGATGTTTGAGTCGGTGGAGGAGGAACGGAGCAAGCGGGGCGAAAGCCGCAGTGAGTTCTTTCAGCAGGCCGTCCAGGCCTTTTTGCGCGATTTGCGACAGCGCAAGGACGTGGAGCGCTACGTCAAGGGGTATCTGGAGCACCCGGAGGAGACTGAAGAGGTCGACGCGGTCCGCGCGGCGAGCTCTGCGAGCTTGGCCGCGGAGCCCTGGGATTGAGGCGTTGTGAAGTCTGGTGGTCGGATCTTCCGCCACCGGCGGGGCGCCATCCGGTTGTCTTGTTGTCGCGTGCCGAAGCGTATGCCGTTCGCGCCCAGGTGACCGTTGCGCCAGTCACTACCCGCATTCGCGGCATCCCCGTAGAAGTCGAGCTCGGTCCTGCCGACGGTCTCCCCAAGCGGTGCGTCGTCAATCTTGACTCCATCGTCACGATCCCGAAATCAGACCTCGTCGAGTGTATCGGGCTCCTCCGCCCGGAGAAGATCCTCGAGGTTGAGGCGGCTCTCCGCTTTGCACTGGGTCTGAGCGATCCGTGATTCCGTGGCCCGTTTCGGCCCTCGGCGCGCACCCTTATTGTTGGGAGGATCGTCCGGCTCCGCGATCTGGGGGAGTGTCCGGGGTTTCTTGTTGAGCATCTATGAGCGAACGCATCCTCATCGTCGACGACGATCCTGTCATCCGCGATCTTCTGGTCGCCTACCTCTCTTCCTTCCGCCTCGACTGCCGCGCGGTCCGCGACGGCTTTGAGGCCCTGGCGCTCGCCGCCCAGGAGCCTCGTCCCTCGTTGGTGCTTTCCGACATCGAGATGCCAGGCATGTCCGGGTTGGAGCTGTTGCACAGCCTCAAGGTGCTCGATCAGAGTCTGCAGGTGGTCATGGTCTCCGGATTGCACGACCTGGCCCTGGCGCGCCGCTGCCTGCGCGAAGGCGCTTACGACTACCTGGTCAAGCCATTCGAATCCGACGATTTGCGCAACACCGTCGAGCGGGCGGTCGAGCGCGCGCGTCTCATCCGGCAGAACGAAGCCTACCGGCGGGGCCTGGAGCGCATGGTCTACGAGCAGACGGTCGAGATCCGGCAGACGCGTGACATCGCCCTGCTCACCCTGGCCAAGCTCGCCGAGTCGCGGGACAACGCGACCGGCCAGCATCTGGAGCGCATGGCCGCCTACAGCCGCCGCCTCGCCGACCAGCTCACCGCCGGCCCCTACCGCAATTCGATCAGCGACGACTTCGTGGACGACCTGTTCCGGTCGAGCCCGCTGCACGACATCGGCAAGGTGGGCATCCCGGACTCGATCCTGATGAAGCCGGGGCCGCTCGACGAGGGCGAGCGCGAGGTGATGCGCACCCATCCGCGGATCGGCGGCGACACCTTGCGCTCCGTCATCGAGCAGTTCCGCGGCAACACCTTCCTCGCGATGGGAATCGAGATCGCCTACCATCATCACGAGCGTTGGGACGGTATCGGCTACCCCTACCGGATCGCCGGCCAGAACATCCCCCTGTCCGCCCGCATCGTGGCGGTGGCCGACGCCTACGACGCCATCACCAGCCAGCGCCCCTACAAGGCGGGCTACGACCACAGCGAAGCGGTGCGCCTGATCGCCGTCGACCGCGGCCGCCACTTCGATCCCGTCCTCGTCGACGCCTTCCTCGACTGCCAGCACGATCTCGACGCCATCCGCCACCGCTTCCTTGATCCGACTCCGGCCGGATCCAAGGCGCCCGGCGAGTGGGCGGAGATCGCCACCCCGCTCTAAGCGGGGTCGAAGCCGATGGGATACGATGGACCCGGGGAGGGTCCACGATGCCCAACGACCTTTGTTTCGTGCTGATGCCCTTCGGTCAAAAGCCCGACGTCTCGGGGAAGATCGTCGATTTCGACGCCGTCTACAACGACCTGATCGCCCCGGCCATCGTCGATGCGGGCCTGGAGCCCATTCGCGCCGACCAGGAGATGACCGGCGGGCTCATCCACAAGCCGATGTACGAGCGGCTGATCTTCTGCCGGTTCGCGGTCGCCGACCTGACCACCGCCAACGCCAACGTCTTCTATGAGCTCGGCCTGCGCCACGCGGTGCGGCCGTGGAGCACCGTCCTCATCTTCTCCAAGGGAGGGAGTCAGCTCCCCTTCGACGTCGCGCCGCTGCGCGCCCTGCCCTACACCCTGACCCCCGAGGGCAAGCCCGGCGATCTCGACGCCAGCAAGGCCGCGCTGGGCAAACGGCTTGCCGAGGCCCGCGAGGCCGCCGCCAAGGATCCATCCATGGACAGCCCCGTCTTCCAACTCGTTGACGGCTTGCGGGTGCAGGAGATCGACCACGCGAAGACCGACGTTTTCCGGCAGCAGGTCCAATATTCCGAGGACCAGAAAAAGGACCTCGCCGTCGCGCGGGGCAAGAAGAGCGCGGAGGCTCTGCGTGCCGCCGAGGCGGCGCTGGGGGATCTCAGCAAGGTGGAATCGGCCGTCATCATCGACCTCTTCCTCGCCTATCGCTCCGTGAAAGCCTGGGACGACATGATCCGCCTCGCAGGCGAGATGCCGAAGCCGCTCGCCATCACGATCATGGTCCGCGAGCAGCTCGCCCTGGCGCTCAACCGGGCGGGCCACGGAGAAGAAGCGGAAATCGTGCTCCTGGCCCTGATCGCCGACCGGGGTCCGAGCAGCGAGACCTACGGCATTCTCGGCCGCGTCTACAAAGACCGCTGGGAAGCCGCGGCCAAAGACGGCAAAACCTTCCAGGCGCGAGGTCTCCTCGACAAGGCTCTCGGCGCCTACCTCAAAGGCTTCGAGGCCGATTGGCGCGACGCCTATCCCGGCATCAACGCCGTCACCCTGATGGAGCTCAAAGAGCCACGCGATCCGCGGCAGAAGGATCTGATCCCGGTCGTCACTTACGCCGTCCAGCGCAAAATCGCCGCCGGCAAACCCGACTACTGGGATTTCGCCACCCTTCTCGAGCTGGCGGTCCTGGGAAAAAACGAGGACGCCGCCGCCAAGGCTCTCGGAGACGCTCTCGCCAACGTCCGCGAGTCCTGGGAGCCCGAAACCACCCTGCGCAACATCCGCCTCATCCGCGAAACGCGGGAGAAGCGGGGGGAGGCGGTGGATTTCGAGAAGCAGGTGGAGGAGGCGTTGGCGGAGGCGGGGAAGTAGGGGGTGTCGATTCCAACTGAAAGGGTCGAAGGCGAGATCCGGCGCGAATTGGCATTGGCGGCGGGAGATCTACAACACGCTCGCCCCGCCGCCCAGGGTTGAAACCCTGGGCTACGTGCCGATGCCCCTCCGGGGCATTTCCCCCAACCTTTCGGATGACTCCCTACTCGTTCCGGTAAAAGAGCCACCCCGGAGGGGTAAGGGCATTTAGCCCAGGGTTTTAACCCTGGGGAAGGGCGTCCCTATCCCCACACACCCGCCTCTCCCAACGCCTTGATGATCCGCTGAATCCAGATCCCCTCGTTCGCGGCGTAGGTGCCTTCCTCGCCGTTGAGACGCTGCATGGTCATGCTGCCGGCGTGGTGGAGGCCGATGAGCTGCCAGCTCTGGTTGAAGACTGGGCTGCCGGAGCTGCCGCCTTCGGTGGGGGCGCGGTAGTGGAGCAGACGGTCGTCGTAGTCCAGGAGGAGGTTGTCGTTCAGGGAGATCGAAAGCGTCCGGCCGCCGGGGTGGCCGATGACGTAGACCTTCTGGGTTCCCTCCTTGATGCTGGACCGGGTGGGCAGGTTCGGAGTGAGCGAATAGGGCGGGCAGTCAGGCACTGGCGGATCAAGCCGGAGG
>DATARD010000388.1:0-42045 GCA_036264355.1 Thermoanaerobaculia bacterium
TCGGGCCATGGAAGTGCCTCCTCTCTTGTTCTCGACAAACAAGAGGAAAGCACGTCTCCATGGCCTTTTGCAAGCCTGCCTCCACGCGAAAAGGACGCCTTAAGCGATCACGGATGAACTATACATCTACTCGCGGAGTGAATCGAGTTCCATTCGTGCACTACATCTCTTGCCGCACGCCTTTCGGGAGCGACATCAGCTGGAGACGCCAGCATCACATTGAAAACCCGCGCCCGATACATTCATGCCCCTTTATGCTTGTCGGCGAACCTCGAATGGATGCTACCGCTTCCTGCCCGGGCCTGATCCTTCGCCAAGCTGTTTCAGCTTCGGGAGCCAAGACGGTAGGCAGTCTGCATCGCGCTATTCCTCTCTGGCTCTTCAGCTTCTACCAGCCTACACATCTTCAGAATAATCGTCAATGCAAGAGCCAATGCCGTATAGGCAAAACGGGAGGGGCCCTTCAATGTCGCATTGGCGAGGCTGTCTCAACCTGGCAAGGCGGTTTGTAGAGACGCGCCAGTCCATGATCGCTATCCTACCGGGTGCACCATCGGTCGGGGCGTCTCAGCGGTTGTGGAACGCGGCCGGCTCGTCGCCGGGCAATCGGACCGGAGGTGGCCTGCCGAGGTTGAGACGGCCCGGCGATTATGGTTTCGGAGAGGGCTGTGGTTAAGGGCTGGGCCGTCTCTACGGGCTACTCCTCGTCGTCGAGCAGCTCTTCGAAGCGCGCTTTGTTGGTCGCCTTCATGAAGGCTTCGCGGGGGGTGATGCGGCCGGCGTCGATGAGCTGCATCAGGGCGTCGTCCATGAGCTGCATGCCGGCGTTGCGGCCGCCTTGGATGATGGTCTGGATCATCGGGGTGTTGCCTTCGCGGATGACGTTCGGCAGGCCGGGGGTCTTCAAGAGGATCTCGTTGACGGCGCAGCGGCCGTGGCCGTCGGCGGTGCGCAGGAGGAGCTGCGAGACGATGCCCGCCACACTTTCGGCGAGGGTGGTGCGGATCTGCGCCTGCTCTTCGGCCGGGAAGGCGTCGATCAGACGGTCGATGGTGTTCGCCGCGCCGTTGGTGTGCAGGGTTCCGAAGACGAGGGCTCCCATCTCGGCGGCGGTGACCGCGAGGGAGATGGTCTCCAGGTCGCGCATTTCACCGACCAGGATGACGTCGGCGTCCTGGCGGATGGCGGCGCGCAGGGCGGCTCCGAAGCTTTCGGTGTCGGTCTCCACCTCGCGCTGCGAGAAGACCGATTTCTTGTTCTTGTGCACGAACTCGACCGGGTCTTCGATCGTCACGATGTGCTTGTTGTAGGTGTTGTTGATCCGGTCGATGATCCCGGCGAGCGTCGTCGACTTGCCGGAGCCGGTGGGGCCGGTGACCAGGACGAGACCCTGTTGCAGATGGGCGAGCCCTTCGATCGCCTTCGGCAGGTTGAGCTTGTCGAGCGGCACGATGTCTTCGGGAATGATGCGGAACACGGCGCCGGCGCCGTTCTCCTGGCGCAGGAAGTTGGCGCGGAAGCGGGCGACGCCTTCCATGCCGTAGGCGAAGTCGAGGTCGCCTGATTTTTCGTAGTCCTCCCAGTCGGGCTCGGTGGCGATCTCGTGCAGCAGGTCGCAGAGCTGCTCGTGGGAGAGCACCGACCAGCCTTCGACCGGCTCCAGGGAACCGTGGAGACGGATGCGCGGCTCCAGGCCGGCGGCGAGGTGGAGGTCGGAGCCCTTGTGGTCGCGCAGGTAGTGGAAGAGCTCGTGCAGCCGGGGCGCCATGATTAATCTCCGTTCAGGCTCCGTTCAAGCGGCGAACTTCTGCGGATCGTCCGCCTGGCGCGCGGCCTCTTCGCGGGTGATCACCTTCTGCTTGACCAGCTCCGCCAGGGAGCCGTCGAGCAGGCACATGCCCTGCGCGCTGCCGGTCTGCAGCACGGAGCGGATCTGGAAGGTCTTGTTCTCACGGATCAGGTTGCCCACCGCCTTGTTGCACACCAGCACCTCGAGCGCCGCGACCCGGCCTTTGTCGTCGGCGCGCGGCACCAGGCGCTGCGAGATGACGGCGCGCAGCGACTCCGAGATCATCGTCTTGATCTGCTCCTGCTGCGACGGTGGGAAGACGCCGAGGACGCGGTTGATGGTGCGGATGGAGTTGCTGGTGTGGAGCGTCGCGAGCACCAGGTGCCCCGTTTCGGCGGCGGTCAGGGCGAGGGAGATGGTCTCCAGGTCGCGCAGCTCGCCGAGGGCGATGACGTCCGGATCCTCGCGCAGGGCGGCGCGCAGGGCGCGGGCGAAGGAGTTGGTGTGGCGCCCCACCTGGCGCTGGTTGACGACGCACTTCTGCGAGCGGTGGAGGTATTCGATGGGGTCTTCCACCGTGATGATGTGGTCGTGCCGCTCCTGGTTGATGATGTTGATCATCGCCGCCAGGGTGGACGATTTGCCGCAGCCGGCCGGGCCGGTGATCAGCACCAGCCCCTGGTGGAAGTTGGCGAAGCGGGCCAGGGTCTCGGGAAGGCCGAGGGAGGCCAGGGTGGGCGGCTCCGGCGGGATGGCGCGGAAGACCGCGTCGGTGCCGCGCTGCTGGCGGTAGGCGTTGCTGCGGAAGCGACCCTTGCCGGGCAGGGTGTAGGCGAAGTCCACCTGGCCGAGGGTGTCGAGGATCGACTTCTGCTCCGGGGTCAGCACTTCGCCGAGGACCGCCGCCGCGAGGTCGCGGTCGAGCACCTCGTCCTCGATCTCCTGGAGGCGGCCGTTGATCCGCATCTTGAGCGGCGCGGCGCTGTGGACGTGGATGTCGCTCGCGTTGCGCTCAACGGCGTATTCGAGGATGGCGTCGAGGCGGCGCTCGGCCTCGCGCCAGAGGAAGGGCGGCGGCCCCTTGGGCTCGGGCTCCGGCGCGGGAACGTAGACGGGCTCCGGCTCGGTGATCTGCGGGGCCGACGGAGGCGGCGGGGCGAGCGCCGCCATCTGGGCGGCGGCGTCGCGCTTCGCGATGTAGTCCTGCTGCACCGCGAGGAGCTTTTGAAGCTGCACCGCGGTGAGGACGCCGCCGTCGACCAGCAGGTCGCTCAGCCGGCGCGCGGCCCCTTCCTGGACCTGCCGGGCCGCCGCTTCGTTGAGCTGGTCCGGGGTGACCAGCTTGTAATGCAGGGCAATCCTCCCGAAGAGGACATCGTCTTCCGCGAGCGACATGATGCTCAAGAAGGTAATAGACCCACCGTCTGTGCGTCAACGGTACGGCCGGCTGGTAGAATCCGCGCCACGTGATCCGGGGAAGCTCGGGAGGAGGTCGAAACCGATGGCTGCTGACCGTTATGTGACGAGGAGTGTCCGCGGGACCGAAGCGAAAACCGCCGGCTGGGGGCTGGCCGTCGTTCTCGTGGTCCTGGCTCTGCTGCTGGTCGTCGTGGTGTCGCGCCGCCATCCGCCCGAGCCGGAAGCCTCCGGCGTTCAGGCCCGCGAGGTGTTGCGCGAGCTGCTCGGCGACGGCGCGCCGCACCCGGTGGGCAGCGCCGCCAACGCCGCCGTGCGCGACCGCATCATCGCCCGCCTGCGCAGCTTCGGCTACGCGCCGACGGTGGAGGAGGGGATCGCCTGCGGCAAGGACAGCGTCGCCTGCGCCGACGTGCAGAACGTCGAAGCCCGTCTCGACGGCAGCCAATCCACCGGCACCGTGCTCCTCCTGGCCCACTACGATTCGGTGCCGGCCGGCCCCGGCGCGGGCGACGACATGGCCGGCGTCGCCGCGATCCTGGAGGTCGCCCGCCTGCTCAAGGCCGGTCCGCCGCCGAAGAACAACATCGTCTTCATCCTCGACGAAGGGGAGGAGGCCGGTCTGCTGGGCGCGCGGTGGCTCGCCGATCACAGCCCGCTGGCCGCCGAGGTCAAGGCGATCGTCAACCTGGAGGCCCGCGGCACGTCCGGCCCGAGCCTGATGTTCGAGACCAGCGGCGACAACGCCTGGCTGGTCCACGCCTACGCCGCGCACGCCTCGCATCCGATCACCAGCTCGGTCTTCGCCACCATCTATCAACTGCTGCCCAACGACACCGATCTCACCGTGTTCAAGCGGCGGCCGAGCCCGGTGCCGGGCCTCAACTTCGCCTTCGTCGGCGATCCGGCCCGCTACCACACGCCGGCCGATTCGCTGGCGAACCTGTCGCCCGCTTCGTTGCAGCACCACGTGGACAACGCCCTGGCGGCGGTGCGCGGGCTGGCCGCGGCCGACCTGGCGAACCCGCCGCGCGGCGGGCTGGCCTTCTTCGACGTCCTCGGCTTCTTCGTGGTGAGCTGGCCGCTGGCCTGGAGCCTCGGGCTCGCCCTGCTCGCGCTGATCCTCACCCTGATCGCCGCCATCGCCGCGATCCGCCGCGGCACGGCCGGCGGCGGCGGCGTGGTCCTGGGGCTGGTGACCTTCCTGCTCACCGTCGTCGTCTCCGGGTTGGTGGCTTTCGGCCTCAGCCTGCTGACTCCGAAGGTGCCGTGGGTGGCGAGCCCGCTGCCTCTGGTCGCCGTGTTCTGGCTGTTGCCGCTCGCCGTCAGCGGTCTTTTCGCCAGCGGGTTGGGACGGCGCGCGCAGGCGAGCGGCCTGTGGGCCGGCACCTGGATCGGCTGGGCTCTCCTCGGCCTGGTGCTGGTCGTCGCGCTGCCGACGCCCGGGGTCAGCTACCTCTTCGTCGTGCCGGCGCTGGTGGCGGCGTTGACCGGGCTGCTGTTCTCCGGCACGGACGGCGTGACGGGACCGGGCGGCACGTTCGGCGTCTTGCTCACGGCGGCGGTCGCGGCCGTCCTCTGGTTCCCCATCCTGTTGCCGCTCTACGACGGGCTGGGAGCCGGCGCCCTGGTGCCGATCGCGGCCCTGGCCGCCATCTTCTTCACCGCCATCGCGCCGCTCTTCCTCGCGGCGCCGCCGTTCCTGCGGCGCTCGGTGCCGCTGCTGGCCATCCTGGCCGCCATCGTCTGTTTCGGGATCAGCCTCGCGGCACCGAAGTACTCGGCCGCCTCGCCGCAACCGCTCGCCGTGGCGCTGCACGAGGACGCCGATACGGGGCAGACGCGTTGGATCGCGCCCCCTACGCTGCCCGCGAGCATGCGGCAGGCGGCGGCCTTTGCGCCGGAGCTCCAGGTGCCCTTCCCCTGGTCGCCGCCCGGAAACCGTGCCGCCATCGCTCCGGCGCCCGCCTTGGGGGCGCCGGGACCGGAGCTGACGGTACTGGAAGATTCTGCAGCGGACGGCAAGCGCCATCTGCGTCTGAAGATCGTCTCGCCGCGCGGCGCCCGTGCCGCGACGGTCTTCATCCCGGAAGCCGCGCAGCTCGAGTCGGCGCAGCTCGACGGTCTGGCGGCTCCGGTGCTGCCGGCGATCTTCTTCGGCTGGTACCGCCAGACCATCCTCACCCTGCCGCCGCAGGGGATCGAGCTGAAGGTGGTGCTGGGCTCCACCGCGCCGCAGGATTGGTACATCAACGACCGCACGTTCAACCTGCCGCCGACCGCTGACGCGCTGCTCAAGGCACGCCCGGCGACAGCGGTGCCGATTCAGGATGGCGATCTGACGGTGGTGAGCAGGAAGGTCAAAATCTGAAGGAGGGAAACTCTCCCCCTCCCCGTCGCCGGGGAGGGGGCCAGGGGGTGAGGGCTTTTTCTACATGTGGTGGTGCGGGGCGGCGGCGGCGGGCTCGATGGCCGAGACCTTGATGCTGTCGCCGGTCGCTTCGCCGGAGACCTTCACTTCGTGGCCGATGTGCTGCATGGCGAGATCCTGCTTGTCGATCTGGTAGAGCTTCTTGTCGGCGTTGTTGAAGAACACCAGCTTGCTGCCTTCCTTCACGCACTTCTCGGCGCACGCTTTGGTGTGCTTGGCGTTGGCGCCCTTTTCGGCGCAGTGAGTGTCGGTGACCCAGCCGGTCCAGTCGCCCGCGTGGGCAATGGCCGGGGCCAGGAAGCTGATGGCGAGCAGGGCAATCAACGCGATAGAAGTCTTCTTCATGAGTTTTCTCCCCTTCAGGTGACATTGAAATCGGGCCATGATTGGCCTGTACCTTCCCGCAACGGGCGTCATCCTACACCAGATACGCGATCGTGGTGTCTACGGATGAGCGGCGCCTGTGCCACAATCGCCCCGCTCCATGGACTCTCCTCCCAGGCACCGCCTGCTCGCCGTCGTCGTCGCCGTGCTCGCTGCGGGCACCAGCCTGCTGATCGCGTCCGCGGTCCTCGACCGCATCCCACACGTGACCGACGGCGTCTCCTACGCTTTCCAGGGGAAAATTTTCGCCGCCGGCCGGCTGTTTCTCGATCCTCCTCCGGTGCCGGCGTTGTTCCTGCACGAAAATATCGTTTTGGACGCCAAGCGGTGGTGCTCGCTGTATCCGCCGGGCTGGCCTCTGCTGCTCGCTCTCGGCTGGCGGATCGGAGCGCCCTGGATCGTCGATCCTCTCCTGCTCGGCCTTTCGGTGCTCGGCGTCTGGCGCCTGGGCCGCGCCCTGTTCGACTCGCGCACCGGGCTGCTCGCCGCCGTGGCCCTCGCGGTGTCGCCGTTCGCGCTGATCATGAGCGCCGGCTTCCTGGCGCACGGGCCGGCGCTGTGCGCCGGGGTGTGGTGCCTGGTACTCCTGGTGGAAGGCGTGGAGAGCGGCGCGCGCGGCCGGCTCGCTCTCGCCGGATTCCTCGGCGGCCTCATGGTGCTCATCCGGCCGTTCACGGCGGTGGCGCTGCTGGCGCCGGCGGTGCTGTGGGGACTGCTCAGCCTATGCAAGGACAAGAAGTGGAGTCTCGGACTGATGGGTCTGGGCTGGCTGGCGCTCGGTGCGCTCCCCTGCGCGCTCGCCTTCCTCTTGTATGACCGGGCCGTGTTCGGAGGCTTTCTGACCACCGGCTATCAGGCGTATGACGCGGCGCGCTTTGGCAGCGTCGAGGGGATGGCGGTCGCGCCGGGCGAGGCGTTTGCGCGCAATCTGCCGTGGTACGTCACGCATCTCGACCGCGGCCTGTGGGGTCTCCCCTGGCCGGATCTGCTCACCTTCCTGCCGCTCCTCTGGCCGCGGCCGCGGAGAAGCCGTGACGCGATGCTCGCCTCCTGCGCCGCCTGCCTGATCCTCGGGCACTGCTTCTATTACTACCGCGACGTCATCTATTCCGGCCCCCGTTTCGCGTTCGAGGCGCTCGGGCCGCTTGCGATCCTGGCGGCGCGGTCGCTCCTCACGGTGCTCTCCGGCTTCGAGGCGCTCCTGGCGCGGGTGGGCGCCGCGGAGCCCCGCCGGCTGCTGCGGCTTCTCGGGCTGGGCGCCGGCTCCGCGGCTCTCCTCTTCTTCCCGCTGGGCCGGCGCCTGCCGGCGCAGATGATCCACCATTCGCAATGGTATCTGGCGGTGTCGGGCGAGCCGCTGCGGCGGGCGGCGGAGGCCGGGGTGGGACGCGAGGCGCTGGTGTTCGTCTCCGGCACGCCGTGGTGCTACAGCGCGCTCTTCCCCGCGAACGACGTTCCATTGACGGCGGGCCGGGTGTTCGTGCGCGACATCCCGCCGCTCCGCGCCGCGGCGCTACGGGCGTTCCCGCGGCCGGAGGTCTGGCTGGCGCGCGTGGTGGTCGACATTCCGGACCCGGAGAACGCGCCGGACGTCGCCAGGCCGGTCGACGTCTCCTGGACCCGGCTGCGCTGATTCCGCTCAGAAAGCGAAGCGCAGCACCGCGCCGAGGGTGATCGTGTCGGTGGTCGCCTTGCCGATCTGATTCCAATCCTTGAAGCGGTAGTTCGCGTTGACGTCCAGGTGGAGGCGCGGCACGAGCACGAAATCGGTGCCGACGCGGGCGGCATAGAAGACGTCCGACAGCTCGCCGGAGAAGCTCTTCGAATAGATCACGCCGGCGCCGACCCCGGCGTACAGGCGGTGGCCGAGGAGGAGGTAGACCTGCGGCGACCAGGCGGTGGTGTCGGCGCCGCCGAAACCTTTCGGAAAGTATTCGAGGTCCCCCTCGAGCTTGAAGATCCCCACCGGAACGTATTGATAGGAGAGCATCCCCGCCGCGCCGCTGCGGTCGAAGGAGGAGCTCAACTGGCTCACCGCCCGCCAGTAGTGGACGCCGACACCGAAGGTCTGCTCGCCCGCGGCGGCCGGCGCGGCCAGGCAGAGCAGCAGGATCGCGAAGAGACCGGTCTTGCGCATCAGGGCTCCTTTCCTCCGGGTAACGATAGCAGAAGGTTGCGCGCTCTCCCGTGGCACACCTCTTGCTCTAGCCCTGGAGCAGGTGCGGCTTACGCCGCAGGCATTTTCATCTCCAAGGAAGGAGATTTCCATGGCGGTATATCCCTCGACAGTCCAGCAGACCAACGCCCAGACCCGGGGTCAGGTGCAGGGTCTCATCTCAGAGCAGAAGAATCGCTTCGCGGGACGCCTTGGCGGTCTCGCGGGCGCCTTGCGCGAAGCCGGGGAGAAGCTCGACCAGCAGGACGAGTACAGCCTCGGCCGCTTCGCCATCGGTGCCGCCGGCCGGGTCGATCGCGTGGCCTTCTATCTGCGCAACCGTCCGATGACCGGTGTCGTGCGCGACGCCGAAACCTTCGCGCGCCGCCGGCCGGACCTCTTCCTGGGCGGTTCCTTCCTGGCCGGGCTGCTGTTGGCCCGCTTTCTCAAGGCGTCCAGCTTGAAGGAGGATTCATCATGGTAGGCACAGTCGGCAATCTTGGTAACAAAGCCTGGGAGCTCACACGCAGGCATCCGATGCCCGCCACCCTGATCGGCGTCGGCCTTGGCTGGCTCCTGGTCGAACGCATCCGCGCCACCGACCCCTGCGCGCTTCCCGAGGGTCTCGCCGAAATGACCGACGACCTGTCCACGAGCCGCATCGTCTCGGCCGCCGGAGCGGTCAAAGACGCCGCCGGCCACGCCGTCGATTCGGTGAAGGACGCCACCAGTCACGCCTTCGACACGGTGAAAGACGCCACCGGGCATGCGGTCGACGCGATCAAGGAGACCGCGTCGGATCTCAACCAGCAGGCCCACGACACCGCCGCGCACCTCAAGAGCACGGCCCGGCAGGCCAGAATCAGCTTCTGGCAGACCATGGAAGAGAACCCGCTCGCGGTCGGCGCCACCATCCTGACCCTCGGAGCCATCGCCGGCTTCGCCCTCCCCTCGACCCGGAAAGAGGACTCGCTGATGGGCGAGACCCGCGACCAGCTCTTCAGCTCTGTCCGCGAGGCCGGCCACGAGGTCGTCGAATCCTTCCAGACCAACTGATCGATCTCCGAGGCGCAACGCGGGAGAGGAGCCGGACGCTCCTCCCCCGCGTTTCCGCGTCGCCGGGCGGCTGATAGACTTCCACCGCTTGAGCGCCGCCGCCTATCGCCTCCACGTCACGCCCGCCGAGGGCGCCCCGTTCGACTTCGCGTTCAAGGGCGATTCGGTGGTGGTGGGGCGTGCTCCGGACGTCGGCCTCAGCATCGCGGACCCGTTCCTCTCGCGCCGCCATTCGCGGTTCTTCCGGGCCGGCGCGACGCTGCTGGTGGAAGATCTCGGATCGCGCAACGGCACGCTGGTCAACGGGCAGGCGATCGCCACGCCGACGGCGGTGCAGCCGGGCGACGTGGTGCAGATCTCCCAGAGCGTGATCATGGTGCACGCCGAGATGACGGTCGCTCCGGCTCCGGCGGAAGCGGCCGGCGATCCGCTCGACGCGACCATCTTCCGCCGCGCCTCGGAGGTGCTCGACCGGCAGCGCTCGGAGGAGGCGTCGCGGTTGCAGAACGCGGCCGATCTGCGGAGCTATGCCGACCGCCTGCGCCTGCTCAACGAAGTCCACCAGGCGCTGGGACGGTCGCTCGCCGTCGACGAGCTTCTGGAGCTGATCCTCGACCGCGTCTTCGGTCACCTGCAGCCCGACCGCGGCCTGATCCTGCTCCGCACGCCGGGCGGCGAGCTGCGGACGGCGGCGGCGCGGGTCGCCGAGACCTCGGTGACGGCGCCGGGCGCCGCGATCCCCATCTCGCGCAGCCTGGTCCGCGAGGTGCTGGAGAAGGGGATGGCGGCCCTGGCGCTCGACGTGCAGACCGACGAGCGGTTCGCCCAGGCGGAGAGCATCCGGCTCTCCGGCATCCGCAGCCTGGTCGCCGCGCCGCTCCTGCATCCCGAAGGGATCTCGGGGATGATCGCGCTCGAATCGGGCGCCGGCGGCCGGGTGTTCGAAGAGGATGATCTGGAACTGCTGATCTCCCTGGCCTCGGTCGCGGCCCTCCATCTGCGCAATCTGGAGCTGATGCAGGAGGCGGTCGAGCGGCGGCGGCTGGAGCAGGAGCTGGCGCTCGCGCGGCGCATCCAGGTGGCCCTCCTGCCGGACCGCCTGCCGGAGCTTCCCGGCTGGGACCTGTACGGCCTCAACGAGCCGTCGCGCGGCGTCTCCGGCGACTATTACCAGGTGGTCGAACGCAGCGCCGGCCGGGAGTGCGTGCTGCTCATCGCCGACGTCTCGGGCAAGGGGATGGCGGCCTCGCTGTTGACCGTCTCGCTGCAAGCGCTCTCCGAAGGGCCGATCGAAGACGGCCTGCCGCCGGATGAGATCAGCGCCCGGCTCTCCCGCCTCCTCTTCAAGCGCACGCCGCCCGAGAAGTACGCCACCGCCTTCCTCGGCGTCCTCACCCCGGCGACCGGCGTGCTGCGCTACACCAACGCCGGCCACAACCCGCCGCTGGTGATCCGCGCCGGCGCTGCCGCAAGCACGGCGACCGAGCTGGGCGCGACCGGTCCGCCGCTCGGCCTGCTGTCCACCGCCTTGTACAAAGCCGGCGAGATCACCCTCGGCCCCGGCGACCTCCTCCTCCTCTACACCGACGGCATCGTCGAAGCCGTCGATCCGGACGGCGAGGAGTATGGGCTCGACCGGCTGAAGCAGGTCTGCCGGCGCCACCACGGCTCCGCCCCGGCCGCCGTCGCCGAAGCCCTGGATCGCGACCTGCTGGCATTTGTTCGCGGCACCCCGTTCCCGGACGATCGCACGGTTGTTCTCGTGCGGCGAGCCGGCTGCGCGGCGACCTGATCTTCCCTTGACAACCTCTCCAGCCCGGAGTAGGGTCTGAAATTCCCGACATCTTCATGCGCTGAAGAGCTGTCGCACCTATGTTTGCATCCCTCAATACTGCATTTCGGATCACCTCCCGCGAGGCGATCATTCTTGGCGTTTTCTTGATTCTCAAGAGGAGAAAACAGTATGCGTAGACCGAGTCAAGCTCCTGTCCGGGGCATCCTTCTGATCTGGCTGATCGCCGCCCTCGTGCTCCCTGCCTTCGGCTGGGCTGCGAAGCGGACCGTCGGAAAGACACCTGAAAACCGCATGTCGTCGATGGGGCAGCTCGCCTCGAAGATCCGGGCGGCGATCCACGCTTCGGGAGGGCGCAGCATCACTTTGAAAACCGGTGACGGCTGCGACAACGCGCCCGATTGCGGGGATGACGAGGACGGACCGGCCGGCGGCCAGGCGGAGGTTTCGATCGCCGTGGACAGCACCGGGCAACATATCGTCATCGGCTTCAATGACACCCGCGGGTTCTCCCACAATCCGGTTTCGGTCTCGGGCGTCATGTACTCCGATGACGGCGGTGTCACCTTCGTCGACGGTGGCCAGCTCCCCTCGCCGGGCACCGACCTCATCGGCTCGACCCGCCTGCCGCAGGTCCTCGGCGATCCCGACGTCCGCAGCCTCGGCGGTTGCAACTTCGTCTACTCCTCGATCCTGGTCAAGAAGTTCTCCGCGACCACGGCCGCGCAGACCATGGGCGTGCACCGTTCCACCGACTGCGGCCATACCTGGGCCGGCCCGTTCGAGGTGACCCCGGTGACCAACCCGCACGGCCTGGTGACCGGGAGCGGCGCGCCGCGCGATTCGGCCGACAAGGAGTTCATCGACGCCGACCCGGAGACCGGCCGCGTGCTGCTGACCTGGTCGAACTTCACCCCCGTGTCGGCTGGCGGCGTCGAGATCTCCGCGACCTACTCGGACAACATCATGACCGCGACGCCTCCCACCTGGTCGACGCGCGCGATCGTGGCCGCCGGCCCCTCCGACGGCCAATCGTCGCAGCCGCGTTTCGCCCGCGGCTCGTCGAACGCCTACGTCGTGTGGCGGCAGTTCCCCTTCCCCGGCACCTTCTTCGGCAACGGCAACACGATCGGCTTCTCGCGGTCGACCGACAACGGCGCCACCTGGAGCGCTCCGGTCGCCCTGTCGTCCGAGTTCTTCACCATGGACCAGGTGCTGGGCAACGACCGCGTCAACACCAGCCCCTCGATCGCGGTGGACAACTCAGTGCCCGACGACGTCCACAAGGGCCATGCCGGCAGCAGCACCGGCAACGTCTACGTCGTCTACGCCAACAACAACAACCATGACGGCGCCGACGTCGTCTTCCAGAAGAGCACCGACGGCGGCCTGACCTTCTCCGCGCCCGTCGCCCTCAACAGCCGGCCCGGCAACGACCGCGCCCAGTGGTTCCCGTGGGTGACCGTCGATTCCAGTACCGGCCGCGTCTGGGTGTTCTATTACGACCAGGGGATCGCCACCAGCGGTGACCGCACCGAGACGACCGTCACCTGGTCCGACGACGCGGGCGCGCACTGGAGCCCACCGGTGCCGCTGACCGACCGGCCGTTCCAGGCCGGCTGGGGCAACGACACCGGCCAACCCAACCTCGGCGACTACAACGAAGCCGTGGCGCAGAACGGCGAGCTCTTCGCCTCCTTCGCCGTCGCCTCGCGGCCGCTCCTGGGCTTCGTCGACGGCCAGCCCGGCTCCGCCAGCCTGAACACGCCGGACGTCGCCTTCCGCCGCGTTCCCGAGGGTGACGACGACAGCTCGCCGGCCGGCCGGGCGATCGACACGATCCCCGTCCACATCGTCAGCGTCACCACCGCGGACAGCGGCGGCAACGGCTTCATCGATCCGGGCGAGACCGTCAAGGTCACCTTCAATCTGAACAACTACGACACCAACCCGCTCAGCTCGCGGAAGGTGAACGGCACCACAGCGCGGCTGTCGACGACGACTCCGGGCGTGACGGTGACCCAGGACCAGTCGCCGTTCTCGAACATGAATCCGGGCGACTCGTCGAGCAACAAGAAGGACTTCGTCCTGTCGGTCTCGCCGAGCTTCGTCGCCGGCACCCCGATCGAGCTGATGCTCACCGTGCGCTCCAACGAGCACGGGGCGGCCACGCTCCTCTCCACCCTGTTCACCGGCACGCCGGTGGCCACCACCCTGCTCGCCGAGAACTTCGACTCGGTCGCGCCGGGGACGCTCCCGGCCGGCTGGACGACCGCGCACGGCGGCGGCTCCAACGTCGTGCCGTGGACGACCAGCGCGAGCTTCGCGACCTCTCTCTGCGGCACCTCGAACGGCGCCTTCCACCGGAACGCCAATGACGGCACCCCGGCGAACACTCGCTTCGAGCGGCTGTTCAGCCCGGTCTTCAACGTGCCGGCGACCTCGGGCTACGTCACCGTCGACTTCGACGTCTGCTACGACACCGAGGACGATCCGTCCTTCAACATCCTGGCCTACGACGGCCTCCTGCTGCGTGTCACCGACCTGACCCCGGGCCATGTTCTCCGCTCGGTGCAGGTGGAAGCTTTCCAGGACCAGTTCACCACCGGCTCGTCCGAGGGCTTCGTGAAGCACTTCCCGCGCAGCAGCAACTCCGCCTACTTCCAGGACATGTCGTCCTGGGCCGGCTTCTCGAACGGCGTCAAGCACGTGCACCTGCGCCTGCCCGGCATGGCGGGGACCACGGCACAGCTCCGCTTCGAGTACACCCAGGACAGCTTCGGCATCTGCTCCGATGTCCGTCCGGGCCACTCCTGCGGCGTGCTGGTCGACAACATCGTGGTGAAGAACGTCACTCCGTAGACCCTCCTGAGCTCCCGGGGCGCCGCTGCGGCGGCGCCCCGGTTTCCGCACCCCGCCTGATAGACTGGCCTCCTCATCTCAGGAGGTCCCCATATGACCAACCGAACGACGAATCGAAAGACGTCCTTGCCGTGTCTCTGCGTCCTGACCCTCCTCGCCGCCGGCTGCGCCAGCGCTCCGCCGAGCCACCGGACCAACAGCGCGCTCTAAGGCGACCGGCGACCTCATCGCCCATCTCGACACCGCTCTCGCCGGCTTCGAGGAGCAGGCGAAGAACGGCACCGTCAACGGGCCCGGCACGCCCGCCGTCGCCATGGTCGACCGCCAGGGGAATCCCGTGGGAAAAAGCGGTGCCGGCGGCGGAGCGTTGGCGCTGCCCGAGCTCCTCGCGGCGGCGCTCCTCGGTCTCGCTCTGTTGCTGCGGCGCTCCTGAAGGCACTCCTGAAGTCGATGGAGACGATGCGGCGCTTCCCCTGGGTCATCCTGGCGACGGTCGCTGTCTCTGCCGTCGCCTCAGCCTTGCGCGGCGGCGGAGCGCTGCTGGAATACGATCGCGCGCAGGTCGCGGGCGGGGCGGTCTGGCGTCTGCTGACCGGCCAGATGGTGCACTGGACGGCGCGGATGGCGCTCGCCGATCTCGCCGTCCTTCTCGGTCTGGGTCTCTGGCTGGAGATCGGAGGCCGGCGCCGCGCGCTCGTCCTCGCTCTGGGGCTCGGAGCCGCCGTCACCGCGCTCGGCGTGCAATTCTTCCAGCCCGGCCTCGCCGTCTACCGCGGCAGCTCCGGCCTGGCGGCGGCGCTCTTCACTCTCACCGCCCTCGAAGCCATGCGCCCACCCGCCGGGCGGCGCTCCTTCCGCCTCGCCGCCTGCGCGCTGCTCCTGTTCACCGCCAAGGTCGCCTGGGAAACCGCCGGAGGAACGCCACTCTTCGCGGGCGATCTCACGGACGGCGTCGCGGCCACGCCGCTGATTCATCTCCTGGGTGGCCTCGCCGGACTGGCCGCGTTCGAGATCGATCTTCGGAAAGAAAGGACCAAAAGGACTTAAAGGACCCAAAGGACAATTAGAAGCCGCCGTCCTTGAGGTCCTTTATGTCCCTTAAGTCCTTTATGTCCTTTCTCTACGGCAGCGCCACCTCGGGCCGGATCGAGTGAACCGACACCTCGGCCTCGCCATCGAGGGCAGCCACGGTGTAGCTCATCGCCGGAGGAATCATCGCCGCATTGCCGCGGGGGAGCGCCAGCGCGGGCGGATCCTGGCGCGCGAGCTCATTGGCGGTGCCGAGCAGCAAGGAGACATCGCCCCGCCCGACGAACAGCACCTGGGCGTCTTCTCCCGCGTTTTGCAGCGGGCTCCGGCGCCCGCTCTCCAGGTGGATGCGCGACGCGCGCAGCCCGGGCACCGCGCCGAGGGTCACGATCTCACCGCCTGGAAACGCGGACCGCGGGATCGGCGTCGGCTTGCGGTTCCTTCCCGTGACGCTCCGGCTCGCCGCGGGAAACGGCGTCGCGCGCAGAAGCTCCTGCACCCGGTCCCGCCGGTAGGACTCGGGGATCGCCGCGCCTTCGTTCTGATCGTGCAGCCGGTCGACCATGTCGGTCGATGCGGTAGCGAACTCCTCGAGCGTGCAACCGATCACGGTGTGGACGATTCCGGTGCTTTCCAGGCAGAGCACGTCGCCGGGCGAGAGCGGGATCTTCCACTTTTCATAGCGTGCATCAGCGCTCCCCTCCAGCCAGCGCGAGAACGTGTCGCGATCATAGTCCGCGTTCCATTCGTCGAGCGTACAGAGGAGGGCGAATGCATCGGGACCGGTTTCCAGAACGTGGAAGATCTCGACCTTGTGATGCTCGTGCTGCTGAAAGCTGAAACCTTTCCGCGGCTCCTGGAAAAACACCGAATAGCCGAGCGGGCTGCTGGCCTTGATCGCATAACTCTTGTATTTCGGCAGCAGGCCGACATCGCGCTGGAATGCCGCGACCGCGCGCGCCTCGCTTCCCGTGAGAGGAGCGAACAGCAGCTCGCTCAACGCATGCTTCCACGACTCCTCGTGGCGTTCCAACGCCGCGATCGGCATGTCGGAGGTGAGCGGCGCCCGCAGCTCGTCGAGCTGCTCCAGCGCGCTCGCCGTTCCGACCCTGTTCTCTCGTCCAGACATCAGCCCTGACCCTCGATCGTTGGACTGCCTCCGCGCAAAGATCCTCTATGCTGTGCAGCCGGTTGAGTCCGGATTCTAGCAGCTCCTTTGTCAGGATCGGCGGGGATCGGTGGGGATCGTAGAATAGCCCCATGCCCACGCCCTCCCTCGCCCTCCTTCCCGCCGCCGGCGCTTCCCGCCGGATGGGCCGTCCGAAGCTGCTCCTTCCTTATCTGGAGGGGACGATCGTCGGCGCCCTGGTGGCGAGCTTGCGGGCGGCCGGTGTGGAGACGATCGCGCTGGTCTCCGCTCCGGAGGACACGGCCCTGCAGGAGTGGGCGCGCGCGGCCGGTCTCGTCGCCGCGGTCAATCCGGCTCCGGAACGCGGCATGCTGTCGACGATCCAGGAGGGGATCGCGGCGCTGGATCTGCTGACAGAGCGCCGGACGCTGCTCATCTCCCCGGCCGATCTGCCGGCTCTCCGCCCGGCGACGATCGCCGAGGTGGTCCGCCGCCGCGAGCTGGCGGGCGCGCCTCTCGCGCTGCCGGTCTGGCGCGGGCGCCACGGGCATCCGCTGGTCATCGCGCCGGAGCTGATCCCGGAGATCGCGGCGCTCGATCCGGCGATCGGCCTGCGCCAGCTCCGCGACCGGCACGCCGCGGCGACGCTGTGGATCGAGGTGGACGACCCCGGCGCGGTGCATGACATCGACACGCCGGATGACTACGCGGCGCTGACCCGGTCTATGCTTGTGCGCTGAGACCACCCGCTGCGCTCACCAGGAGGAGACATGGCTCTCGACGTCCAGCATGATGAAAAGGCCCACAAGTTCTACACCGTGATCGACGGCCACGAGGCCCATGTCACCTACCATGTCGTCGGCGATCGCACCTACGACCTCCAGCACACCTTCGTCCCGCCGGAGCTGCGCGGCCGGCATGTGGCCGGCGATCTCGTCCGCCACGCGCTCGACGAAACGCTCCGCCTGGGATTCAAGTTCATTCCGACGTGCCCCTTCATCAAGAGCTTCGTCGAGAAGAATCCGGAGTATCAGAAGGGAATGACCGGCCACTGATTCGGCCTCACTCCTGCCGGCGCCGCCGGCGGAAATCGGCCGCCGTCTTGCGGTGCAGTCGCTGGGTGAGGCGCGGAACGAGCCGCTCGATCCACCACAGCAGCCGGGCGTAGAAGGGGAAGACGATCACCGCCCGGTTCTTCGCCACGCCGTCGAGAATGGTCCGCGCCGCGGCGGCGGGCTCGATCATCTTGACCGGAATCATCGAGACGGCGCCTTCCTTGTCGCTGCGCACGTAGTCGCTGGCGTCGAAGATGCCGGTCTGGATAAATCCAGGGCAGACCACGCTCACCTTGACGCCGAGCGCCGCGCCTTCCGCCCGCAACGAGAGCGACAGGCCGACGACGGCGTATTTGGTGGTGGCGTAGGGGAGCGCGGTCGGGAAGCCGACCAGTCCGGCCAGCGAGGCGGTGTTCACGATGTGGCCGGACCCTTGGGCGGTCATGATCCGGTAGGC
Organism: Thermoanaerobaculia bacterium; assembly: GCA_036264355.1. Taxonomy (GTDB): domain Bacteria; phylum Acidobacteriota; class Thermoanaerobaculia; order Multivoradales; family UBA5704; genus UBA5704. The sequence continues at coordinate 17,556 of DATARD010000388.1, forward strand.
CGTGTGGACGCCGTGGATTACCCCCATGAGGTTGACGTCCACCACTTTCCGCCAGTGCGCGAGGTCGAGATCGCGCACCTCGCCGACCGTCGAAAGCCCGGCGTTGTTGAACACATAGTCGAGCCGGCCGTGCGCCGCCGCCGCCGCGCTGTAGACCCGCCCCACCTCGTCGGCCCGGCGCACGTCCAGCTCCGCCGCCAACGCCTTGCCTCCCGTCGCCCCCATCGCCGATATCGCGGATGCCACCGCCGCGGCGCCGTCCGCGTTGAGATCGGCCACCACCACCGTCGCGCCCCGGCGCGCCAGCTCTTCGCAGAGCGCGCGGCCGATGCCCGACGCGCCGCCGGTGACGAGAGCCACCGCCCCCTGGAAAGGATTCATCCCGCCATGATAAGACAGACTGCCAGGAGGACGACGATGAACCTCGAAGTGCACCACGATGAGAAAGCCCGCAAATACTACGCGGTGGTCGACGGCAAGGAATCGGTCTGCGAATACAGCCCGGCGGGCGACCGCGTCCTCAACTTCCAGCACACCTACACACCGCCGGAGGTCCGCGGACGCGGCATCGCCGACGAGCTCGTCCGCTACGCCCTGGACGACGTCCTCGCCCGCGGCTACAAAGTCATCCCCTCCTGCTGGTTCGTCCGCGTCTTCATCGACCGGCACGAGAAGTACAAGCCCCTTCTGGCCTGATCGATCCGGCTTGAGGCTCAGCCGCTCAGCCGGCCGACGGCCCGGAGAGGTCGGCGATCACGAAACGGGAGAGGCCCACCAGCGAGAGCTATTGAACCTGGAAGGGATGCCGCGGCGCAACTGTTCTGCCCTTAGAATGACGACCGCCAGCGGAGGGAGGAGATTTCCATGGCGATCGCGACAACGAAGCTGACCGAGAAATACCAGATCACGATCCCTTGCCGCCGTGCGGCAGCAACTCGGGCTCAAACCCGGAGACGCCGTCTTCCTGGCGCTGGAAGGAGGGCAGATCGTTCTCCGGAGCGCCCAGGGAGGGTGGACGGAAAACTCACGTGGGCTTGGCGCCGAGATGTGGAGACAGGTGGGGGGCTCCGTCGCCATCGAGCGCGAGCGCGATTCGTGGTGATGGGCGCTAACTTTAGAGGTCTGGCTTTCGTAGGGGCGGCCACGCAGGGTGCCTTCGGCATCCTGCGGACCGCCCCTACGAAAGCCTGGGCATCTGCGCCCTTAGAATGACGACCGCCAGCGGAGGGAGGGACCTCGCCGTGAACCGCCAACAGCTTCTGGAGAAGTACAACGCCACACGCTCTTTGAGCGTCGACCTCTGCCGCCCCCTGTGCGCGGAGGACTACCGCATCCAGTCCATGCCGGACGTCAGCCCGCCATGGTGGAACCTCGGCCACACCTCCTGGTTCTTCGCCAAGAACATCCTGGAGCCGTTCGGCCGCTACCAGGAAGAGGACGCCCGCCTCGAGTTCGTGATGAACTCCTACTACGAGTCGCTCGGCCCGCGCATCCGACGCGACCATCGCGGCCTGGTGGGCCGGCCGACCAACGACCAGGTCTACGCCTTCCGCAGCTCCGTGGACCGCCGCGTCGAGGAGCTGATCCGGAACGTCTCCGAAGCCGACTCCGAGCGACTCAGCTTCCTGGTCATCACCGGCTGCCATCACGAGCAGCAGCACCAGGAGCTGTTGATCACCGAGATCAAGCACATCCTCGGCTCCAACGTCCCCGAGCTCCGCGAGCCCTACCGCCCGGCCGTTCCTCATGGAGGCGGCACGCCCCCGGCCTCCGGCTGGATCGTCTTCGCAGGCGGCCTCCACGACTTCGGCAACGTCGAAGGCGGCTGGTGCTGGGACAACGAGATGCCCGTCCACAAGAGCCATCTCGTCGACTTCGAGCTCGCCAACCGCCTGGTCACCAACGGCGAGTACCTCGAATTCATGGCGGACGGCGGCTACACCAACCCACTCCTCTGGCTCTCCAACGGCTGGGCGCGCGTCCAGGATCAAGGGTGGACGGCGCCCCTCTATTGGGAAAAGCAGGGGGATCAGAAGGATTGGAGAACCTGGACGCTCTCCGGAGACCGGCCTGTCGATCCGGACGAGCCCGTCAGCCACGTGAGCTTCTACGAAGCCGACGCCTACGCCCGCTGGAAAGGCGTCCGTCTCCCCACCGAGCGCGAATGGGAGCACGCCGCCCGCACCACCGGCTTTCCATCCGCCGATGCCAACTTCCTCGACACCGGAGCGCTCCATCCCCGTCCGGCGTCCGGTCCCGCGGGCAGCCTCCTCCAGATGGGAGGCGACCTCTGGGAGTGGACCTCAAACCACTACGAGCCCTACCCCGGCTACAAGCCGTTCGAGGGCGCGCTGATGGAATACAACGGCAAATTCATGGACAACGTCCGAGTCCTCCGCGGCGGCTCCTGCGCGACGCCGGCGAATCACATCCGCGCCAGCTACCGCAACTTCTGGGCGGGGGATACGCGGTTTCAGTTTACGGGGATCCGGTTGGCGCGGTAAATTCGGCTGCAAGCTGACAATGGCTCGATGCCGGTCAGCACTTCGGTCATGTCGGCCTTGACCTGAGTGGATAGGCATCGGTCTCGTGCAGGCAGTCTGGCTTGCGCTACTATGGCCTATCGCAAACCTTGCTCCTGCTCTTCAAGACGCCCGGATCAGCAGCGAGGAAGAACAGCGATCCAAGTTCGCGTAGGTGATGCACGATGAGTATCGTGGAGATTCCGAGTCGCCTGACGCTAACGTGTGGCTCGATATGGAGGATAACTTGTGTCCAACAGCGACAAGACCGAAAGAAAAACTCTCCCCGGCCTGGAACCGAAAGAAAAAATTCAAATTCTGCTAAGCGAGTATTCGGCTCTTCGGTCCGAAATCGTAAGTCGAACTGCTAACGGGTTTACTCTTACGACGATTGGCGTGACCGTAATAGCTTGGCTGGTAAAGGAGTTTACCTTGAACTCACCTTGGCATTACTGGTTTGGCGCATTGTTCATCTTGATCGTGTTCGGCTTTGGGGTCTTCGTAAATCTCCGCGACATAAGTAGGGCGGCGCGGCGAGTAAAGGCGCTGGAGCATGAGATTAACAGCAGAGCTGGCGAGCACCTATTGATTTGGGAGACTTTGTCGGGCGCCGTGACCCGAAAGGGAGGGATTATCGCCAGCTTCTTCAGCACCATTAAACCCTTCCCTCACTCCAAACTTACACCTCTGCAGGACCTCTATTCAGATGGAAAAGAAAAGCGCTATGACCATGGCCCTGAAGGTCAGTCACAAGCTCCGGCAGAGCTGCATTCCAGCAACACCGACAGGATTACAAACAAGATCGCGCTAGTTCGTTCCCTTAAGTTTTGGACTGTTCTGGCAGCCGGAGTCAGCCTAGTGGGTCTTCAGGGATTTTTCGCCCACGCAGACGGGTACTTCTCGCACAGACAGATCCTTCACGTCCACAATATTAGCAATGCCTATGCGTTCATTGAGCACGGCGGCATGTGGGCAGATGTCTTCATTACAACCCCAATAGCAGCCTACATTGTCTGCAGATATCGTCTACCATATTTCTCATGGCCTGGGCTGCTAGTCTTGGTCCTTGCACTAGCATTCGGCACCGCTGCTGGACTCGTGTACCAAGAAATGGGCAAAACCTTCCCTGAGGCGCATACTCATTTTGGGCATACACCCCCCGCGGGATGGATTCACGGACTCTTTGCTGTGGCAGCTCTCTGGATTATTGGAATGTTTTATCTGACGCACACAGAACCTCAGCGGTCGAATGACATCATCGTTGTATCAATGGGCCTGACCGCGCTCCTTGCTTTGGGAGTTATGAAGTTCAATCCTCGATGGAGCTGGAGCACTGAGGCTCTGATACAGGTTGCATTATCAGCTACGTTGCTTTGGATAATTACGGCGTTCTGGTTTGGGAGACATGTAGAGCGGCGCGGCCAGCCAGTTAAGGCTCGATCGACAGAGGCTACGACAGGAAACGCTTCTACCGACTAACGGCGCCAGGGCATCGCTTCACCGGATCCGCGCGGCCAGTGATTTCAGGAGCCGGACACTGTTCGGCAGCTCTGTTCCGTCGGGTGATGCCGGCCCGTAGCCTTCGGCAGCCAGCTAACAGCGTCGCCAGTAGCGCAGAGTCGCGAGGTCCTCTTCGAAATCTTCCACGTCGTAATGCACGGAGATCCCACGGCTGGCGAGGAGGTGTTGGAAGCGGAGGCGATCCATGCCGGCCAAGCCACTGGCCTGGGCGAGGGTGAGTCGATCCTTCTCGAAAAGCACGACCGCAAGCTCCTGCCGGAGCTCGGATTCGGACATCCGGGCAGATTCCAGGATCTCGTCAGGGATCAAGACGCTCATCGCTGTCTCCGAGTCATGGGCTGAGAATGGACCAACGGAGATCAGCCCGTCAAGCCATGCCGTCGCCGGATGGCGGCGGAACGTCCGCGAGCCACGGCCGAACGTTCGCGCGCGGCGACGGAACGCCGGGGAGCGGCGGATGAGCGGAGAGCAGACGCGGCGGAACGCACGCGAGCCACGACGGAACGCGCGTGAGCCGCAAAAATCCCGGCGCGAGCCGCGGGAGAGCGTCGGAGAGCCACAACAGCGCGCGCGTGAGCCACAAATATCCCGCCATGAGCCGCGAAAACCTCGCCGCGAGACGCGGCGGAACGCGCACGAGACGCGGCGGAACGTCGGCGAGCCGCTCGCGAACGGATAGGAGACGCGGCGGAACGTTCACGAGACGCGGCGGAACGTCGGCGGGCCGCTCGTGAACGGACACGGGACGCGACGGAGTCAGCAAGAGAAGCGACGGAACGGAGACGAGCCGCTCGTCGACGCTCCGCCGCGTCTCGTGAACGTTCCGTTGTGGCTCTTGCCGGGGTCTTCGCGGCTCGCAACTTGCCCATGGCGTCTCTTTGTGTCTCTTTGCCGGCTTCCAGTGTTCCACGGGACGTGAGACGCGGAACGCGAGACGCGAGCGCTCAGAGTCCGAGCCAGCCTGGCAGGCCGGCGATGGAGTCGAGAACAGTGACGGCCGCGGCGCGCGCCCGGTCCTCGTCCTGCGGCCGGTATTTACCCGTGCGCACCGCGACGCCGATCATGCCGGCGGCACGGGCTCCGGCCACGTCGGATTCGAGGTCGTCGCCCACCACGGCGATGCGGTCTGGCGGAGCGCCGAGCTGGTGCGCGGCGGCGGCGAAGAAGGCGGGGCTCGGCTTGCCGACCAGGGTGGCCGTCTTGCCGCTGCCATACTCCAGCGCGGCGACGAACGGTCCGGCATCGAGGCTGAGCCCGCCGTCCGTCTGCCAATACCGGTTGCGCTGCACCGCGAGCAGCGCGGCGCCGTCCATCAGACAGCGGAACGCCTGATTGAGGATCTGGAACGTCCACTCCGCGCCGAGATCGCCGACCACCACCGCTTCGGGCGTCCGGTCGTCGAGAGTGAAATCCGCAAACTCCTCGTGGGTCGCCGCGGCGATCAAAAGATGAATGCGCCCGATACCCTGTCCGCGCAGCCACTCCGCCGCCGCCGCGGGGGCCGACAGGATCTCCTCGCGCCGCGCCGGAATGCCCAGGCCGGTGAGCTGCTCGGCGAGCACGGAACGGGGCCGGCGGGTGGTATTGGTGGTGAAGCGGAAAGGAACGCCCGACCGGCGCAACGCCGCGAGCGCCTCGGCGGCCCCCGGAATCGCCCGTCCTTCCTGATAGACTGTGCCGTCGAGATCGAGCAGGACACCGTCAGCTCGCCGGGGCATGCGGGGAGTCTACAACGATTCTTTGCACGGCCCCGCAGCCTTCGTGCTAGAGTTCTGTTCAGCTCTTTGACAATCGATGGTTGGTGGGCGCATGCAAGAACCGAGCACAGGAAAAAAGCATGCCAGGCCCAGAATGCGGAAATGGAACAGGGGTAACAGCCGGCCCGTAAGTGAAGAGAAGATAGGCGGTTGCAGGCACACTGGGGAGCCCGGAGAGGATCGGCGGACTCGGTTTTCTACAGCCTCCAGAGGGGATAACAGCCGGAGGGGGCGCAAGTGGCTCTGCCAGCGTGGGTTGCAGAGGCGAGAGTCGGAAATGACCGGATCAGTACGGCGGGATTGCGACTTCTTTGGGTGAGGTAAGTGGGAATACAGGATTGGCAGGATCGGTCGGAAATGACCGGATCAGTACGGCGGGATTGCGACAGCTCGTCCCAGTTGAACACCCGCTTGGCCTTGCCGAAGGTCGGAAATGACCGGATCAGTACGGCGGGATTGCGACTTCTGCATCCGGGCCTTACGATGGGCCTTCTCGACCACCCGTCGGAAATGACCGGATCAGTACGGCGGGATTGCGACTTTCTGCAGACACACCACTGATTGGCGGAGTCCGTTGTGTGTCGGAAATGACCGGATCAGTACGACGGGATATCGGTCCGGCGTTGGCCTTTTGAGGCTGAGACGGCCCGACGATCGTGGTTCAGGAGAGGGTTGTGGTAAGGGACTGGGCCGTCTCTACGGACCGTTGTGCTCGATCAGCGCCGTCAGCTCGCCGGGGCATGTCCAGGCAGGAGGTCGTCAACCGCGAGAGTAGCCTCGGGGCGGGCGAGCGGCGAGATGGTTTCAGGCAGTATCATCTCGATCCTCACGGAACCGGCGGCCAGCTCGGATTCCACAGCGGAGCCCGGCCCAGCGCCTCCAAGCCTAGCACCGCGCCGCCCGCGGCGAAGCTCAGGAGGAAACGCCAGCCGGTCCATTCGCGGCTACGCTCGCCGGGGTAGCGCAGCTCGATGGCGGCGTTGGTGAGCGAGGTGAGCATGACGACGCCAGCGAGGCTGGCGAGGCCCATCCAGGGGACGTTCCGCAGGACCAGCCAGGAGGGTAGGGCGATGACGGCGCAACCCAGGATGCCGAGACCGAGCGCGCCCACGACGCGGCCGGTGCCGCCCAGCTTCTCGACCCGGAAGACGCCGGTGTCGAGGCTGAAGGCGAGCACCGACGCGATCACGGCGAGATAGGGCGCATAGAACAGCGGCTCGCGGTCGAGACCGTTGGCCAGGGCGAGCATGGCGAACGGCGGCAGCAGCGCCCGCGTCACCGTGCGCACCTTGACCCCCGAGGCATGGCCGGGCGGCGCGAAACGGTACCAGGCGGCGACGTAGCCGAGGAATCCGATGAAGGCCGGCAGCGCCCACACCCAGTTGCCGAGCGACCAGGTGCCGTAAGCGAACAGGACGTAGGTGATCGTCCCGCCGACGTTGAAAACCTTGCGCGACCGCAGGCGCCAGGCGAGGAGTGTCACGGCGAGGCAGATCGCGAGCAGCGAAAGATTCTGGAACACCACCTCGGCGAGCGGCTTGGTGGTGATCTTGCCGAGCGTCACCACCACCGCCAACGGCACGAACAGATTGTCCGCTCCCTCCAGGGAGATCGCCTCGAAGCCGGTCACCAGCGCCGCCACGAGAGTCGCCGCCAGGACACAGACCGGCCGCGGCAGATCGGTGAGCAGGAGGGTGGGGAGGTGGATGGCCAGGAACGCGATGACGAAAAAGACCAGCGATCCCTCGACGCTCTTCTGCTCGTCCTCCACCTCGTAGCGGATCACTCCGTAGCGGCTGCCGATGAGCGCCGCGAAGGCGTCGGCCACCGCCAGCACCAGCACCGCCGCCAGGTAGAGCCAGGGGCGGCCGAGGGTCATGCAGAAGACCAGGAAGACCGCGAGCGGATAATATTCGGCGCCCCGGCTCTTCCGTGCGACGCCGTGCAGGCTCTTGAGGAAGCCGAGCTTGCCGCCGGCGACGAACAGGATGGTCAGCGGCAGCGCCATGGCCAGCACCACCCAGGGGGAGCGGATCAGGAACGGAAAGAACAGACAGGTGACGCCGCCGCCGAGATGCACCAGCTTGCGGGTGTGCTCCGGATTGGGATGACCGAACCGGCGCCACAGCTCCGCGATGACGATGATGGCGAGGAAGACCCCAGAGAGGATCACCGCGCCGCGCAGATCCTCGGGCGTCAGCCAGTCGCTCATCCCGTCACCTCTTCCACCGTCTCGAGAACGAAGGCGCTATAGAAAAAGGCCAGGTCGCGGGCGAACAGCTCCGCCGCCTCCGCGTCGAGCGAGCGGACGCGGCCGGCCAGCGCGTCCGGACGGCGGCGCGGCACCAGCATGTTCCAGTAGGCGAAGCGGGCGCCCGGCCGGGCGGTGGCGAGCAGCCGGCCGTAGATCGCCGCGCTGGTGGCCGGATCGAGATATTCGAAGATGTCCGACAGGTTGAAGCCATCGAACCCGGCGCCCCCGGCGCCGTGATGCGCCTCGGCCGCCGCTTCGACCGGTCCGTGGAAGAGCGTCAGCCGGTCCAGGCTCTCGCGCACCGCCGCGAACGTCTCCGGCTCCAGATAGCGGGGGAGAGCGCCGTCGCGCTCAGAATAATTTCCGGTGAGGATCGATTCGAGATACGGATTCGCGTGCGTCGGCAGGACGGTCAACGCGTAGCGCGCCCGGGCCAGGATGCGCTCCGCCACCGAGCCTTCGACAAAGCGGAAGAACTCCGGATCGCGGCCCAGGCGGCCCATGGCGAAACGGCTGAAGAAGACGCGGAAGAGGAGCCGCCAGCGGAGATTGTCCCAGCGTTCGGCGTAGAACCGTACGCGTTCGGCCTCGGTGCGCTCTTCGAGCAGGGCGAGCACCGTCTTCCGGGAGTGGATGAGCGGCAGCACCCGGGTGCGGAAGAGGCGGAAGTAGCTCTCGAACTTGCCGCCGTGGATGACGCCGGCCGCCACCGTGTCGAGCCGGCCGCGCCAGATCGCCCGCGCCGTCTCGGGCAGATCGGGCTCCAGCTCCGCGTAGATCCGGAGCCGGTCCGGGCTCGGCCGCACGCCGAGGAACGCCAGGGTCTCGGCGTGATCGAGCCGCCGGATGGCGGCGCGTTTGAGCTCGACCAGCGCGAGCTGCGCCGGCGAGAGGTCGGCCGCCACCACCTCGGCGCCGGCGGCGAGCAGCGCGAACGCGTTGTCGCCGGCCGAGGCGATCGACAGGAAGCGCTTGCCGGGCGCCGGCCGCAACGCCGCCACCAGGACGCCCGCGTCTTCCCAGACGTTGGCGTAGCGGATGAGGTCGAAGCGGGCGCGTTGTTCGATGCGCTCGATGCGGTCGATACGTTCGGTCATCGTCGTCTTTGGCTGCGCCTTGAGAATATACTGACCGGACTCTGCCGAAGGGGGCTCCTGATGACCAGAGACCGGATTCCGTACCTATTCCTGCTCATTGTCTTCGCGACGGCTCCTCTTCTCGCCGCCGGCGCGCCGGCGGCGCCGGTCATCGAGCTGCAACCGCGCGCGATGGGCGGCGCCGCGACGAAAGCCGCGGCGCCGCAGCCGATGCGGCTCGCCGAGAACCTCGACATCACGCCGGTCCGCACGCTGCGCAAGGCGGCGGAGGGCGCGGTGGATCAGATCGACGCAGTGCGGGAGTGGAACGCGGCGCACCGGCTCCCCACCAAGGTGGGCTTCGAGCGGCCGATCCCGCTGCCGCTCCACATGCGTCTCGACGCGGCCACCCGGGCCGCCGGCTCCTTCCGCCGCGCCGGGGACGGCTTCGTCGCGGAGTCGCCGGCCGGCGGGCTCTCCTGGGGAACGCACGTGCGCGTCGACCGGGCCTACCGTCTGCGCCTCCACCTGAGCGGGCTCGCGCTGCCGGCCGGCTCCCGGATGTGGGTCTGGGGGCTCGGCGAGGAGCCGGTCGCCTTCGGGCTCGAGCTGCGGCGCGCGGGCAACGACCTGTGGACGCCCAGCGTCGGCGGCGAGGACGTCTTTTTCGAGGTCGAGGTGCCGGGTGCGGCGCTGACGAAAAGCGGGCGCGCGGCGCTCGACGTCACCGCGGTGGGCGAGGTCTTCCGCATCGGCGATGCTGGCGACGCGGCCGGCGAGTGCGTGGTGGACGCCGCCTGTGTCGGCGCGAGCACCTTCAGCGCCATCGACCAGGCGCGCAAGGCGGTGGCGCATCTCGAATTCGTGCTCGGCGACGGGTTCACCTATGCCTGCACCGGCAGCCTGCTCAACAACACCGGCCCCACGGCGCCCCCCTATCTGCTGACCGCCCATCACTGCTTCTCGGACCAGACCGCGACCGCCACCCTCGACGCCTTCTGGGATTTCAGCACCGCGGCCTGCGGCGGCACGCCTCCCGATCCGTCCACCCTGGGACGGAGCAGCGGCGGCACCCTGCTCGCGACCTCCGCGAGCTCGGACTTCACCTTCGTCCGCCTCGACAGCGTCCCGGCCGGCCGGATCCTGCTCGGCTGGTCGACCGCGGCGCTCGCCAACGGCACCACCGTCTACCGCGTCTCGCATCCGATCCCGGGGAACGTCATCCTGCCGCAGAGCTTCTCCCGAGGCGCGGTGAACGTTCCCTTCGCGGCCTGCTCCGACGCGCCGCGGCCGAATTTCCTCTACTCCCTGCCGACCCAGGGGGGCACTTTCGGCGGCAGCTCCGGCTCTCCGGCCATGCTCGCCGGCGGCCTGGTGGTCGGGCAGCTCCTCGGCGGCTGCGGCCCCAACCCGGAGGACGGCTGCGACCATCGCAACGCGGACGTCGACGGCGCCTTCGCGCTGACCTATGCCTCGGTCTCGCACTATCTGAATCCCGCCGCAGCCAGCCAGCCGTGCGTGCCGGACGCGACCACGCTGTGCATCGACCAGGCGCCGGGCGACCGCCGTTTCAAGGTGAAGGTGGACTACGCGACGTCGCAGGGCGGCGGCTTCGCGGGGCAGGGGGTCGCGATCCCGCTCTCCAGCCTCGGCATCACCTCGGGCGGTCTCTTCTCGCTCTTCAGCGCCACCAATCCCGAGCTGCTGGTCAAGGTGCTGGACGGCTGCGCCAGCAATCATCATTACTGGGTGTTCTACGCGGCGACCACCAACGTCGGCCTGACCACGACGGTGACCGACACGGCGACCGGAGCCGTACGGACCTACGCGAACGCCGACGGTGAGGCGCCGGTGCCGGCGGAGGACATCACCGCGTTTTCTTGCAGTTGATTTCTGCAGTTGATCTTGGGGGATACATTGCGATGAGGTCGAGGCGAGCCCTGCTGTTCCTGCTGCTCCCGCTGGCTCCGCTGGCTCCGATATTGGCTGCCGCGGTTGGATTGGCGGCCGCCGGGCCGGCCGTTCCCCCCGCTCCCCCCGCCCCGGCACTCGCCGTGGACGACTGCGCGGTCCGGCTGCCCTTGCCGAGCGATTTTCCGTTCGCCAAGTCGGAGTACGAGCGCATCCTCGGCCGCTTTCTCCGCGCCGGCTGCTATCTCAAGGAGGGGTGGCACCACGACAAGCAGTGGCGGCCCACCGGCCCGACCGTGGCCGCCCTGGGCGGCGATCCGCACGTGCCGTCGTGGATCACCACCACGCTCGGCACCCACAGCTCGGTCGTCATCTACTACTCGCCGGACATCTACCGCTGGATGTGCGAGCGCGACGCCGCGCATGAAAAGAAATTCGTCGCGGAATGCCGCAAGACCTGCCCGGAGTGCAAGCTGGACGCCGTTCTGGAGACCAAATCGCCGGTGCGGCCGATCGCCGACGGCGCCATGATCCTCAAGCTGATGTATGGCAACACCACCGCCGAGCGGTTGCAGAATCCGGCCGTGCCGCAGGAACCGCCGCACATGATCGCTCTGATGGTGAAAGACAGCCGCGGTGCCAAGGACGGCTGGTTCTGGGGATCGTGGGACCCCAAGGCGACCGAGATCTCGCAGCTCGACTGGCCGCCGCCGGTCAATCTGCCGTATCCCTGGATGGGCTCCGGCTACTACTGCGTCAACTGCCACGCCTCTGCCAAGGACGAGCTGACCTTCTCCAGCCTCAACAACGTGCTCGGCGATCCCGACACGTTCCTCCAGTACTACTTCCAGGATCAGCCGCCGATCGCCGGCGAGCCGAAGCAGAAGGCTCTGGAAACCCTTTCGGTGCATGAGCGGTTCGAGCCGTTGCAGGACCTCCTGGGGAAATTCGAGAGCGCCGGGCTGGTGTGGAACAAGGTGCCGTGGCCGAACCCGAAAGTGAGCAGGGTCAGCCAGCCACTCACCGACTATTCGCCGGCGTTCCTGAAGACCTTCGGCGCGCACATCATCCTGCCGCCCGGGCCGCGCGAGATCACCGATCTCTACATGCCGCCCGAAATCTACGATCACGCCTTGTCTCCGCCCGGCGGTCCGCCCCTTTTCCTGACTTCCGATCAGTGCGTCGGCTGCCACGCCGCGGGATCGACCGGACTGCACTACGACATGACCGTGCAGCAGGAGAGCCAGCCGGCCTACACAAATCTGATCAACCTCGCCCAGTATGGCGAATGGCGCGGCTCGCCGATGGGGCTCGCCGGCCGCGATCCGGTCTTCTTCGCGCAGCTCGAAACGGAGCAGAAAGTCCATCCGGCGCTCGCCAGGCTGGCGCCGGACGTCTGCCTGCACTGCCACGGCGTGATGGGACAGCGGCAGTTCTGTCTCGATCAGTTTCCTGGCGACCCCAAGAAGGCCGCCGCCGTCTGCAACAACACCGACCTCCTGGGATTGGATCAGAATTCACAGCCCATCGTGCCGCGCCTGCTCTTCTCGCGGCAGCAGGTGAACGCCATCCCCTACCGGGCGGCCACGGAGCAGGAGAAAAAAGACGCGAAATACGGTGGCCTCGCCCGCGACGGCGTCTCCTGCACCACCTGCCACCACATCGAGGTCGACGAAAAGAAACCGATCGGATCCACCTTCACCAGCGACTTCGCCACCGGCGCGCCGGACGCGCTGCACGGTCCTTTCGACCGCCCGCAGCAGGTGCCGATGAATCACACTCTCGGCGCCAATCCGGTCGAATATCCGCTGGTGGCTTCGTCCAAAGTCTGTGGGAGCTGCCACAGCGTCGTGCTGCCGGTCTTCGACGGCGACAAGCCGTGGGTGCCCGCGCACGCCAGCAAGCCCGAGATCATCATCGAGCAGGCCACCTATCCGGAGTGGGTGTTCAGCGACTTCCGCGACGGCGGCCCGACGCCGCGCTCGTGCCAGGACTGCCACATGACGCCCACCTATCCGGGCGTGCCGGGAACGCTCGCGAGCAAGATCGCCTCCATCCAGGAGGCGAGCAACATGCCGCAGACCGAGAACCGGGCGCCGCAGGCGGACATCGATCTCTCGCCGCGCTCGCCGTTCTCCCGCCACACCCTGGTGGGTCTGAACGTCTTCTTCAATCAGTTTGCCCAGCAGTTTCCCGACGTCCTCGGCATCCGCATCCAGGACCCCATGCTGGGCGGCCGGGGCGTGGCGCCGCTCGCCACCACCTACGACTCGATGATCCGGCAGGCGGACACCGGCACGGCGACCGCCGCGGTCACCATAGTCGAGACGACTCAAGACCGCCTCGGCGCCACGGTCCGGGTCGAGAACCTGGCCGGCCACAAATTCCCCTCGGGAGTCGGCTTCCGCCGCGCCTTCCTGACCTTCGAGGTGCTCGACGCCGCCGGCAACGACCTCTGGGTCTCCGGCCGCACCGATCCGACCGGCGTCCTCGTCGGTCCGGACGGCGCGCCGCTGAGCGGCGAATTCATGTGGCAGAGCCAGTGCAAGCCGCAGACCGGAGCGCAGACCTTCCAGCCGCACTATCGGACGATCACCCGCCAGGACCAGGCGCAGATCTACCAGGAGCTGGTGCGCGATCCGCGCGGCCGTCTCACCACCAGCTTCCTCTCCCTCGCCGACGTGGTGAAAGACAACCGCCTGCTGCCGCGCGGCTGGACGCCGACCGTCGAGCTGGCGGAGAAAGAAGGCCTGGGAAGCCCGAAGCTCAGCGCCGAAGCGCTCACCCACCACATCCTCCCCAAGCTGCCGGACGGCAAAGGCGGCCAGGTGGACGATCCCTGGTACAAACCGAAAGCGGAAGGCGGTGTCGGAGGCAGAGGCGGCGGAGGCGACGAGCTGACCTATGAGATCCCGCTCGCCGACATCAAGGGCACGCCGGCCAGCGTGCGGGTGACGCTCTACTACCAGGCCATTCCGCCCTTCTATCTCCAGGACCGTTTCTGCACCACCCCCAACCGGCCGGACACCTCCCGCCTCTTCTTCGTCGCCGGCCACGTCAGCCTCGACAGCACGCGCGCGGAAGGCTGGAAGCTTAAGGTGGTGTCATCAGGGACGGTGGCGGTGGGCGGGACCGTCGCGGCGGCTCTGCCGGTGGCGCGGCAGGGAACGGAGTAGGAAAGCTGTAGGAAGCAGGCAGCACCACTCAACAAATTCCTGCTGCTTGGTGTCGAAGAGAAGAAGGAGTGCGTGCGCGGGCAGTTGGTTTGCAAATGCTCGCTGTTTGGAGTAACTCTCGTGTCAAGCCGGGGGCGCGCAGCTTCAGAATAAAGAGGGGAAGCTCGATGTGGACCACTCCACTTTCGGAGGCTCTCGGTCAACCACCCGACCCGCAGCCCTCTGCGGCGTCTCAATGCCTTCGGCCGGATTTATTGCATGTGACCGACGCGGCTGCTGTGCTTCTGCGTTGTCTCTCTCTTCTGTCGATGGTGTTTTTTCTTTACGAATGCGTGGTAAGTGCCACTTCGGGTCCCTCTTTCCTGGTTGTGCTCATTCCTCTTTCTATGCTCTTGTTGAAGGCCGCGTTCGCTGTTGAGAGTGCCGAGCGAAATCAACTCAATTTAGCCAACGACGAGCAGGCTGAAGAATTGTGGCTAGCCCTTCAGAGAGGCGAGTCGGTTGAGCCGTTCGTTCTCTTCCTTCGCCCGTTTTTCCGAGTGGATCACATCCCAATCTCGAGCCCGGAAGGGCTTGGCCCCATCCTGTCTCCCCTTCGGTATTTCCGAACACCCGGCTTCGACCTTGAAACTCTCTTGGGTGAATCCTTCGGTAGTGTCGGGCAGCTGATCAGTCTCGGAAAACCTCAGGAGAGCGCTGGTGCCGGGAAAGTCCTGCTCTCGGAAGAGGGTTGGCAGGAGGCAGTGAAGATATTAATAGCAGCTGCCCGCATGGTCATCCTTGTCCCTTCAGTCCGACGAGGAACGCTATGGGAGATCGACTGGTTGGCGCGCAGTGGCCAGTTTACGAAGTGCGTTTTCGTTGTTCCGCCAGGGCAGAGCGATGAGGAAAACTGGAGAGCTGTGAAATCTATTTTTAGCTATCTTGGCTGGGGACTCCCGCCGAGGACGGGTATGGGCTGCTTTTTCACTCTAGCAGAAAATGGCTCTATGGCCTATAAGACTTGGATCCCAGGCGCCGATTGCTCGAGCTTCATGGCTCAAGCTGATGCGCTGGAACGCTCGATAGGTCAGGGCATTTCCGCAAAGCCGCGGCCTTCGATGGTCCAACTAACTTGGCCGCTCGCCAATCCAGACTATTCTGGAAATGAATGCCCCACATCTCGCGATCAGAAGCCTCAACGCCACGGCTCTCAGCGGCGTCGGCGGCGCCTTCGAGGCTAGGCTAGGCGACGATTTGGAGCTTTGCCACGGCTCCTTCAGGGATGAAAATCTCTCCAACGCCTGCGGCGGAGCAGTTTTTTTCTAAGAGACTCTCTGGCCAGAGGAAATGACCAGACCGACCGAAGAGAAGGTCATCATGCCCGTGGAGAGACTCTCACGGCAGCAGAAGAGTGTCGCCGCGCCGTCGAGAGGCTCTTTTTTTCTGCAGAGACCCTCTGACCGGCAGAAATGGACAACTCGGAGAGCAGGACCGTCATCTTCTCCGCTGGGAGACTCTCTCGGTGGTTGAGACCGGCTTTCAGCCATCCAGAGACGCTCTGGACAGTGGTAAGGCTGATTGGGTTCGGCCGGCGCAAGCTCTCGGCGTCCACGGTCGCGTTCTTAGGAGACTCTGGCAACTCCGCGTTCACCTATGGGAGAATCGAAGCCCTCATGGAGTCTCCAGAACCCGTGCCGCCGAGTGCGACGCCGTTTCCCATTCACGACCACTTCGACGACCAGCCGGCGTTCAGATTTCATGTGTACGACTTGCGCTGCACCCTGGTCCGCGAGTTTCTTCACGAGGTGAGTAGCGACCTGGCCGCGGAGTCTGACGACCGTGAGATGTACCGCGCCATGCGGCTGGTGCACCGAATGGACGGCCACGAGGTGCCGCGCAACTTCGCTCTGCTGTTTTTCAGCGACGCCCCAGACCGTATTTTTCCCGGCGCGCGTATCGATGTCGTCCGCTTCCAGGATGACGCGGGTGGCGATGTGTTCGAGGAGCACATCTTTCGCGGCCCGCTCCATCGCCAGGTCCGCGACTGCCTCGGCTACCTGGGGAACCTGATCGGGCAGTCCATCCGCAAGCACCCGGACCGCCCGGAGGCTTCGACCTGGTCCGCCTATCCTCTGGGAGCCATCGAGGAGGCTCTGGTCAATGCGGTCCATCACCGCGATTATCGAAGCTCCGAGCCGACCAAGGTCTATCTCTATCCGACCGAGATGACCGTTTCGAGCTACCCCGGTCCGGTGGCGGGCCTGAAGCTCGAAGACTTCTCGACCGGCCGGAGGATTCCACAAGTTCCGGCCCGCAACCGGCGGATCGGCGAGCTCTTCAAAGAGCTGAAGCTGGCCGAGACACGCAGCACGGGAGTGCCGAAGATCTTCCGGGCGATGCGGGACAATGGCTCGCCGGAGCCGCGCTTCGAGTTCGACGAGGACCGTACCTACTTCACGGTGGTCCTGCCGATTCATCCCGGGAGCGTGGCTTAGCACCCTCTCAGTTACAGCGAAACGTCATCGTATCCCCGATCAACGGATTGGCCTGTCCGTCGACGCTGTGGTAGGTCTGCACCGTTCCCGTCACCGTGTCGGTGACCGTGGTGGTGAGCCCTGCGTTGGTGGCGGTGGCGGCGAGGACCCAGTATCTTCCGTTGAGGGTGCAGGCGTCGAGGACTTTGATCAGCATCTCGGGGTTGGTGCTGTCGAAGAGCCAGAACAGGCCGCCGGTGGTGATGCCGAGGCTGGAGAGCGGGACGGCGGTGCCGCGGCCGGAGAGCCCTCCTCCTTGTCCGGTTGCGAATCCCACCTGGATTTTGAAACGCCGGTCGCCGGGCCGGCCGTCGAGGCAGAGAGTGGTGGCGCTCGGGAGGCAGGTCCGGTCGTTGTCCGGAGCCAGGAACTGGACGATCGACGGGTAGGTGACCGCGAAGGCGCCGTCGGTTTCGGCGACTGTCCGGTCGCAGCCGTCGGCGGGGTGCAGGCCGCCGCAGCCGCCGCTGAGCTGGCCGACGACGATGCCGCCGGCGAGGAGGAGGGGGCCTCCGGAGCTGCCTTCGAAATCTCCTCCCAGGTTGGCGAAGGAGTAGAGGTAGCCGGGCCGCGGGCTGTCCGGGCAGGCGGGGACGGCGGTGTCGATCGCGGCGCGCAGGAAGCTCTGCGGGCGGACGGTCACCGGGGCCGGATGTGACACCCGGTAGACCGTCGTGCCGGCGGCCGGCGGAGTCGCCGTCCAGCCCAGCAGCGCGCGGCCCGCGGGGATGGCGTTGAGGCGGACGAACGTGAAGTCCGAGGCTTCGCCGGTCGCCAGGAGAGTGCTGCCGATGCTGTGCGGGAGAGTCGACAGGTCCGGAGCCTTGCCGCCGCAGGTCGGAGTCTTGAAATCCCAGAAGGCTTCCAGCGTCGCGGCCTCGAACTGGGTCGAGAAGCAGTGTTGGGCGGTCAGGAGATAGGGCGTGACGGCGGGCGCGTTGTCGTTGAGCAGTCCGCCGGAGCATTCATAGATGAAGCCGCCGGACAGGAACTCCAGGTGGGCCACCGCCTTGCGCACCTCGGCGATGGCGTCGAACGTCTTCGCGTCGACGCACGTGGCGTCCACGATGCAGTCACCGAACGAAGTGTCTCCAAGAGAGTCGCCGGCCAGGATCTCGCCGATCTCGCCGATCTCGAACCCGGCTTTTCCGTTGGCTGCTCCGGCGGGGATCTCGACCTCCAGAAAGACGTCCTCGCCGCCGACGCTCGGCGTCCACAGATCGCCGCCGGCTCGCAGCAGATCGAGATCGAACGCTCGCGGCTCTTCCCCGAAACCCCAGATCCAGAGCCGGGTCTGGGCCGGGAGGTTGATCGCGCTCAAATGGACGCGGAGGCGATGCGCCTGGGCGACCCGCAGGTGGGTTCCCCACACCAGACCGCCCTGGAACGAGTCGGCGAAAATTCCGTCCGCGGTGCGTTGATACGGACCCTGGACCGGCGGCCGGTCGCTCACCCGGAGCTGCACGGGCCGGGAGAGCGGACGCGAGAAGCCGATCTGGACCGGCAGCCGGCGCGCGGCGTTCCAGGCCCGCAAGGCGTCGATCTGATCGACCGCTCCTTCCGCCGCCGGCCGCAGGGAGCGCACCGCGTCGAGGCCGAGGTTTTCGGCAAGGCGCATCGGCGGCGGCGCGGCGGCCTCCGCCGCGCCGGGCACCTCCGGCAGCACCCGGAGCGGCGCTTGCGGCGCGGCCAGAGCCGGTCCGATGCCCAGGGCCAGAACGACTGTCGCGAGGTATCGCATCGGAGTCTCCTCCAGGAAAGCGGGCTCAGTATAATTCGCCGGTGATCCGGCGTCCGCGCTTTTCGAACCGCATGCAATGGGAGCTATCGCCGAATCGCGTGACGCTGGCCGTGGCAGAGCGCTCGGCCCGCGGCTTGCCGGTGATCGATCTCACGGAGACGAATCCGACGCGGGTCGGCTTGGCCTATCCGGAGCAGGAGCTCGCCGAGGTGCTGCGCAGTGGCGCGGGAGCAGCGTACGACCCGCATCCGCGCGGGATTCTCGCGGCGCGCGAGGCGCTCGCCGCCGAGTTGTCCAAGCCTGACGATCAGGTCTCTCCGGACGATCTCGTGCTCACGGCCTCGACCAGCGAGTCCTACTCCCATCTCTTCAAGCTGTTCGCCGATCCCGGCGACGAGGTGCTGACCACCGCTCCGTCGTACCCGCTCCTCGACAGCCTCACCGCGCTCGACGGGCTCGGCCTCCGCCACGTCGGTCTCGTGCCGGAGCGGCGCTTCGCGGTCGAAGCAGCCGATGTCGCGGCCCTCGCCGCCGCCGTCGCGCCCTATACGAAGCTCCTCGCGGTCGTGCATCCGAGCAATCCGGCCGGTACCTTCCTGTCGACGGAGGCGCAGGCCGGTCTGTCCGCGCTCTGCGCCTCCCGCCGCATCCCGCTGGTCTCGGATGAGGTCTTCGCCGACTACCCGCTCGCCGATCCGCCGCCGGGGACGCGCCGCGCCGGTCCGGCGGCGGCTTCTGGAGATGCGATGACATTCTCCCTGAGTGGGCTCTCCAAGGGAGCCGGCCTGCCGTCGTGGAAACTGGGGTGGATCCGCATCGGCGGGCCACCCGACGCGCGGCGCCAGGTGATCGATGCGCTGGAGCTGGTGACCGACAGCTATCTCTCCGTGGCGTCGCCGGTGCAGCGGGCGCTGCCGGGCATCCTGGCCCTTGCGCCCCGGATCCGCGCCGCGATTCTCGACCGGCTGCGGACCAACCTCGCCGCTCTGCGGACGGCGCTGGCGGGTCTCCCGGGAATCACGCTGTACGAGCCGGAAGGAGGATGGTCGGCCGTCCTCTCCGTTTTTCCCCGAGACACCGGCCGGGCCACCGACGAAGATCTCGTCCTCGATCTCCTCGATCGCACCGGCGTCCGCGTCCATCCCGGCTACTTTTTCGACTTCATGACGGAAGATTTTCTCGTCGTCTCCCTGCTTCCCGAGCCGGCCGCGTTCGCTGAGGGAGTCCAGCGTCTCGCCGTTTTTCTTGGTTGACTACGCGGTCAGCAGCCCGGGGTGGCCGAGCAGCGCGCCCAGCAGCTTCTGCACGCTCGCGGCGGCGGCCGTGCCGGCGGCGAGGACGTCGGCGTGGTCGACCGGGGCGTCGGAGAGGCCGGCGGCGGGGTTGCTGATCATCGAGATCGCGAGGCAGCGGACGCCCATCGGGTGCGCGGCGAGGACTTCGAGGACGGTGGACATGCCGGCGACGTCGCCGCCCATTGTTTGCAGCATCCGCACCTCGGCCGGCGTCTCGTAGCTGGGACCCGCCAGGCCGGCGTAGACGCCTTCGGGCAGGGCGATCCCGAGATCGTGGGCGAGACCTTTCGCCAACTCGCGCAGGGCCGGATCGTAGGCGGCTCCCATGTCCGGAAAGCGCGGACCCCACTCCGGCGGGAGCTGGCCGCGGAGCGGATTGAGACCGGTCAGATTGAGATGATCGCGGATCAACATCAGGTCGCCCGGCTTCCGCTCGACGTGCAATCCCCCGGTGGCGTTGGTGAGGATCAGCACCTTGACGCCGAGGAGGGCGGCGAGGCGGATGGGGAAGACGGTTTCGTAGGCGCTGTATCCCTGGTAGGAGTGGAGACGGCCGCGGTAATAGAGGACCGGGCGGTCGGGCACCGGCAGCAGCACCTCGGCCTCGTGCGGATGACCCGCGACCGGATGGCAGGAGAAAGGGAGGAGGTACTCCAGCGAGATCGGACCGTGGATGCGCTCGCCCAGATCGACGGCCAGGCCGGAGCCGGAGACGACGGCGACCCGCGGGCGCGCCCAACCGAGGGCGTCCCAGCGGTCCACCGCTTCCTTCAAGGGTGTGATGAGATCGATGTCGGCGACGTTGTCCATGCCGGCGGATGGTAGCAGCTCAGGCAGGGGAGAAGCCGGAGAGGGCATGCCCCTCCGGCTTCAGATGGATGCGGGGTGGCTTATTTGAAGCCGTTGACCGTGATCTTCGAGAAGCGCCAGCCGTACGGCGGCGAGTAGGCGCCGTCGCCGATGCCCGGCAGCCCGAAGCCGACGATCAGAGTGTTGCCGTTCCGCTTGCGCAGGTCGTCGTTGAACAATCCGCTCCGCATGTCGGCGACCACCCCGCCGCCGCCGTTGGTGACCACCTGGCGGATCAGCTCCTGGTCGGCGTTGACCTCGATGTGGAAGTGGTAGGTTCGTCCGCCGACGAGGGGAGCCTTGTTCTTCTTGATCAGGTACTCGATGTAGGGCGAGCCGAGGTCGATCATCAGCTTGCTGCGGTCGAAGCGCTCGTTGACGCCGAAGTACAGCGTCTTGCCGAAACGCTGGCCCGGCTCGTTGCGCCACATGCCGAGCACGCCGCGGTAGTAGGCGGTGTTCGACGGGGCGGTGACCGTGGCGTCGAAATCGATGACGATGGACCGGTACGAGACGTTGTCGTCGAGCGGCAGCTCGAAGGTCTGCACCGAGTTGTCCGGCGTGACGCGGAAGCTGACATTGGACACCAGGGTCTGCAGGGTGCCGGTGGTCGGCGGGGTGTTCGACGGATAGAGCACCCGGATGTCGTCGATCGTCGGCGACGGGAAGCTGCCGAGGGAATAGAACGGATGATCGCAGGTCACCGAAGCGCTGAGCCCGGCGGCGATGCCGGCGAGCTTCATGATGTCCGCGATGCGCACGGCTCCCAACGCAGGCACCGAAATGTTGGCGCGGGTGTCGAGGACGTTCCCCTTGGGCGACAGGAGCTTGGCGGTGCACAGGGCGTTCCCGCCGTCGAGGTTGAAGAGCGACAGCTCGCTGCTCACCGTGGCCGTCTTCGTCATGTTCAGCACGTAGATCGTGGAGCCGGCCTTGTAGGCGTCGTCCGCGGTCAGCATGGGCAACGCCCAGGCCGACGTCGGATCGCTGCCGATCCCGACTCCCGTCGAGACCCCGAGAAGGCCCGGCTCACCTTCCATGGTGACGAGACCGGGAGCGTTCAGGAACCACTTCGGATCGCTGCGGTCCGGCGGCCGGCGGAAATCGCGGCCGCGGTCGTCGGTGAGCAGGGGGTGGGTCATGCTGGTCGAAGGGCCGGGAAGGACCGTGAAATGCTGGACCGGCTGGCCGAGACCTGATTTCCCCTCCGTCACGAACGTGAACGAGACGTCGGTTTTGCTGAGGTCTGTCCGCGAGAATTCGGTCCGGTAGGTGAACGACTTTCCGAGGTTGGGGATGGGAACGAAAAACTCGACCGCGCTGGCGTTGCTGGCCACAAGGCTGGCAACAACCAGGGACCACCACAGGTGCTTCTTCATGCTTAATGCCCCTTCTTTGTGTGTTCTAGGCGAACCTAGTCAACAGTTTGGCCAACATTCTAGCATGGGCTGTGCGGAGATCTGTCAATAGAGTAGGCTATCGCCCCGATGAGCGGCCTCTTGCTGCGCCCCTTTCCGTTTCCGGTTCTGCTCGCGTTGCGCTATCTGCGCAGCACGCGGCGGGATGCGTTCGCGAGCTTCCTGTCGGCGGTGGCGGCGGGTGGATTGGCGCTGGGCGTCGCGGCGCTGATCCTGTCGTTGGCGGTGATCTCGGGGTTTCAGGACGCCTTGCGTGCCGAGCTTCTCGGGCGCACGCCGCAGATCGAGGTGGACCTGCCGACCGGGTTGCCCACCGCGCAGGCGGAGGCGGCCCGCGAGGCGGTGCGCCGGGTGTCCGGCGTGCTGGCGGCGCAGGTGCAGGTGCGCGGCGGCGGCTGGGTGGTGGAGGCCGGCAAGGTGCAGGCGGTGGACCTGGTCGGCTTCGAAGGGCAGGTGCCGAAGTCGTTCCCCGGCGCCGCCGGCCAGGGGGAGGGGCTCTATGTGCCGGCCGCGCTGGCCGCGCGCTGGGGGCTCGTCCCCGGCCGCGCGGTGGACGTCGTCTCGCCGCGCCCGACGTTGACTCCCTTCGGACCGCAGCCGCGGATCCGCAGTCTGCCGCTGACCGGCACCTACCAGAGCGGGCGCACGCAGGAGGAGCGCGAACGGGTGGCGTTGCCGCGCGCCGTCGCCGAGACGCTCCTCGGCGGTGACGACCGCCGGTTGGAGGTGGTGGCCACCGACCTCGACACGGCCCTCGACGTCGCCGGCCGGCTGGAACCGGTGCTGCCGCACGGCAGTGTGGTGCGCACCTGGAAGGAGCTCAACCGGCCGCTCCTCTTCGCGCTGCATCTCGAAAAGGCGGTGATGTTCGTCGCCGTGTCGCTGATCATCGTAGTCGCCGCGCTCGCCCTGGTGGCGGACCTGGCGCTGATCATCTCCAGCAAACGCTCCGAGATCGGCATCCTGGGCACCATGGGAGCGACGCCGGCGACGCTGCGCCGCGCCTTTCTTCTGCTCGGCGGCCTGGTCGCCGGGCTCGGCATGCTGACCGGCACGATCCTCGGCGTCGGCGGCGCCTGGACGCTCGACCACTACAAGCTGCTGCCGGTCCCCGGCCGCGTCTACTTCCTCGACTATGTCCCCTTCCTGGTGCAGCCGGGAGATCTGGCTCTGGTCCTCGGCCTCGCCGCCATCCTCGCTCTCGCGTCCGCTTTCTACGCCGCTCGCCGCGCCGCGGCGCTCGATCCGGTGGAAGCGATGCGCCGATGAGGGGGAGATCATGAGTGTCACCGTCCGTGCGAACGGTCTCTCCAAGACCTACCAGGACGGCGTGCGCCGGGTGGAGGTGCTGAAGGGGATCGACCTGGCGGTGGAGCCGGGGGAGATGGTGGCGATCGTCGGCCCCTCAGGGTCGGGGAAGTCGACGCTGCTCCACGTGCTGGGCGCGCTCGACCGGCCGGACACCGGCACGGTCGAGATCGGCGGCCGCTCGCTCGCCGGCCTTTCGGGCGCGGCGCTGGCGGCGTTCCGCAACCGCACCATCGGCTTCGTCTTCCAGTTCCACCAGCTCCTGCCCGACTTCACGGCGCTGGAGAACGTCATGGTCCCCGGGCGCATCGCCGGTCTCGAGCCGCGGGCGGTGTTCGACACCGCGCGCCGGCTGCTCTCCGAGGTGGGGCTCGAAGAGCGCCTGGAGCACTTCCCCAACCAGCTCTCGGGCGGCGAGCGCCAGCGCGTCGCCCTCTGCCGCGCGCTCGCCCTGGAGCCGCCGCTCCTGCTCGCCGACGAGCCGACCGGAAATCTCGATCCGGAAAGCGGCGACCAGGTCTTCCGTCTCCTCCTCGAGCTCCAGGCCCGCCACCAGACCACCGGCATCCTCGTCACCCACAACCCGGAGATCGCCCGCCGCTGCTCCCGCATCCTCCGCCTCGACGGCGGCTCGCTGCATGCGCCGCCTGCGCCGTGACGGCACCGCGGCGCCCTGCTCGAGCTTCAACCCGCCCTGCTCGAGCTTCAACCCGCCCTGCTCGGGCTTCAATCCGCCCTGCTCGGGATTGAATCTGCCCTCGTCCGGATTGAGCTTGCCCTGGGGTGGATCGAGCTTGCCTTGGGGTGGATTGAGCTTGCCCTGGGGCGGATCGAACATAGACTGGGGTGGATCGAACATACCCTGGGGTGAATCGAACATAGGCTGGGGTGGTGTCCTAGTTCAGTGTAGGCGGTAGGGAGGCGCCCAAGATCGGTCCGGAGTGCGTTACGGTCTCCCCCGTAGGGGAGAGCATCCGGCCCTTCCCGCACCGACAGACGGCCCCGGCAAGAGTACCAGCTCCGGCCGGAGCCTGACCGAACATGGAGATTCTACCCCCATGCCCAGCTTGCCCGATCGTACACCGCCCAGCGGTCCCAACGATCCCGCCGCCCCGATCCCCACCATCGACCCGGAGCGCTTCGAGG
>DATARD010000013.1:0-5451 GCA_036264355.1 Thermoanaerobaculia bacterium
GGCCCGGTGGGTCGTGTTTCCTTAGCCCAGGGCAACGCCCTGGGTTGCGGGTGCGGCTCACCTCCTGGCCTGCCAGGTTAGTGTCCATGCCCCTTACTCCTCCCGCAACGCCAGCGCCGGTGACGTCCGCG
Organism: Thermoanaerobaculia bacterium; assembly: GCA_036264355.1. GTDB lineage: Bacteria > Acidobacteriota > Thermoanaerobaculia > Multivoradales > UBA5704 > UBA5704. The sequence continues at coordinate 132 of DATARD010000013.1, forward strand.
CCATCTTCCACGCCGGGTAGAGGCCCGCGAGGAGCGCCGCGGTCAGCGCGAGCCCGAGCGCTTCGAGGAGCACGCCAGGGGTCACCAGCATGTGGATCGTCCACCCGAAGGAGCGACGGTTGATCACGAAGATCATGATGGCGGCGAGGGCGAGGCCGACCGGCACGGAGAGAAGGCCGGCGGCGAGGCCGAGGAGTCCGGTCTGCGAGGTGACGAGCTGCCAGACCTGCGCCGGGGTGACGCCGTTCGCGCGCAGCACGCCGAGCTCGCGGGCGCGTTCGAGCTGGAGCGCCATCAAGGAGGAGAGCACGCCGATGAAAGCGACCAGGCCGGCGAGCAGGCGGAGCACGGCGGTGATGCGGAAGGTGCGGTCGAAGATGTCGAGCGAGATCTTCTTGAGCGCCCGGTTCGACCGGATGAACAGCGTCGCGTCGCCCTCGGCCGTCTTCAGGCGCGCGATGGCCTGGTCCGTATCGACGCCGGGGGCGAGATTGACTGAAAAGCCGGAGAGGAACGGATCATGCCAGAAGCGGGCGTAGGTCGTGCCGCTCATCAGGACCAGTCCCTGGTCCGAGGCGAAATCGGAGTAGACGCCGACGACGCGGAACGGGCCCAGGCCGGCATCGGTGGGCAGGCGGATCGTCGCTCCCGCGTCGACGCCATGGCGGCGGGAGAACGGCTCGGAGACCACCACGGCGCCGCCGTTCAGCACAGAAGGCCAGGCGGTGGCCGCATCCCCCTGTTGCAGCTCGTGGCGGCGGAGCCCCCACAGATCGGTGCCGAGAGCGATCATCCGCACCGGTCCGTCCGGCGTCGTCAGCTCCATCCGCCGCAGCGTCTCGACCCGCACCACCCCGGGCACCGCGGCGGCCCTTCGAACGACCTCCGGATCGAGATCGGCGCCCATGAACCCGCCGCCGCGGCTCGGCACGGTGACATAGATGTCGTCTTGCAGTGTGTGCTCCAGCCAGTCGATCAAGGTCTGGCGGAAGCTGTCGATCATCACTCCGATGCCCACCGTCACCGACACGGCGATCACCAGCGCGGCGATGGCGACCGCGGTGCGCGACAGCGCCGCCACCACCCCGCCGGCCGCCATCCGGCCGAGCACGCCGAACAGCGCACCCATCGGCCGGCGAAGCAGGCGCATCAGGAGGACCGTCACCACCGGCGCCAGCAGCGCGCAGCCGAGGATCACCCCGAAGAGGCCGGCGAAGCTGACCACCAGGTTTTTCGGGATGAGCAACAACAGACCGCCGAGAAGCAGGCCGAGGCCGGCCAAGCTCACCTTCGGGAGCGCTTTGCGGAGCTGGGATTCCAGGATCGAGCGGGTGAGCACCGCCCGCGGCGGCGCCTGGGTGGCTTCCCAGGCCGGCGCAGCGGCGGCGAGGAGGGTGGCACCGATGCCGAGCGCCGCGCCTTCGAGCAGCGTGAGCGTCGGCACGGACAGCTCGCGGACGGTGAGCACGAAATAGAGGTCGTTGATCGTCTGCGTCACCAGCCGCACCAGGCCGCGCCCGAGGAGCACGCCGGCGCCGAGCCCGAGCGCGGTGCCGAGCACGCCGACCACCGCCGCCTCCCCGAGCACGAGGGAAAAAATCTGGCCGCGCGTCACCCCGAGAGCGCGCAGGGTGCCGATCAGCGTCCGCCGCTGCACCACCGAAAACGTCATGGTGTTGTAGATCAAAAAGACGCCGCAGATCAGCGCGAGCAGCGACAACGCCGTCAGGTTGAGCCGGAAGGCGCGGGTCATCTCCTCGGTGGTCTGGCTGCGCGAGGAGGAGCGCAGGATCTGCGCGCCCGGCGGCAGGACGGCCGCGGCACGGGCGAGGAGCTTCTCTCCAGGATTTCCCCCCGGCACGATCAGATCGATGCGGTCGATCTTGCCGCTCCGGCCGAGGACCTCCTGCGCCGCGGCGATGTCCATCACCAAGAGGTCGGCCAGCGCGCGCCGGCTCCCTTCGTCCTGCGGCTCCAGCACGCCGGCCAGCTCCACCGTCCGCTCGACACCACCGACGCGGAGGCGGAACGAGCCGCCGGTTTTCACCCCCAACTCGCGGGCTGTCGCCGCGGCGAGCACTCCGGCGCCCGGCCGGGTCATCAGGGCGCCAAGGTCGACCGGAGCCCCTCGATCACCACCACCCGCTTTGAGATAAGGCCGGAACGGCGGCTCGGAGAACGGATCGACGCCGAGGATGCGCAACATCCGGCCGCCCTTTCCACTCGGCGTAGGAAGGACGCCGTAGCCTTCGACCACCGGCGCCATGGCGATCTCGCCGCCGAGCCCGCCGGCCAGAGTCAGATCGCGGAACGCCGTATCCGGCAGCCCGTCCGGCCCGCCGATCACCTGATGCGTCGCGCGTCCGGTCACCGCCTCGGTGGACAGGGTGAACGCGCGGCGGGCGCTCGCGTTCGCCAGCTCGATCGACACCACCACCGCGACGCCGAGCGCGACGCCGAGGATCGCGAGACCCATCTGCCACGGATGGCGCGCGAGCTCGCGGCGACTCGACCGCGCGAGGAGCCGGGTGCTCACTCGCGCTTTTCCTCGCCCGGCACCCCGGACATCACCTCGACGAGCCGGCAATCCTCGACGCGGAACACCCGGTCGGCGAGCCCCACGACCTCGGGGCTGTGGGTCACCATCACCATCGTTTTGCCGGCGCGCCGGGTGAGGCGGTCGAGGATCTCCAGCACTTGCAGACCGGTGTCGAGATCGAGGTTACCGGTCGGCTCGTCGGCCAGCACGAGAAGCGGATCATTGGCCAGCGCCCGCGCCACCGCCACCCGCTGCTGCTCGCCGCCCGACAGCCGGTCCGGAAACGCGCCGCGGCGGTCCGCGAGCCCCACCTCGTCGAGGAGAGCCAGCGCCGCCGCGCGTTCCGCCGCCGCCGGATTCCCCTTGAGCTCCAGCGGCAGCAGCACATTCTCCTCGACGGTGAGGGTCGGAATCAGATTGAAGAACTGGAACACGAAGCCGATCCGGTCGCGCCGGAACAGCGTCCGCTCGCGCTCCGTGAGCGCGCCGAGAGACACGCCGTCCACCACCACCTCGCCGGCCGTCGGCAGATCGATCCCCGACAGCAAATTGAGCAGCGTCGACTTCCCCGATCCCGACCGCCCCACCAGCACCGCCAGCTCGCCGCGCGCGAACGAGGCATTCGCCGCGCGCAACACCGTGCGCTGGCGTCCGCCCTCCTCATAGGTCTTGGTGAGGTTGCGCAGCTCGGCGAGGGGAGTCATGCGCGGGCGAGCCGCTCCCCGGCCACCCGTCGCCGCCGCTCCTGGATCTCTCCCGCGTTCATGGGGCCCATTATACGGAGGGCGGCGCCAACGCCCTGCGGCCGGGGCGTGGCTCCGGTGCAAAGGGTCGCCAGAATGAGAAAGGCAGGGCACGTGGTCAACGCACCCTGCCTCAAGTTTTTTGACCTCAGAGAAAGCTGAGCGCGGGGATGGTCACTTCTTTTTCTTCGCACCCATGGAGTCGAGGCTCTCCGCGCCGGCCACCTTCTTCTCCGTTGCATGAGCAGCCGGGATCGTGGGGAAGGTAGCGTACCAACAACCCTGCCCGCCGTTGGAGAAGTTCGTCATCAGCCCCGCCATCGCGCCGCCGATGACATTACCGGAGTACACCGCGGAAGGGGTCGGCTCATAGACCCAGTGCACGTTGCCGGCGAGCATGGCCCATTGGCCCTTGTATCCGTCCCCGGTCGTGAATGTGCCGTCGTTCTTGAAGGTGACGGTTGACTGGTTGTAACTCCCACTGCAACCCCAACTGTAGTGCAAAGTCCACTGTCCGACGATGCTCATTGGCTGGTCTCCTTGTGCGCACCCTGGTCGGCTGCGCGCAGAAAATGTTGCGGTTAGAGAAAATGCGCCTGTCCCTGATCGTCCTTGGCGGCGCCCGCCAGTTGATGCCACGATCGGCGGGGCCGAAAGCCAGTCGTGCAGTCTCCATCACCACCTCCTTCTTGACAACATATCATTCGCAAAACAGCGTGTCAAGTGATTGATGTAAAACTGTCTAAGTGTCGGGGCGAACACGCTGGCCGAACACCGCGACGAAGAGGAGCGAGTCGCCAAAGGCGTACATGCCCCCCGCGGCCTGTGCGTCAGGACCGCTCATGCGGACATGGGCCGCAACAGCCATGGAAGCGAGAAGGAACGCGACGACGTATCCAGCCCCCCACCACGCTGATCGTGACGATCGGCTTCATCACGTTCGGATCGCTCCGTCAACCGATCGCTAATAGCACCACCAGATCCTCTCGAGCTTGCCGCCGGTGCTCACGTTGAGCTCCGCTTTCGCGTCTTCCGGCTCGTCGCCCTCGGTACAGATGTTCTCTTCGAGAAGATAGGTCGTCTTTCCCTTGACGAAGGTCCAGCCAAAGGCCGCGCAAGGGCCCGTACCGCCGATATCCCAGGAGCCTGCGGCCTCCATGTCGGGTGGATCCGGCGGGAAGTGCGGTTTGTTCCAGGCGCGGTAGCGCACCCGCTGGTCGGCTTTCCCCGGGCCGTCGATCGCGATGTAATGTTTTTCGGTCTGGCAAGTGTACTGCAAACCCTTGCTGTGCCAGTCGGTCTTGTCGTTCGAGAGCAGGTTCACGGTCGTCAGGCGGTAGCGCTCTTCCTTCCCCTCTCCGAAGAGCTTCGCCCACAAAAGACCTTTTCCGATCGCGAGCTCGGAGGGACCTCGGATCGTCCACCAATCGTCGCCGGCGAGGCTCGCGAGATCGGCGCGGAAGTCAGGAGGAAACGCTTCGTCAAAATGCTCCTCCAGGGCGCGAGAATTTTCCAGCGAGGTCACGACTCCTTTTTTGCCGTTCAGATGGAGCGGGAACTCGATCAGGCGAGCCGTCGCCGCGGCATCGTGCCGTGCCACCGCTTGGCGCAAGGCGCGATAGAAGGCAGCGCCTTGCTTGTCGACGAAGCTCATCTCATCGAATTCCGGGTCCTCTTCGTGACGCGGCGGGGCGGACGCCGCGGGAGCGCCGCCCGCAGTCGGCTTTCCCCCCGGCAGCCGGTCTGCGTCTTGGGGTGCGGCCAGGCGCACGGACGTCAGGCGATAGTGCCGTGCCTTCCCTTTCCCGAGGAGAGCCGCCTGCAAACGGCCTCCTGCGATCGCGAGCCCGAGAGATCCGTCCTGCGTCCACCCGTTGCCGTCGCCGGCCTTGGCGAGAGCCTCCCGCAGCTCGGGCGGAAACGCCACGTCGAAACGCTCCTCGAGGGCGCGTGTGTTGTCGAGTTGGGTCACGGCTCCCTTCTCGCCGATGAGCCGGAGCGGAAACCGGAGGAGGAGAGCCGTCGCCGTGGCGTCGTG
>DATARD010000116.1:0-4897 GCA_036264355.1 Thermoanaerobaculia bacterium
GAACACGGGGAGGAGGTCGGCATGTTCCAAGGGATCACGTCGAGCAGCACAACCCCAGCCTTCACCCCACGCAGCGCCCGCTATGCCTCACACGCGCCGGCGCAGCGAAAGGTTCGCGCGCGAAGCGCGCTAAGTTCTCAACGCTGTGATAGCCATGGAGGGGAGAATTCTTCCATGTTCCAGAGGCAAGGAGTACCTTCGACTTTGCATCGAACACCATGACGTCGAAGCTCCTGAGGTACATAGTAAGGTCCCACTTCCAGTCATCCACGTACTTTATGATCAGTTCGGCACTCGCCGGAGCATTGCCGTCAGGGCCGACAGAGACATCGAAGCCATGGCGAAGCAACTCTTTTTGGAGTTCCGTGTCTACGTCGCTAGACCTGTCGCCATGGACAACCAAATAGGCCGAATGGTAGGAGGCCCGGGGTGCCGAAGGGTTGACGATTACACGGGAAGAAGTTGCACAGCTCAGAGAGACTAAAGCTAGGCAGACAAGCAAGCCAAACCGACCCCAAACGCGCGTCATCTCATTCCTCCAGCCGTTCCCGGCGCAGCTTGTAGGACAAGCTTTCCTAGAGGCGTAATCGCGCGACAAAACCGTCCACCGGCTCCACCGGGCATGGGAACAAGTAGCCCTTTAGCAATAAGGTCTATAAGGGCTGCGTTGTCCTCTTCGGTCGCTATGTCTTGCTCGTATATCGGCGTATGGCTTGCCTGTTCGAGGTACCGCAGGGCGCGCGGCGACAGTTCGGGATCTTCCATGAGATGCAATGATACTCCATGCGATAGCGCTCCGCCCCCCGCGGAACTCGCCTCCCGGGCGAAGACGGGGCTTTCGGCGTCCTCCCGAGGGGACAGTTCTTTAGCAGGGCCGGAATGAAGAGCCCGCCGCTTCGCCCGCGCTCCCCGGCCCCTTCACCGGACACGCCCCCCCTGACTGAAGGCCATTCATTACCACTAGTTTATGGAGGCGGTTGAAGACCCTTTAAGCTCATACAGGCAGCACCTCGTGCTAGCCGAGCAAAAGGCCCAACAGGACTATGACAAGGCTGTTATTTCCTTGTCTGGTGGTGCGCTTGCGGTCTCCTTTGCCTTTATCGAAAAAATCGTTGGGAAGGGACCTGCTCACAGCCCGAAACTGCTATTTTTTGCTTGGGTGCTTTGGGCCGCTAGTATTGCGAGCGTAATGGCCTCATATTTTTTAAGCCGGCTGGCTCTACGAAAGGCGATTCATCAGGTTGATTCTCAATCTATCTACCTTCGCCGGCCTGGGGGTTGGGGGACCCTAGTCACGGAGATACTTAACGTCACGAGTGGTTGCCTATTTGTAATGGGTGTGATTGTTGCCGCAGAATTCATCTATAAAAACTTTTGAGGGCTCAGAAAGATGTCCAAGACGATAGATACACAAAAAGGATATATTCCGCCGACTGCACCGATAATTCCTCCGAAACCATTCCATGGTGGCTATACACCACCACCACCGCCACCACCGATCCTGCCAGGAAAGACCAAATGAACTCCTACTCCTGGTGAAGAGGACCGAGGGGTGTTATCCCCTCACGCCGCCGGATCGGGCCGGAATCGCCGCTTGTCGATCTTGAGGCTCTTGATGCGCGACTCCAGGGTGGTTGCCGGCACGCCGAGGCGGGCGGCGGCTCCGTTGGCGCCGGAGACGCGGCCTCCGGCGGCGGCGAGGGCTTCTTCGATCTGCCTCCGGGCGTGGCTGCGCAGGGTGTCGGGCAGCGAGGATTCCGGCGGCGCGGCCACGGCTCCGGCCGTGAGCGGCTCGTCGATGCGCAGGGTGTCGCCTTCTGAGAGGATGACCGCGCGCTCGATGACGTTCTGCAGCTCGCGCACGTTGCCGGGCCAGGGGTAGGCGAGGATGCGGTCCATGGCGCCGCGCTCGATCTGGCGGAACTTCTTGCCCAGGCGCGCGGCGAAGCGGGTGACGAAGTACTCGACGAGGATCGGAATGTCCTCGCGCCGTTCGCGCAGGGCTGGGACCTCGATAGGAAAGACGTTGAGCCGATAGAAGAGGTCGCTGCGGAAGATCCCCTCGGCGACGGCGACTCCCAGGTCGCGGTTGGTGGCCGCGATCACGCGCGTGTCGACGCGGATCGTCTGGGTGCCGCCCACCCGTTCGATCTCACCTTCCTGGAGCACGCGCAGCAGCGCCACCTGCATCTCCGGCGGCAACTCGCCCACTTCGTCGAGAAACAGCGAGCCGCCGTCGGCCAGCTCGAAGCGGCCGAGCCGGCGCTGTTGCGCGCCGGTGAACGCGCCGCGCTCGTGGCCGAACAGCTCGGAGCCGATCAGCGTTCCCGGCAGCGCGGCGCAGTTGACCGTGATCAGCGCGCGGTCCGCCCGCCGCGATCGACGGTGGATGGCACGCGCCACGAGCTCCTTGCCGGTGCCGGTCTCGCCGGTGATCAGCACCGTCGAGTCGGTGGCGGCCACCTTCTCCAGATGGCTGAGCATCCGGCGCAGCGGCTTCGACGAGCCGACGATCTCCTCGAACATCGAGCGCTCGTCGAGCTCCTGGCGCAGCGCCTCGTTCTCATCCTGCAGGCGGCTGTTGAGCCGGGCGATCTCCTCGAACGCGAGCGCGTTGGCGACCGCCGCGGCGATCGGCTGCGCGATGACTTCCAGGATCTCCACGTCGTGCGGCGCGAAACCGTGCGGCTCGGTGCGGATGAACACCATGGAGCCCACCAGGCGCTCGTGGACGAACAAGGGGATGCGGACGTACGACCGGATGCCCTTGTCGCGCAAGCGGCCGTCCTCGGAGAACCGTCCGCCCAGGCTGAGGTCGTCGCAGACATAGGCGCGGCCCGTGCGGCCGACGTGCTCGGTGCCGGAGCCGGCGAGCGGCATGCGCGCCGGAAGCGATGCGTCGGCGCCCTCGTGCGCCTCCCGCCAGCGCGTCAGAACGTCGGCGAACGAGTCGCCGCGCCGGTGCTCGACGCCGCGCACGTGGATCGAATGCGGCATCACCGAATCGCCGTCAACCGTCGTCACGCTGACCCCGTCCACCGGCAGGAACGGCTCCAGGGCGTGGGCGACCTCGCCGAGCACCGCCGCGATCTCGAGCTGCGAGTTGGCTGCCGCCGAGACTTCGACCAGCAACCGGTAGCGTGCCTCCGCGTCGAGAGACAAGCTGGACTGGGTCGCTTCCTCCGTCCGCTCCATGGATTGCGATTCTACGGCAAACACCGTGCGAGCCATGGAATGCCGGCGAACGGGTACGCCCGCCACCAGCCAGCGTAACGCCTTACCTTCTCGGAGCGGCCGTCCGGCGAGCCTCCGCCATTATCCGCATCCTAGTGCGACGTGAGCAGCCTTATGCAGACGGTACATTCTGCCGTCATGAACAAAATTCGAACACAGCCACTAGACAGACACGTCTATCTATTCGTATAGTTTCTCGACTGACACGGGATACTAGGGAATTGAGACCAACATAAGCTCGAAGTTGTTTCGTCATGATGTCACATGATGAAGTTTTGCTGAAGTGTACGACGCACTGTGCCACCGCTCTTCCGAAGCCAATGACGGCGCCGGAAGCTATGAAGGGAGAAGCAGATGAACCACGTCAAGCAGCAGCTCAAAGCAGAACGGGTGCAGGAGCCGGAGGCCGCCGCGCTGACCGACGAAGTCATCGCCCTCGCCGACGCCATCGGCTAACCCGAACAAAAACAAGGAGAAACGAAATGCCGACCACATCCTTCGCCGCCCTCGTGACCGATTGGGAGCAGCTCCTGACCAAGGTCTCCGCCAATGCCACCGACCCGACCTTCCTGGAAGACTCGCGCGCCGCACTGGCGACGACTCTCGAGAGCGCCAAGGACACGAGCACCCGCCGGTCCACCTTCCGCTTACGCAACGGCATCCGCACCCGCTACGGCCTCAAGGCCGAGAAGCTGGCCGAGCTCAACCTCCGACCCCGCCGGCCGGGCCAGAAGGCCAAGCACACTCCGACTCCCGTTCCGGCTCCGCCGGCCGCCACCAAGGAGTAGGCACACCGTCGCACATTTCCGGGAGGCGTCACCGGCGCCTCCCCTTTCCATCCCATCCGTCCGAGAGAAGGAGAAAGAGATGCCCAGGAAATCCCAGCAGGATCATCTGGAAGAGATCGGAGCGCTCCTCGCCGGCCTCCGTGAAGTCGCGACCCATCCCGTGCGTGCGGTGCCGCTTCTCTCCATCCTGGAGAGCACCCTCGACGAGGCCCGAGAGGTCCAGGAAACCCGCGAGATCTTCCGCACCGCCACCAAAGAAGCGAGACAGGAGCTGTCGCAAGTCCTCCGCCGCGGCCACGACGCCGCGGTCAGGGCCCGCAACTACCTGAAGGCCTACTACGGTCCCTACAACGCGGAGCTCACCCGCTTCGGCATCAACCCCATCCGCCGCGGCACGCCGAAGAAAGCCCGTCCCGCGGCGGCGGTCGGCAAGGCCCGGAAGGCGTAGGACAGACCCGCAGCACAGGAGGAGGGGACCGCGGCCGGCTTGGCGCCCCGGCCGCCTGGTCCTGCAGCTCGTTTCACAAAGCAGCACCCTCCACGCCAAGAAAGGCGAGGAGATTACGGCCGAATGGCCAGAGGAAAAAGATCATGAGACAGGAAAAGAAGCAGGCAGATAGTTTCGACATGTGGCAGCACCTCGTCACCTCCGTGGTGGCGAACGCGACCGATCTCGCCCATCTCGAGGTTCCGCGGCTGAAGCTCGAGGGGATGCTCAAGGAGGTCAAAGACCTCACCGCCAGCCAGTCGGCGCTCACGGCGAGCAAGCAGGACGCCTCGAAGCGCATCGAAGAACTGGTGGTCAGCGGGCGCAGACTCGCGACGGCCCTCAAGGTGGCGGTCAAGGAGCACTATGGCATCCGATCCGAGAAGCT
>DATARD010000171.1:0-26041 GCA_036264355.1 Thermoanaerobaculia bacterium
CGCCCGCAGCAAGCCGGCGCCGCTGAGGAGTTGGACGAGTTGGGAGCGCAAGTGTCGCTCCTCGGGGCTCATTGTCGCGCGGGCGATGCGAGGAGGAGTCTCTGGCATACAACAAATATACCAGAATCCGGTGCGCCGGGACCCTCTACGGCGAATACGAATCTGCTCCCCGGTCTCTTCAGGGAGAAATTTAGTCCCACTCCCCGCCGCTACTCGCTTTCCGAAGGGCACTTACCTCCGACTGCGGAATCGCTGGCTTCGGGGCTCGCAGCCCAGCCCAGCCGCCGCCTGTTCACGACATCTGCGTCAGGGCCTGGGCTCATTGGGGGGCGGCGGCGGGGAAGACAGCGGTCAGGTTGCCTGCTCGCAAGAGCTCCGCCTCCGCCCGGAAGGCGGCGACGAAGGCGCGATAGCCTTCCGCTTGAGGAAGAGAGCCTTCTTGTCGAGCCGGAGAGCCTTCCGGCTGAGGAGGAAAGCCTTCCGGTCGCCGCGGAAGGCCTTCCGGTTGAGGAGGAAAGCCTTCCGGTCGCCGCGGAAAGCCTTCCGGCTGAGGAAGAAAGCCTTCCGGTCGCCGCGGAAAGCCCTCCGGCTAAGGAGGAAAGCCTTCCGGTTGACGAGGAAGGCCTTCCGGCTGACCGGCCGAGAGGCTGGGCTTCAGCCGCTTGCCATCCGGCCCGACCCGCATCCCGTCCCCTACCCGTAGCGCAACGCCTGCGTCGGGTTCACCCGCGTGGCCCTTGCTCCCGGGATCGCACCGGCGAGGAGCGCCACCACCACCAGGATCGCCGTGGCCGCCGCCAATGTCACCGGATCGTGACCCGACAGCCCGAAGAGGAGGCTGTTCACCAATCCCGTCGCGGCGATGGCGAGCAGCAGGCCGACGGCCACTCCGGCGAGGGCGAGCAGCATCGTCTCGCGCAGCACCATCGACAGGACGTCGTTGCGCTGCGCGCCGAGCGCCATGCGGATGCCGATCTCGTTGACGCGGCGGGAGATGGTGTAGGAGACCACACCGTAGAGCCCGATCGAGGCCAACACCAGGGCGATCAGTCCGAAGACCGCCGAGAGCTGGGCGATCAGCCGCTCGTGGCTGATCGAATCGTCGATCAGCGTGTTGAGGGGGTGGATGTCGTTGACCGCGAGGCTGGGATCGTACGCCTGCACCGCCTCGCGAGCCGTTTTGACGAGAGCGCCGGGCTCCGGGGTGCGGATTTCGACGTTGAAGGCCGAGGCGAACTCGGACGACTGCGCCAGCGCCGTATAGAAGCGGGGCGGCACGGCGCCGCGCAGCTCGTGGTCCCGCACGTCGTGCGTTACGCCGACGATCTCATAGACCACGTCCGGCGGCCCGAGGGCCGTCAGGTGTCTGCCGAGCGGGCTGACGCCGGGAAAATACCGCTTCGCGAGCGCCTCGTTGACCACCGCCACCCGCGGCGCGCCCACGCGGTCGAGCGGTCCGATGTCACGGCCCAGGAGGATCGGGACGCGCAGCGAGCGGAAGTAGTCGGGACCGACCCGGTCGTAGGCGAGGTTCACGCCGTTCTCCCGGGTCTTGCCGGAATTCACCCCTTCGAGGATCACGTCCGAAGCGGACTCGGTGCCGCTGAAGATCCCGTTCTCCGAGTAGGTGACCGCGCTCGCTCCCGGGATCGCCTGCATCCGTTCGAGGAAATGGGCCGGGAAAGCCATCAGGCGGTCCCCCGTGTAGCCGGCCGCGACGGGATCGACCCGCAGCATGAGGATGTGGTCGCGATCCACTCCGAGCTCCAATCGTTCGAGATTCTGCAACGTGCGCACGAAGAGCCCGGCACAGGTCAGGAGGAGCAGAGACAGGGCGAACTGGCCGACCACCAGGAGCTTCGCGACCGGCCAGCGTCCGGCGCCTTTTCCCGAGCCCACCACGCTGCGGGCGTTCTCCTTGAGCGTCGACGCCAGCTCGACCCGCGTCGCCCGGCGCGCCGGAGCGAGGCCGAACGCGATGCCGGTGAAGAGCGCGAGAGCGGCGGTGAAGGCGAGGACCGGCAGGTCCGGCCGGAGGTCGAGCGCCACCGATGACGAGCCGCCGGCCAGGCGGAGGAGCGCGGGACCCGCCCACAAGGCGAACACGATGCCGAGGACGCCGCCCAGCCCGGAGAGCAGGAGACTCTCGGTCAGGAGCTGGCGGATCAGCCGCGGACGCCCGGCGCCGACCGAGAGACGGACGGCGATCTCCTTCTGTCGCCCCATCGCCCGTTCGAGCAGCAGGTTGGCGACGTTGGCGCACGCCACGACGAGGACCAGGCCGACGATGATCATGAGGATCAGGAGCGGCTGCGCGAACTGGCGGCGCAGACTGGAAAAGCCCGCCGCGCCCGGGGTCGCCTGGACGCGCATCGCCTGCGGGTCCGGCATGATCTCCCGCGAGATCTTCGAGCCGGCGAACGTCGTCACCGCCCTGGCGACCAGGGTGTCCATCTCGGCCTTGGCCCGCGGCAGGGAGACGCCCGGCTTGAGGCGGCCCAGGAGGAGCAGCCAGCTCGTGTCCCAGCGATCGAGATACGGGCGGCCGGTGGTGACCTGGAGCTGCATCATCAGCGGAATCCAGATGTCGGTCGGGAAGCCGACGACATCGCCGGTGAACTCCGGCGGCGCGATGCCGATCACGGTGAACGGCGAGCCGTTGAGCGTGATGGGACGGCCGACAACGCCGGAGTCCTGGGCGAACCGCCGCGTCCAGTACGAGTGGCTGATGACGACGACGGGATCGGCGCCCGGAACGCGATCCTCCGCGGCGGTGAACGTACGGCCGCGGAACGCCGGCACGCCGAGCACCGAGAAGTAGTTGCCGCTGACGATGCGCCCGCGCGCCGTCTCGGTGCCCCCCGGCGGATTGGCGCCTTCCGTGCCGACGACCAGCCGGTTGGAGCGGCCCGAGGCGGCCAGTCCGGAGAACGACTGGCTATGGTCCCGCATCTGCTCATAGAGCGGATAGGAAAAGAGATCGGTCCGCACGTTCCCTTGCGACAGCGAGCCGGTGCGTGCCGGATCGCCGAGCGCGACCAACTGCTCCGGCGCGTGAACTCCCGGCAGAGGGCGGAGGAGAAGGGCATGGATCAGGCTGAAGATCGCCGTGTTGGCGCCGATCCCGAGCGCCAGCGAGAGCGCCGCGATGATGGTGAACGCCGGGCTCATGCGCAGCGTGCGCACCGCATAGCGCAGATCCTGGGTCAGCTCATCGACGATCCTCGTTCCCCGCATCTCTCGGCACCTCTCCTGAATCTGGGTCAATCCGCCGAACGAGCGGAGAGCCGCCTGGCGGGCCTCCCGTGCGCTCATCCCGGCGGCGATGTTCTCGTCCGTCATCTGATCGAGATGGAAGCTCAGCTCGGCGGCGAGCTCCGCCTCCACCCGCGGGCGGAGGAACAGGGTGCGCAAACGCAGTCGCAGCTTGTCCGCGGAACGCATGGGGTCCTCCTCCTCAAGCCATGCGGGCGACGAGATTGATCGCGTGAGACAGCCGGTCCCAGGAAGCCAGCTCCTTCTCGAGCTGCGCGCGGCCGTCCGGAGTCAACGAATACACCTTGGCCTTGCGGCCGGTCTCCGTCTCGCCCCACGCAGCGGTGATCCAGGCCTGCTGCTCGAGACGGTGGAGAGCGGGGTAGAGAGAGCCTTGCTGCACGCGCAGCACGTCGTCGGAGGTCTGCTCGATCCGCTTGGCGATCGCCCAGCCATGCATCGGCTCCAGGGAGATCGTCTTGAGGATCAGGAGGTCGAGGGTTCCTTGCACGAGGTCGTTTGGCTTGCCCATATGGATAGATACCGTAGATACCTTGACGGTCTACAATAGAGGGTCGATTGTAGACTGTCAAGGTGTCGGGGTCGGGATCGGAAGTTCGAGAACCCCGCGCGGCGCCGCTGCGAGAGCTTATACGCCACAACGCATGGCGTTGACGAACATTCTGAAGTGGAGTAGGCTCTGGCGCAGCAAAGAGGCGCTTCCCACTGATGACGAGCGAGGGATCCTTGATGCGCCAAAGCATCCGCGGATTCTCCTCCGGGAATCCCCCGGCACAAGAAAAGAGATCTCAGTTCGCTCCGCGTCCTTTTCCTGTCTGGGCGCCACGCGTATCGCCGGTGCTTCAGCGCAAGCCAGGCCAGCAAGCTGAAATCTCGGCGAACGTGGCTGCGCCTTCCGGCCAAGGGAAGGCGATGCCGGAAAGCGTCCTGGATAAGATGGAGACGGCATTCGACACCGATTTCTCATCAGTTGGAATCCACGAAGGAGAGCATGCCTCAGCAATCGGTTCTCTCGCGTTCACGCAGGGCGAATCAATCCACTTCGCACCCGGGCGGTACGATCCGTCCTCAACATCCGGCCAGAGCCTATTGGGTCATGAGCTGGCTCATGTCGTCCAACAGCGTAGCGGTCGCGTGAGCAGTCTCCAGGGCAAGGGAACGACGGTCAACGCCCATCCAGCCTTGGAGTCTGAAGCGGATCGTGCCGGTGAACGAGCCGCACGAGGCGAAAGCGTCGGGAATCATTGGACAACTGAGGGCACACCCGACAGGGCGGACTCGAATGCGGAGCTGCCCATTCAGTGCAACTTGGGCATCGAGGTCGAGGTTGGCGGCATGTGTGAATGGCGCGTCCATTGGGCAAAGACGAAATACCAAGCGGCCGAAGGCGGAAATAAACAATTATCCGATAATAACAATAATGATGATGGTAGCAATAGCACCCATAAGGCGAAGCCCGGCCTTCCGGTACCTAAGGGGGTGCCAATTTTATTGGGCAAGGGTTTTGAGCTTCAAGCCGAGGAGGTTGGCCAGGTGGCAACACTTGAGTTTGTTACCAACAAGCCCGGCATGGAGAGTAGAGACCAAGTCGAGAGCGTTATGAAAAGCATAAGTGATGTGGCTTCAGAGCTCAAGAAAAGGAATGGAACAAAGGTGGTGTTTAATGCAAGTGAGATCAGAGGAGACGCCAGAATTGAGATAACTCCTGGTTGGAAGCTCGAAGGGTTGATGCAGGCTACTGTCGGTATGCCACTGGCCAGTATCCCGGCGTTATATGATAATCTTGTAGGCTTGGATTTGGAGGGAGGGAAAAAAGAAATGAAGGGTGCAGTCGATGCCGCGCGGAAAGACCGGTCTGCCCTGCCGGACATCATAGATCGTGATTATCCTAGCAATGAGCTCGTCGGGTTTTTAACGCTCCTCAAGCACTACCTCGACCTTGGCACTGGGCAGGAGACTCGCTCGTTCCCCAAAGGTGTCTTCACTATGATGGCGCGGACCGACTTCAATGCTATGTTTTGGATGGTGCCCGAAGCTTCTGTGTTAATAGCAAACCTGAAAAAGTGGATCGACCTGGTTCTTGATGAACTTCCGCGAGACCAGCCGGTGCTGGGGCAGACGTTCAACTACGATGAGACAAAAAAGAAGCCATCCTTCAAAATTGCCACGACCCGGAAGCAGTGGCTGGAGGATATGCCCGAGCGCGATCGTTTATCTCAAGGTGGGCACCAGCAGAATATTGCAGAAGATCTAAGGGTTCGCGGCGACTACGGGAAGAGTAAGTTTGGACAATTTATAGGTAAAAAGACGACCGAGGAATGGGTGGCACCGGACGAGAAGCTCGTCAAAAAGCTACGTGGAGATATTGTGGGTCTGTACGAGGGGATCGGTGCTTATGAGGACAGGACCGACACGATAAAGTATGGAAACGAGGAGACTTCTACAAGAGCGGTATTAATCGAGATTCGGCAGCCTCCCTTGGCGGGTGATCCAATGAAATGGACTCCGGCAGCCTTGGCAATTTTTGATGCTATGTTCAAAGCGATCTCTGCCGATCCCAGCGATCCACAAAAGAGTCGTTCGTTTGAGTTCGTTAAGTCCGATCAGCAGAATAAGAAACTGGCAGAGGTTGAGAAGACCGCCCAGAAGTTGAAGGATGATGCTGAGAGCAATAACAACAACGATAACAGAGGCGCCAGAGGGAAAGAAGAAATTCCCGATGAGTGACGGCGAAAAAACTGTTGGCCGGCTGGAGCGAACGGCTACCGACACCCGGGGAAGGTGGCGGAACTGGTGAAACCCGCGACATAGACAGGACCCGCGGCATCGAGCCCGATGCCGCGGCCCTCTTCGAGATCGCTGCCGCCCAGGAAGGTCGAGTAGATAATCGCGGCCGTGCCGGTTGGATTGATCTTGGTCACAAACACATCAGAGAGACCGGCATTGGAAGGCTGGATCGAGCCGCCGCCAGCTCGCGGGATCGGCCTCTCAGCATTACGCTGCCCGCCTCGGTGGGATGCAGCAATGACTCTCTCTGATGCAGCATCATGAGACCGTTTCGCGTTGCTGCATCTGTTTTTTGGGACAAACCGGCCGATCACTCGGCAGGAGGAATCGGGCGCCGGAGCCGGCGGAGCCAGGCATCGCAGCTCAGAACGTCCCATTCGGCCGGCACGGCGAGCACGAAGGTCAGCAGGACGAGCCGCGGGAAGATGTGGTGTGTCGTATCGAAGAGCGGCTCCTTCAGAAGGTGACCATAGGCGACCACGATCAGGATCATCCCGACCGCAATGCCGGCCGCGCGCACCCGCAAACCCAGGCAAAGCATCGCGCCGGCGATCAGCTCGACGACCGGGATCACCGTCCCAAACGTCCACAGCAGCCAGAGGGGGATCCAGGAGTCCGTGTAAGGACCAATGAAGAAGCGCTGCGCGTGCCCGACCGGGCCGAGCTCGAACGTCTTCCACCAGCCCGCCATGAAGAAGATGAGACCCAGCACCCAGCGCACGAAAAAGACCGCCCAACTCCAGCCGTCCGGATGCTTCCAGGATCGTTCGGTCATCGTGACCCTCCCGCTGTCGTTTCCGCGTCTTTTCCGCGTCAACGGACCTTGCGTTCGTTGACGCGGGTCGCGGTTGCGGGATCGTTTCGGTCAGCGCGCCAGGTCGGATGGTTGAAGTGGATCACACAATCGCCGTTGTACGAGGCGGCAGCGTGATCGAACGCTAGCTTGCCGATGGGACGCCAATTGCTGAAGGTGCGCCGCTCAAACACCGGAGTGCCCCGGGTTGTTCCTTCATCGGTCACTTCGATCTCGAAGGTGAGCGTCCGTTTGGGCGCCGGATCGCCGCGGTCAAAGATCTGCGCCATGATCTCGTCGCGGAAGTCCAAACCGTCCCCGGCGATCCTGGGTTGGCCGGGCGCCATCAGGAGACGCATGAAGGCGGGGGCTCGCGTTGGCTCGTCTTGCGGCTTGCCGAGCTCCGCGATTTGATAGAGTTGGCGGAGCGTGGGCTCCTTGTCGGCGCGCAGAAAGGAAATACCTGAAAACATCAAGATCGGCACCCCGAGCCCGCGCCGCCAGAGGCGTGTGTCAGGAGCATTGCGCAGCTCCGCGTCGTTGATGAAGTCGGTCTGTTCTCCACCGAAGTCCTGCTGAGCGAAGAAGCTGGCGGTCTGCAGGGGCTCGGCGTGACTCGGGTCGGTGGTCGGGAAGAGCTTGCCGACCAACGCCAACGACCGCATGTGACCGCGCCGGGTCTCCGTGCAACAGGTTGAATAGCGGCCGACGGTCAGGGCTCGGCTCCCCTTGCGGAAATAGCCCGAGTACGGAGTTTCTTCTGTGATCTCCCAGAGCCCAGTGAGGCAAACACCGTTCGGATGGAGCAAGCGGAGAAACCCTTTTCCGTCCGTGCCCCAGCGTAAGTCGGCATGGGAATCGACGGCGCGGGCGCTGGCTTGGAGGAGCCCGCGAAGAACGGTCCGCAAGGTGACTTCATAGGTGGGCAGAGGCGGCTCGCCCGCGCCGCCCCAGATCTTTTGGTAGGGATTGGCGAAGAGGGCGTCCCGCACCGCGGAGAAGCGTGATCCGTGGTAGGTGCGGTCTTCTTCCGTGACCTGTTCCGTACCAAAAGACTCGGTCGCCATACCCCTCCCTTTGGCAAGCACGCGGATCAGATTCGTTCAGCTCTAGCAGGCTCAGCGCGGCCAGGAGAGCGGCGGGTCTGCTCATTGGCCGTTACTGTCCCTGGGTCAGAAACCTCCGGCACTCCTTCCGCGTTGCCAACGCCAGGGTGACGAGGACGGAGAGCGCTCCGGAGCCGCCGAAGATGAGGGGGATGTTCTTGCCGGTGAGGTCACCCAGCCAGCCGCCGAGCGCCATGCCGAGGGGTACGAGGCCGCCGCCCAACGTGCCGAGGAGGCCGAGGACACGGCCGCGGAGATTGGGCGGCGTCGAGATCTGGAGGAGGGTGATGAGATAGATGTTGACCAGGCCGAGGGAGAGGCCGCTGCAGAAGCAGAGAGCCATCGCCAGCGCGCGGAAGTGGACGAAGCCGACGGAGGCGAGGAAGAGCGGTCCGAAGAAGAGGCCGGAGACCAGGGTCCAGCCGCGCGCCGGTCCGCGCAGGGACAGAGAGCCCGCGAGGATGAAGCCGGACACCGAGCCGATGCTCATCGATGCGGCGAGGAAGCCGTACCAGTCCGCTCCGGCTCCCAGCGCCTTCTCGACGTAGAACGGGAGGAGCACAAAGATCGGCATGGCCAGGAAGTTGAGCAGGCAGGCGACGAGGATGAAGTCACGCATGCCGGCCTGCTGGTTGACATAGCGCAACCCTTCCATGGTCTCGGAGAGGAATTTGCGGAATGGGCTTCCCGGGGTCGGTGGTTTCTCCGGCTTCTTCCAGGTGTCGGCGATGAACAGCTCGCTGATCCCGGCGAACAGGAAGCTCAAGCCATCGAACATGAAGAGCGTCGCGGCGCCCAGGATGCGATAGAGGACGCCGGCGACCGCCTGACCGGCGGAGAGGGAGGTCTGGATCGAGAACTGGTTGAGCGAGTTGGCGGCGGGGAGGCGCTCCCTCGGCACCAGATCGGGAATGGACGCCTGAACGGCCGGCATGAAGAAGGCGCGGATGACGCCGCCGGAGATGGCGACAAAGAAGAGCAGCGGGATGAGGAACGGCGTCTTGCCGGCGCCAAACCAGACCGCTAGCCCGAGGCCCAGGCTGTTGAGACCGGCCAGGAGGTCGCAGCCGACGATGATGCGGATGCGGGAATGGCGGTCGGCGAAGGTGCCGCCGAACGGTGCCAGGAGCACGTTGGGGAGCGAGGCGCAGGCCATGACCAGCCCGATCAGGGCGGCGGAGCCGGTGGCCTCCTTGATCCAGAACGCGGTGGCGATCAGGAAGGCCTGATTGCCGATCTGGCTGACCGTCTGCCCCTGCCAGAGGAGGAAGAAGTTACGGTTCCACAGCCGTGCCGGCGCCGGGGCTGCGGCTACGGGAGCCCCCACCATTTCGATCTCGCTCATGGCTGGCGCCAGCCATCGGAGGGTTCTTTGCCTAGCATCGAGGTCCAACTCCTCTGCCCGCATCGGGGTCAGCGAAAATGAGGAGCGCATGATACCGCATTCGGCGTCGAGGTTCTCCTCTTGTCAGAAAGCCGAAGCCCGCCGCGAAGGTCCCTGTGTCTGCGGTGGATTGGCGAGGCCCGGGATGGACTGGGCACTCCGACATCACCGTGCAGGGAGAAACCATGGCGAAAGGAAACATTGAGGCGCTCCGCAAGAGCGCCCTCGAAGCGATTGGCAAACAGCTCGGTGGCAAGAAGGCGGAGATCGTGCACGAAGAGACCGACACGGTCCCCTCCTCCAAGCAAACCCTCTACCGGTTCCTCGTCCGGCCGGCGGATGAGCCCAATGGAACGCATAGGGCGGTCGTCCTGGATTCCGGCGGCAAGACGGTCGATCTGGCGAAGCTGTCGGCGGCGGAAGGACGGAAGCTCTTCCCGGTCGCCGATTTCGCGGTCGAGCTGCCGAAAGGGACGCTCAGCAAGATCGTGACGATCGACCCCAAGGTCAACGACATCCAGCTCACCGAGTGCGGCTTCCGGGAGACGATCACGGTCACCATTCCGGCGCAGCCGATCCGGGAGAAGGTCGACGTCTACTTCCTGGCCGACAACACCGGCAGCATGGGACCCGCGATCGCCAACGTGAAAGCGGGCGCGAGCGCGATCCTCGGTGCCTTGGGGGGGATGGGCCTCGACATCCAGTTCGGCGTCGGCAATTATCACGACTTCCCGGAGGCGAACGTCTTCCAGAATCAACAGGTCGTCACCGCCAATCAGGCGGCCGTGGCCGCCGCGATCAACGCCTGGTCCGCGAGCGGCGGCGGCGACATCCCCGAGGCGGAGCTGTACGCTCTGCATCAGGTCGCCTCGGTGGCCGGCTGGCGGGCGGGAGCGCTGAAGTTCATCGTCTGGTTCGGCGACGCGCCGGGCCACGAGCCGATCTGCGCGCCGGTTTGGGGCGGCGGCTTCAACATCACCCGCACCACGGTGATCTCCGACCTCCACGCGGTGACCGCGCCGAATCAGCCGAACGGCATCGCGGTCCTCGGCATTTCGGTCAGCAGCGGTCCCGGTCTCGACGCCGCCAGCACCGGCGGATATACCGGGTGCCCGAGCAACGGCCTCACCGGCCAGGCGACCGCCATCACCTCCGCCTCCGGCGGCTCGCTCGCGGTCGGAATCAACCCGTCGGCGGTCGCGGCGACGATCCTCGCGGCGCTGGTCAACGCCGTGCAGATCCACAACGTCAACCTGGTTCCGTCCGGCGCGATCGCGTCGTTCGTGACCTCGATCACGCCGGCCGGCGGCTACGGGCCGCTCGATCCGACCAAGCCCCACACCCTCACCTTCGACCTCGTCTTCGAACGCGGCTTCGAAACCTGCTCGCTGCGCGACCAGGTCTATCTCGGCTCGATCGACGTGGTGATGGATCACGTCGTGGTGGCGAGAAAACCCACGAAGATCACGATTCCCAAGTGCCGCTATCACTACGTGGTCAAGTTCGTCTGTGGTGTCAACGAAGTCTCGGGCGAAGGGTGCAGCCCGGTCCGCGCCGGCCGCTATGCCACCGAGATCAACATCCACAACGGCTATTGCTCCGACGCGACGATCGAAAAGATCATCACGCCGGTGGTGCTCAAAGGCGAGGCGATCGGCCGCGAGCCGCGCTTCGGCAAGGAGATGGCGCGTGACCGGATCGTCCTGCCGCCGCACACCGCGACGATGGACGACTGCTGCCGCCTCGCCGAGCTGCTCAACCAGCAGGTGAGCCTGAGCGGTCCGCTCACCATCGGCTTCCTGGAGATCATCAGCACCACGCCGCTCACCGTGACCGCGGTCTACACGGCGAGCGGATTGAAGGACGACGCCGTCAGCATCGACGTCGAGCAGATCCGCGAAATCCGCCGTTGATCCCACCCCGCCCGCCCTCGCGATGAGGATCGCATTGCGAGGGCGGGTCGCAGATTCCAGCGCCGGCCCTTTCACTCCTCCCGCAGCACGTCGACCGGATCGATCTCCAGCACGCGGCGGGCGGGGAGGTAGCAGGCGATGAAGGCGGCGTCGAAGACGAGGATGGCGATGCCGGCGAAGCTGACCGGATCGGCCGGGCTGACGTGATAGAGGTAGGGGGCGAGCAGGCGGCCGAGGAGGAGGGCGCCGGCCAGGCCGAGCGCGAGGCCCAGCAGGGTCAGGGCGAGACCGCGGCCGACGATCTGCCGCATCAACTGCCGGCGCGTCGCGCCCAACGCGAGGCGGACGCCGATGGCGCGCAGTTGCCGGCTCACCGTATAGGACAGCACGCCGTAGACGCCGAGGAGAGCGAGGACGAGGGCGACGGCGGCGCAGAGCAGGGCCAGGAGGGTGCGCCGGCTGTCGTTGAGCAGGATGTAGGCCCGCAGCTCGCCCAGGGTCATGGCGTCGAAGACGGGCAGCCGCGGGTCCGTCGCCTGGATCCGCCGCTCGGCTTCCGGGAAGAGCCGTCCGATGTCGAGCCGGGTGGCGAAGAGAAAGCCCACCTGCCCGGGCTCTCCGGCCGCGAGCGGTACGTAGAGGACCGGAGCGGTGACCGCGTTCAGCAGCCCGTGGCGGATGTCGGCCGCCACGCCGACGACGGTGAAGGAGGCCGCCGCGCCGCCGCAGCGCAGCAGCACGTGCCGCCCGACGGCCGGTCCGCGCGGCCACAGGGCGCGCGCCAGCGACTCGCTCACCACCGCCTCGCCGCGGCCCTCCGCGACCGCGTCGGTGAGATCGCGCCCCGCGAAGAGGGGAGTGCCGAGAACATCGAAGTAGCCGGGGCTCACGGCATGGACCGGCACCCGGAGATCCGGTCCGGGCCGCCCGTTCGGGTCGAAAGGGGTGAGCAGGCCCTCGCGGGCGTGGAAGTAGTGGGGAAGGTCGTCCGACGCGGCGTCGGCCCGCACGCCGTGGATGGCGCGCAGCCGGGCGAGGACATCTTCGATCCAGCGGGTGCGTGCTGCGCCGTCCGCGTAGCGCGAGGCGGGGAGCCGGACCCACAAGGTGATCAGGTTGGTGGTATGGACGCCTCCCGGCTCGCCGCGCAGGGCGAGCAGGCTGCGCACGGTCAGCGAGGCGCCGGTCAGCAGCACCACCGAGGCGGCGATCTCGCAAACCAGGAACGCGGCGCGGAGACATTGCAGCCGGCGGCTGCCGCCCGCGTCCGCCGTCTCCTTGAGCAACGGCGACAGATCCTTGCGCCGCGCCTCGCGCCATGCGGCAGGGGAGCCCAGCAGGAGGGCGAAGGCCGCCGTCGCCGCCACGGAGAAGAGAATCCCCGCGGTGCCGAGGGAAAAATGGATCCAGGAAGGAAGGCCGCTGTGCGCTTCGATCTCGCCGATCCGGGCGAGGAGGACGGCGGCGAAGGCGATGCCGAGCACGCCGCCGGCCCCGGCGAGCAGAGAGCTTTCGGTGAGGATCTGGCGGGCGAGACGCCCCGGTCCGGCACCGAACGCGGCACGCACCGCGAGCTCCTGCCGGCGCGCCGTCATGCGTACCAGGAGGAGGTGGATGAGGTTGGCGCAGGCGATGAGGAAGATGAAGGCCGAGGCACCGCCGAGATAGCGCAGGGCGAGCCGGGTCTCGGGGCTGAGCGCGTTGGCGCGCAGGGGCCGCAGGTATCCGCTCCAGCCGGCCGTGGACTCCGGATAGCGGGAGGCGAGGCGCTCGCCGATCGTCCGCACCTCGGCCTGCGCGGCTTCGAGCGAGACGCCGGAGCGCAGGCGTACCGCCATGCGCAGGTTGCGAATCGCGCGCGACGGGCTCGCTCCCAGCCGGCCGGCGAACGGCACCCAGACTTCCTGGTCACGCGGAAAGTTGAAGCCCGGCGGCATCACGCCGATCACCGTGGTGGGCGTCTCGTCGACCTGGATCGTCCTCCCGACCACGCCGGGGTCGCCGCCGAAGCGCCGCCGCCACAGCCGGTCCCCGAGCACGGCGACCGGCGGAGCCGCCATCCGGTCGTCGTCCGGCCGCAGCGTCCGGCCGAGCCGGGGCGCGGTGCCGAGCACGCGAAAGAAATCGGCCGACACCGCCGCCGCCGGTATCTCCTGCGGCCGTTCCTGGACGAGCACCGTGAGAGAGGTCTCCCGGTAGGCCGTGCGGGAGGCAGAGCTGCGGCACTGCGCTCCCAGATCGAAAAACTCCGGAGCCGAGACCTGGCTCGGCCTCGCCAGCTCCTCGGCGGGGCGCTCCATGGACACGGCGGCGAGGCGGTCCGGTTGGGGAAAGGGGAGGGGGAGCCAGAGGAGCGCGTAGGCGACGCCGAAGGCCAGCGTGGCCATGCCGATGCCGAGCGCCGCCGAGACCACGGTGACCAGGGTGAATCCGGGGCTGCGGCGTAAAGCGTGCAGCGCAGAGCGCAAGTCGTGATGCCAAGTGTCCATCGCCTACCTGGCAGCTTACGACGAGTGGATGGAAAAAGTTGCGCTCTTACCCGGACGGGGTGGGGGCCTCCGTCCTGAGCGCAGACCAGCTCGCGCCGGGCGCGTCGGAAGAGTCGAAGAGCGCGCCGGCGACGTGATGCCCCAGCTTGCGGTAGCTCTCCCACTGGGCCTCGTCGAAGAACTGGTCCGCGGTGGTCTCGTGCGGGAACGCGGAGTGGCTGCTGTGATACTCGAGGACGTCCTCGGGCTCGTCGCCGGTCAAGGTCGGCTTGATGTAGAGAAGGAGGGACGGCGGGCTCTCCGGCCGGCAGTAGGTGACCCGGGCGAGCGCCGCGTGCGCCTTCGACGTCCCGGTTGGATCGGCGGTGAGCCTGCCGTGCTCCCGGGTCCCCCGCCGGAGCTGCTCCAGAGTACCGAGAGACGGCCGGACCTTGTCGTCGATCCTCTCGTCGAGCTCCTCTTCCTGCATGAACTCGATCTCCGCGCCGAGGTCGAGGCGGGCTTTGCGCACCAGGTTGGCCAGACCGCCGAAGCCGTAGTCGGTATCACACTCGGCGTCGACGATGACGATGAGCGGCAGACGGCGGCGCAGCAGCTCGTAGCCGCCCATGTTCTCGAAGTGGCCGCCGTCGGAGAGATACCAATTGCGGCGTGCGGTGCCCGGGAAGCGGGCGAGGAATTCGTCGACGATCAGGACCTGCACCGGGAACAGGCGCGCCAGCAGGCGCTCGAAGTGCACCCCGAGCTTCTCATGCAGCGGCCGGCGGTCGAACCCCGAGTCCCACCAGCGGCCGAGGCGGACGTTGCCGAAGCCGGCGAGGAAGCTCAGGCCGAGGCTCGTCTGCATCCCGATCCCGGTCGAGAACGCGGCGCCCGAGATTCCCACCCAGGAGCCCAGCGGCAACGGCTCGCCGGTGAACACCGGTGTGCCGTCGACGGGCGGATACTCAAAGACGCGGTACGCCTGGGGATCCGGTTGGATCTTCACCTGGCTCCCCGGGGAGAAGAGAGAGCCGGGAGATCCTCCGGGCGGCACCACGGCATGGTGCTCGACGCCCGCGCTCAAACCGCAGGGGCCGAGCGCCAGGCCGACCCCCTTGCGGTCCTGCTGTTGCACCTGCGAACGGCCGTCCACCGTCTCGTTGATCGTCACGTTGATCAGGTGGATCGGCGCCGCGTTCTCGGCGGGAGCGCGCCAGTAGCGGTCGAGATCGTCGTCGTCTCCCGGCAACACCTCCGTGATGCTCCGGCCTTCCTTGAACCGCAGCTCGTTCGACGCGCCGAGATAGGCGCGGGTCAAACGGGCCGAGTAGACCGGATGATGCGAGGAGCGGTTGACGAACGGCCACGTCTGGCCGAGCAGGATGGAGAGGAGGAAGGTGATCGCGAAGCCGAGCGTCGGTGGCCAGTAGTCCCTGGCCACGGTGGAAGGCGTGTCCGGGGTGCTCGGCGCCGGGGAGGAGTCGACCGTCAGGTGCAGCGGCAGCGTCTTCGCCGGACCGCTCACCTGCACCTTCCAGAGACCTCGTGCCGGTTTCGCCAGGCTCTCCATGTTCTCCGGATGGCCGAGCTTCCAGGCCACGGCGTGCGAGAGGGCGTCGAAGCTCACCAGCAGCAGGAGAGCGAGGAGCAGGGCCGCCGCTCCGGCGAGCAGGCGCACCGGAGGCTTGGCCCGCAAGCCGCCCGGGCCGTTCGAAAATGAGGCCACGATGCTGCGGGCGAAGCCGGCGGCGGCCACGACCGAAGACCACGCGGAGGCGAGCAGCGGGCCCAGGGCCCCATGCGCGAGCAGGAGGAGATACAGCGTCTGACCGAGAGAGTCGATGACGCCGACCGCCAGCAGGACGAAGGTGATGACCAGGGAGCGGGTCAGCCAGAGCGAAAGCCGGCTGACCATGGTGTGGTAGCGGTACAGGTCCAGATCCGCCTTCTGGTCGGCCGTCGCGGACGGCTCCCTGGACGGCAGCGGCCACCAGCGCGCCGCCGCCCACCAGAGGACGGTGAGGACGGTCACCAGCAGAATTGCCCCCCAGAGCGCGGGGAAGCGATCGTCGAGGAGGAGCAGCAGGAGCGAAGCGACGAAGACCAGGAGCAGACCCGCCAGCGGATGGATGCCGGAACGCTGCACGTCCTGGCGGGCGATGCGTCTCGACGGCTCGATCAGCCAATAGGCCCACCCCAGGGGGAAGACGGCCACCAGGAACGCCACGAGAGGCAGCACGAGCCAGGGGCTCCACCAGATCCCCCAGGCCGTCCGGAAGACGTCGACGGCATCGCTCACCATTTTGTGCGACAGGCTCGTCGCGAGCCCGGCCCGCACCGCCTGGAGGGCCAGAAAGATCATGCTCACGAAGAGCCCGAGCAGGATCTGGACGGCGACGAAGTTGCGTAGCAGCACCGCTCCCGCGAGCAGAGCGTCGCCGCCGCCGTTCGGCGCCAGGTAGCGGCCATTTTCCCGCAGATACCTGAGAATGCCGGGTTCTTTTTGTTCCTGGAGGATCTGCTCGGCGTCCTCGGGGCTCTGGACGAAGTCCCGGGTCATCAGGCGGCCGAGGAAGGCGCCGAAGTAGCCACCGCCGGAGACCGTCGAGAGGAAGTCGATCCGCTTCAGGAGGCCGCCCTTCGCCGCCAGCGCCTGGAACACTCCGAGGCTGAACGTGGCGCTGCGGATGCCGCCGCCGGAGAGGCCGAACCCTACCTGCGGCTCGCTGCCCTCGATCCCGGCCTTGCGTCTCCGCTCCGCCGCGAGCGCTCTCTCCGCCTGCGCCAGCGCCTCGGGATAGGCGCGGTTGACCGTCACCGGATCGCTCATCGCGCTGTCTCCTTGGCCGCCGGTTGGGCCGATGGGATCGGTGGCGTGGACGCGGTCGCCACCACGATGGCGTGGATGAGGACCGCAATCCAGAAAATGCCGAACGCGAGCAGGGACATGTTCAGAAAGTCCGGACGGCCTTTGATCAGGCCCCAGGCTGGCAGCGCCGCCGCTCCGCAAGCGATCAACGCCAGAATGACCGTGCCAGGCCGGACCGGCGGCAACAGATACAGCACGCCCAGCGTCGCGCTCGCCACCGCCAGGGAGCCCCATTTGACCAGCGAGCCGACGATCGGCCCCCCCGGCGCCGGGTCCAGGGGGTGATGGATCAACTGGAGCAGGGTCGCATTCTCCGAGATGTCGCCCGTGACCATGGCCACGGTGAGAAGGGCGCCGAAGATCAAAAGGATCCGGGAGAGGCCGGGAGAGATCTTCCCCCGCGCGAGCACCAAAAGGAACATGGCGAAGTTGAGCGGGCCGTAGCTCAGCAGGAAAAACCAGTCGGCTTCGAGCTGGGCGGCCATGCCCGGGATCAGGCAGTCCGCCTTGTCATTTCTGCCGAGCTCCTCGATCCGGCTCTGACGGAGCTCGATTCTTGCCTGCCAGGGCCGCAGATCGTCCATCGTGCAGCCTTCTCCCTGGAGAGCACGGCGGCCCGCGACGTCCCCGGCCCAGGCGCTGAGGATCACCGCCAGCGCGCAGATCATCACCAACGCCGCCCACAGCTTCTTCGTCGCCTGCAGACTGATCACCATCCGGGGACCTCCTGCCGCCGAAGCGCCAACCTCTCTCAACGGTTGAACAGAGTCTATTGAGGTGTTCCGTGCCGCGTCAACGGTCGGGCCATGCCTTGCGCCCCTTTGCCGGATGCGGGAGAATCGCCGGGGCCACCGCGTGCACATGCTCAGCCTGGACGACCAGATCCGCCTGCGCAAGCTCGCATGCCCGGCAACGCGCCAGCCGCTCCTCCGCGAGCCGTCTCGGGAAGATCGGCTGGTCACCCCCGATCGCCAGCTCTCCTATCCCCTCGTCGCGGGCGTTCCGATCCTCCTCGCCGATCCCGAGGTGGCCGCGGGATATCTCGCCGAGCAGGCGGGAAGCATGGTGGCGGAATACACCCAGCTACGGCGCAGCCTGCTCCGTTCGGTCGCCGACCGCTTGACCGCGGCGGTCGGCGACCAGCGGACGGCCGACTCCGAGCAGGCGTTCCGCGCCGCGCTCGCCGATCTCCCGGAGGATGCTCTCTGTGTGTCGGTCGGAGGAGGACCCCTGCGGATCGATCCGAGATTGGTGAACTTGAACATCGGCGCCTTCCCCAACGTCGATGTCGTCGCCGACGCCTATCGCCTCCCCTATGCCGACGGCGCCGTCGACGCCTTCCACTGCGAGGCGGTCCTGGAGCACCTCGAAGAGCCGCAACGCGCCGTCGCCGAGATGTACCGCGCGCTCTGCCCGGGCCGGCTGGTCTACGCGGCGACCCCGTTCCTCCAGGTCTTTCACGGCTACCCCAGCCACTTCCAGAATTTCACCCTCATCGGCCACCGCCGCCTCTTCGAGAGAGAAGGCTTCACCGTCCTCCAGGCCGGCGTCTGCGTCGGCCCCGCGTTCGCGCTCCGCGACCTCACCCTCAACGCCATCCGCACCGCGCTGCCGGGAGGCCGCCTCGGCCGTATCCTCAGCCGTCTCCTCGCCCTGCCGACCCTGCCGCTCCTCTGGCTCGACCGCCTGACCCGCAAGAATCCCGCCGCGCACGTCCTCGCCTCGACAACGTATCTGCTCGCCCGGAAACCGGCTGCCGCCGCCGGTCCAAACCCTGACGCGCGCCCTCGTGCCCGGCGGGTCGGGGCCAGGCGCCGTGGCGGTGAGGCTGGGAGAATGAGCAGCGGAAGTGGGGCCGGCGGGCTCCCATGCTGGTGCCGTGCGTGCGTCGCGGGAATCGGCACGCCACCCTTGGACCTGCTATTCTCAAGAGTCTATGGACATTCAAGCACTTCTGAGCCGGATCACCATCCATCCTGAAATCTGCAACGGCAAGCCAACCATCCGGGGTAAGAGGATCACGGTTCAGACGATCCTTGAATTCCTGGCAGCCGGGGAGAGCCGCGAGGAGATCCTGCATCAGTACCCATCTCTGGAGTCCGATGACCTCGACGCCTGCCTGACCTACGCGGCTTGGCTCATGGGACACAGCTATGTTGTCAAGATGACGGCGTAGGGATGCTCAGCCGGAACCACAAACTGGTTCAGGTCTTCGCCGATCGGATTGAGGCTGTGGATCGGCTCTAGGCGCTCACTTACCCGCCAACGCCTCCTGCAACGGCTTCCCTTCCAGATAGAACTGCGCGTGCTGGATGTCCGGGAACTGCAAGACCGTCTCCTGGAGTTGGGTGAGGGCGCGCTGGCCGTCGCAGGGATCGTCGAGATCCAGGTAGCCGTTGAGGCGGATCACCGCTTCGGCTCCCCGGCGTTCGATCTTGTCGAGGGTGAGCGGTGAGTTGTGCAATGCGTTGTAGAAGCCGGTCCGCGTGTCGTAGGGGTCCTGCCCCAGGGTGAGCAGCGCGCCGAGCGCGCTTTCCAGGGCCGGCCCGGCGACGGGTAGCTGCGTGTCGACCGCCACGGCTTTGGCGGTGCAGTCCTTGCCGCCGGTTTTGCCGTCGATGAGGAAGACGCGCACGTGCTCGGTCCGCGTCGTCGCCTTCAGGTCCTGGCGGGCGGCGATCTGCTGCGGCGACCCCTGATTGCAACAGACGGCCCCTGCCAGCAGGGTGATGAGGAGCAGCCAACGGATCGGCCGTGCCGGCTTGCTCTCACCGCGCTCGAACGCGGTCCAAGGTCTCGAAGGTGAAAGGGTAGGCATTCTCAGCGTCCGCCTCATGATGCTCCTGCTCTGCGATGCGCCAATCACTGGCGTCGAGCTCTGGGAAGAAAGTGTCACCGGGAAAGCTGGCGTCGATCCGGGTCAGATAGATCCGGTCGGCCAGCGGGAGCGCTTCGCGAAAAATTTCGCCGCCTCCCGCGATGAAAATTGTCCTGTCTCCTGTCGCGTCGTCCGCCGCCAGCCGCAGCGCCTCGGTCAGCGAATGAGCGACCTGGACAGCCGGGAAAGGGGGCTTCCAATCCTCCTGCCGGGTGACCACGATCGTCCGCCGCCCCGGCAGCGGACCGTTGCGGATCGAGTCGAAGGTCCGGCGTCCCATCACCAGCGTGTGCCCCATCGTCTTCTGCTTGAAGTAGCGGAAGTCGGCGGGCAGACGCCAGGGAAGGCCGTTGTCCAGGCCGATCACCCGGTTGGAGCCCATGGCTGCAATCAATGCGATCATCACGATCGTGTTCAGTCTTCAGACCGCGATCGGCGCCTTGATCGCGGGGTGGGGATCGTAGCCGGCGATCCGTACGTCGTCATAGCTGTATGCGAAAAGCGAGCCGACGTCCGGATTGAGCTCCAGGCGGGGGAGCGGCCGCGGCTCGCGTTCGAGCTGGAGGCGGGCCTGGTCCAGATGGTTGAGATAGAGGTGGGCGTCGCCCAGGGTGTGGACGAATTCCGCCGCCTGGAGGCCGGTCGCGCGGGCCACCATCTCGGTCAGCAGGGCGTAGGAGGCGATGTTGAACGGGACGCCGAGGAAGACATCGGCGCTCCGCTGGTAGAGCTGGCAGGAGAGGCGGCCCTTCGCGACCCAGAACTGGAACAGGGCATGGCACGGCGAGAGCTTCATCTTGGGGAGGTCGGCGACGTTCCAGGCGCTCACCACCAGGCGGCGGGAGTCCGGATTGGTGCGGATCTGCTCGATCACCTGGGAGATCTGGTCGATCGCGCCGCCGTCCGGAGCCGGCCACGAGCGCCACTGCCGGCCGTAGATCGGCCCGAGATCGCCGTCCGCGTCCGCCCATTCGTCCCAGATCGTCACGCCGTGCTCGTGCAGGTAGTCCACGTTCGTGCTGCCGGAGAGGAACCAGAGCAGCTCATGGACGATCGAGCGGGTGTGGAGCTTCTTGGTGGTGAGGAGCGGAAAGCCGGCCGTGAGGTCGAAGCGCATCTGGTAGCCGAACACGCTGAGGGTGCCGGTTCCTGTGCGGTCTCCCTTCTCGACGCCGTGCTCCAGGATGTGCCGGAGGAGGTCGAGATATTGCCTCATGCGGGGTGACTCTAGCATGGGGCGGCGCACGCCTCGCGCTATGATGCCCCTTGAAGGGAGGGTGCCATGAAATCCAGCACGGGCTGTCTGATCGCCGTCGTCGTCGTTGTCGTGATCCTCGGCTTGATGGGTGTGGGCCTCTACAACGGCCTGGTCGGCGCGCGCGAGGCGGTGGATTCGCAGTGGTCGCAGGTGGAGAACGTCTACCAGCGGCGGGCCGACCTGATCCCCAACCTGGTGGCGAGCGTCAAGGGCGCGGCCAACTATGAGCAGACCACGCTCACCCAGGTGGTCGAGGCGCGGAGCCGCGTCGGCCAGGTGACCACCCAGGCGCCGGGGGCGATCTTGAATGATCCGCAGAAGTTCGCGCAGTTCCAGCAGGCGCAGGACCAGCTCTCGTCCGCCCTGTCGCGGCTGCTGGTGGTGGTGGAGCGCTATCCGGACTTGAAGGCGGTGCAGGGCTTCCGCGATCTGATGACGGAGCTCGAAGGGACGGAGAACCGCATCGCCGTCGAGCGCCGCCGTTTCAACGAGGTGGCGCAGTCGTACAACACGCGGATCAAGACCTTCCCGGCGGTGCTCCTGGCCGGTGCGATGGGCTTCCAGCCGCGGCCGTACTTCCAGTCGCAGCCCGGAGCCGAGACGGCGCCCAAGGTCGATTTCGGGACGCCAGCTCCGGCGGCAGCTCCCACTCCTGTGACACCTCACTAGTCTGTTTCGTATACGCTTCGGCAGGACGCTTTGAAGAAGAAAATGCTCATCCGCACGAATCCCGCCCTCCTGCTTGTCGCCCTCCTCGCCCTCCCGCACGGAGGGTGCGTGGGCGGCGTGCGGGCGGAGGCGCCGGGTGCGGGGAAGGCCGCGGATCTCATCGTCCGCCGTGGCGATCTGCACACCCGCATGCTGCTCACCGGTGAGCTGGCCGCCGCCCAGGCCGAGCATTTGGAGGTTCCGCGCACGCAGACCTGGCAGCTCCAGGTGCGCTGGCTGGAGCAGGACGGCGTGGCGGTCAGGAAGGGACAGAAGCTGGTGGAGCTGGACAATTCCACCTTCACCGCCGAGCTGGAAGAGAAGAAGCTCTCCGTCTCCGAGGCCGAGAAGGAGCTGGTGCGCACCGAGGCCGAGGCGCATGCCAGCACGGCGGAGAAGGAGTTCACGGTGCAGCAGAAGCGCACCGACCTCGACAAGGCGCAGATCGCCGCCGCCATTCCTTCCGATCTGCTCGCCGAACGGGAGTATCAGGAGCGCCAGCTCGCGGTGCGCCGCGCCCAGGTGGAGGTGGCGAAGGCCGAGGACGATCTCGCCGCGCAGGTGAAGGGGAGCGCCGCGGACCTCGAAGTGCGCCGCATCGCGCTGGAGAAGTCGCGCCGCGAGATCCGCCAGGCCGAGGCCGCCATCCGCGAGCTGACGCTGACCGCGCCGCGGGACGGCATCTTCCTGGTGGCCGATCACCCCTGGGAGGGACGCAAGCTGCACGAGGGGGATACGGCCTTCGTCGGGATGACCGTGGCGACTCTGCCCGACCTGTCGAGCCTGATCGTCAAGGCCGCTCTGTCGGACGTGGACGACGGCCGCGTGACGCCGGGGATGGAAGTGCTCTGCACCCTCGACGCCTATCCGGGCGAGACCTTCCACGGCAAGGTGGCGGACGTCGCCGCCGTGGCCCAGGAGACGCCGCGCCGGCCGCTGCTGCGTTCCTTCCCGGTGAGCATCCGTCTCGACCGCACCGATCCGCAGCGCATGCGCCCCGGCATGTCGGTGCGCGTCGAGGTGTTGGGAAAGGACACCCGCAACGTCCTTCTCGCTCCGCGCGCCGGCCTCGACTTCGCCGCCAACCCGCCGCGCGCCCGCCTCGCCCGCGGCGGCACTGCCGAGGTGCGGCTGGGAGCCTGTAGCGCGGCGGACTGTGTGGTCGAGAGCGGGCTCCGGGAAGGGGAGCGGCTGCGGTGAGGCGCAACCGTTTCCTCGCCGTGCTCGGCATCCTGCTCGCCGCCGGTCTGTTCGGCCTGTGGGCGTTCGCGGGGCGCCCGGGCCGCGGCACGGCGGCCGGCGAGGACGAATGGGCGGAGGCGCACCGCGAGGATCTGGTGCTCGGCGTCGAGGTGGCGGGGACGTTGAGCGCCGTCGATTCGGCGGCGCTCGGACCGCCGCAGATCTCCGACATGTGGAACTACAAGATCTCCTTCATGGCTCCCGAGGGGATCGTGGCGCGCCCGGGGCAGCCGGTGCTCGGCTTCGACACCTCGGAGCTGGAAAGCAAGCTGCAGGAGACCATGGCCGAGCGCGATTCGGCGGAGAAGGAATTGGAGAAGCGACTGACCAACCAGCAGATCAGCCGCGGCGAGGACGAGATGCGCCTCGCCGAAGCGAAGGCCAAGCAGCGCAAAGCGACGCTCAAGGTCGACGTTCCTCCCGAGCTGGTCGCCTCCAAGGAGCTCGCCCAGACGCGCGCCGATCTCGACCTCGCCAACCGCGAGGTCACCTATCTGGAGAAGCGCATCAAGCTGCAACAGGCCGAAGCCGAGGCCGAGGTCGGCGCGCTGCGCGACAAGCGCGACCGCGCCGCCGCCCGCGTTCGTGAAGGGGAAGACGCGATCCGCCGCATGACGGTCACCGCGCCGCGCGGCGGCACGGTGATCTACGCCTCCGATCCGCGCCGCGAGCGGGAGAAGAAGAAGGTGGGCGATTCCGCGTGGCGCGGCGAGAAGGTGATCGAGATCCCCGATCTGCGCCAGCTCGCGGGCGACGGCCAGGTGGACGAGGCCGATGCCGGCCGCATCGCCGCCGGGCAGCGGGTGACGCTGCGCCTCGACGCCCATCCCGACGTGATCTACACCGGCTCCGTGCGCAGCCTGCGCGGCGCCGTCCAGGCCCGCTCGCAGAACGATCCGGTCAAAGTCGTCGGGCTCGACATCGCGCTCGACCACACCGATCCGCAGCGCATGCGGCCGGGGATGCGCTTCTTCGGCACGGTGGAGATCGAGCGCGCGCAGCACACCCTGGTGGTGCCGGCCGAGACGGTGTTCAACCATGCCGGCGGACCGGTGGTCTACCGCCGTTCCGGCTGGGGCTTCACCGCCGTGCATCCCGTGCTCGGCCGGCGCAACGCCCGCTGGGTGGAGATCCGCTCCGGCCTCTCGGCCGGAGACCGCGTGGCGCGCCGCGATGTTGGAGCGGATGGCGCGGAAGGGGAGGCGCGGTGAGCCGCCAGCGGCTGTCCCGTCTCGGCCTCGCCCTGGGGCTCCTGGCCGTGGTCCTGGCGCTCGGCGCTTTTCTGCCGCGGCCGGGCGCTTCACCGAGCGGCGACGTGCCGGTCTTCACCGTCGAGAGCGCCCGCTTCGAGCGCCGTGTGCCGGCGCAGGGGAATTTGCGCGCCGTGCATGCGACGGTGCTCGCCGTGCCGTTGGGCGCTCCCGTCCCCTATCGCATCGGCTGGCTCGCCCCCGACGGCGCCCGCGTGCATGCCGGCGACGTAGTGGTGCGCTTCGACAGCAGCGATCTCGTCAAGCAGCTCACCGACGCCCGTGACGACCAGAAGAGCGCCGGCTTCAAGATCCGCAAGCAGCAGGTCGAAGGCGCCGCCGAGATCACCAAGCTCGGCCGCACCGCCGCGCTGGCGCACGACGAGCGCGACAGCGCGGGCCGTTTCCAGAAGAAGGACAAGGAGATCTTCTCGCGCAGCGAGATCATCGAGTCGGAGATCGACAGCAAGCTGGCGCAAGAGAAGGAAGAGCACGCCGAGAAGGCGCAACGCGCCCAGAAGGCGCTGGACGGCACGGAGCTCGATCTCCTGACGATCGAACGGCGCAAGGCCGAGCTCAAGATGGGCGTCGCGCAAAAGGCCCTGAGCTCGCTCGACGTCCGCGCTCCCCACGACGGCGTCCTGGTGTTCAAGCGCGACTACCGCTCCGAGCCGCTGCGCGTCGGCGATTCGGTGTGGAGCGGCCAGCCGCTCGCCGAGATCCCGGAGCTGGGCGAGATGGAGGCCGAGGTCTTCGTCCTCGAAGCCGACGCCGGCGGCCTCGCGCCCGGCAAAAAGGCCGAGGTCAGCCTCGAATCGCAACCCGGCGTCACCTATCCGGCCGAGATCCGGCGTGTCGATTCGCTCGCCAAACCGCGCTTCCGCGGCTCGCCGGTGCAATATTTCGCCGTCGTCCTCAAGCTCGCCCGCACCGATCCCAACGTCATGAAGCCGGGCCAGCGGGTGCGCGCCGTGCTCGACCTCGACGACCGGAGCAACGCTCTCGCGGTGCCGCGCCAGGCGGTCTTCGAGCACGAGGGAAAGATGGTGGTGTACCGCAAGAAGGGCGCCGGCTTCGCGCCCGTCGAAGTCACCCTCGGGCCGTCCGGCGCCGGCCGGGTGGTGGTGGAGACCGGCATCGCGCCGGGCGACGTGCTGGCGATGGCCGATCCGGCGCGGCGGCGGACGGAGGACGGCAAGAAAGACAAGGCGGAGACGCCCGCCATCGCACCGGTCGGGAACAGCGGAGCCGGGCGGCCGTGATCTCACCGGGTGAGGCTTTCCACTCCGCTCTCGACAACCTGGCGGCCCACAAGCTCCGCTCGGCGCTCACCATGCTCGGCATGATCTTCGGCGTCGGCGCGGTGATCGCCATGCTGTCGATCGGCGCCGGCGCGGAACGCCAGGCGCTGGGCATGATCGAACGCCTCGGTCTGCGCAACGTCCTGGTGCGCGCCAAGGAGATGAAAGACGACGATCTGAAAGAGATCCGCCGCAAATCGCTCGGCGTCTCCACCCGCGACGCGGCGGCGATCTCGGAAGCCGTGCCGGGCGTCGAGATGGCGGCGCCGCGGATCAAGATCGATCCCTATAAAGTGATCTCGGCCGGCGGCAAGACCACCGCCGCCGTCTACGGCGTCAGCGCGCGCCACGCCGGGCTCTCGCACCTGACGCTCCAGGAAGGGCGCTTTCTCGATCCGCTCGACGAGACGACCCATGCCCAGGTCTGTGTCATCGGTCCCGGCGTGCGGCGCGATCTGTTCGGCTATGGACCGGCCCTCGGGCAGGTGCTCAAGGTGAACGACGTCTGGCTGGAAGTGATCGGCGTCCTCGCCGCGAGCGGCGAAGGCACCAGCTTCCAGGGCGTGCAGGTGGGTTCGGTGATGAACGAAATCTACGTGCCGGTGACCACCGCCGACCGCAAATTCGATCATCCGGTGCTCGCCTCGCCGCTCGACGAGATCGTCGTCCGCTTGAAAGAAGGGACCAACGCCGGCCAGGCCGCGTCGCTCATCTCCGATCTCCTCTCCCGTCTGCACGGCGGCGCCACCGACTACGAGCTGGT
Source organism: Thermoanaerobaculia bacterium (assembly GCA_036264355.1). Taxonomy (GTDB): domain Bacteria; phylum Acidobacteriota; class Thermoanaerobaculia; order Multivoradales; family UBA5704; genus UBA5704. The sequence goes on from DATARD010000171.1 coordinate 26,000, forward strand.
GGTCCCCGAAGCGCTGCTGGAGCAGAGCCGGCGCACCCAGCG
>DATARD010000213.1:0-23102 GCA_036264355.1 Thermoanaerobaculia bacterium
AGATCGGCGACCTTCCAGCCGTTCTCGTTGCGCAGATCCAGGGTGAGCGTCTCGTCGAGACCCGACGGGTATTCGATGCCGAGCATCGCCCGCTGTGCATCGGCGCGGCCCGGGGTGAGGAGGCGCCAGGTGGCGCCGTCCGCCGGCCCGACCCGCGCGGCGATCTGGTCGAGCGCTTCCGCCCGGCCGAGCCGGCGCAACGGCGCGCCGGCCGCCAGGCGATCCCACCAGGCCGCCGGTCCTTGCTGCAGGTAGGCGACCGCGAGGTCGACCGCCGCGCGCTCGGCATCCGACAGCTCCCGCGGCGTCGCCGACGCCGTCAGGCTCCCGGTGTCCCGCGAGCCCGCCGGCGACGCGGCGGCACGGCTGGGCACGAACGCCAGGACAAGGGCGATCCCGCAAAGAATCTGCCGACACCACCGCCTTCCGGTTCCTCCTGCGCTCATCGTCCTCCCGCTCCGCTGTATGGCTCTACGCTACGATACGGAGTCCTGGACGTCAAAGTTTTCCGCTCTTGTCGATCCGCGAGTGAAATCTTTTCAAGGGAGAGAGACATGCCTCACATGCCTCAGACATCGAGCCATCGCTCCGTGACCAGCTCCACGCTGCCGCCGCCGGCCGGACCCTACTCCCCCGGCATCATCTTCGACCGCCTGGTCTTCGTCTCCGGCCAGGGGGCGACCGATCCGGCGACCGGCAAGATGGCCGGGCCGGACATCGAGACACAGACCGAGCAGGTGCTGCGCAACGTGCAGGCGATCCTGGAGGCCGCCGGCTCGGGCCTCGCCCATGTGCTCCGCTGTGGGGTGTTCCTGACCGACATGGACGAGTTCCCGCGCATGAACGCGGTCTACTCGCGGGTCTTCGGCGACCACCGGCCGGCCCGCACCACCATCCAGGCAGCCGCCCTGCCGGATCCCGGCTTGCGGGTCGAGATCGACGCGATCGCCTATCTTCCTGATTCAAAAGCGCCGGACTAGTGCCCCCGGAGCCGGGCTTCGAAGCGGCGGATCTTTTCGAGCGTCGAGACCGGCTCCTGCGCCGGCCGCAGGGGTTGGCGCCAGGGCTGGCGGCGGAGCGCCTGGCGCCGTTCGAGCGAGACCACCGCCTGGCGCTGCAGAGGATCGCCGTGCCGCCACCCCTGGAGCGATTGGACGATCTCCCGCACCGCGATCTTCCGGCGGGCGGTCTCGAGCTCCGGGGTTGGGGTTCGCGTCTTTCGTCGTTCCATGGCTCTCCTCCTTGATCCTCTCCATCCACCAATACGCGGCAGAGGCCCGTTTGGTCCATTCCCCGGCCCATCTTCCTCTGTCTGCAAAGGATGTGCTCAGCCGCGATAGATGTGGAGCAGCGTGCGCAGATGGCCGGTGGCGGGATCGAGGAGGACGAGCTCGCCGCCCTTCTTGAGAAAAAGCCGGGGACCTATGCTCTGCGGGCTGGCCGCGCCGCGGTCGAACGGGGTCAGGTCGCGGAGGGTGGGCAGGAGATCGGGACCGATCGAAACTCTCTGCCCGGTGTCCAGGTCGAGCAGGAAGGCGCTCCAGCCGGCGGGATCCGCCAAGCTGCCCTGGGGAGCCGTGGCCATGGCGAGACGGCCCGGCTGGACCTCTCCGCCCACGGCGACCCGGAGCCCCGGGAAAGACATCCTGCGCAGCTCGGCGCCGTCGCGGTCCAGCAGGCAGAGCATCGCTCCGCCCGCGGACCGCTGGTCGAGAAGCAGACGGCCGTCGGCGAGGAAGACCGCGAGGCTCCCCACCCCGCAGCGCGGCAGAGTCGCGACCAGAGTCCCCGTCCGCAGGTCGGCGAGCAGGATCGGCCCGCTCTGGGAACGCAACACCAGGCGCCAGCCGTCGGGACCGATCGTCCAGTAGTAGGGCCGGCCGCCGGGCAGCTCGATGCCTCCGGTGCGGATGAGACGGCCGTGGCCCGCGTCGAGATCGAGATCGAAGGCGCTGAGCCGCCAGACCGGAGCACCGCCGGGCGACCGCTCGGACACCTCTTCGTAGAGGCGCAGATGCCGGTCATCCAGGAAGCGCACCTGGAACCGCTGATCGTCCGTCGCGCCCAGGGGAATCGAGGCCACCAGCCGGCGGGCCTCCAGGTCGTCCACCGTCAACACCGAGCCCTGGACGGCGGCCAGGAGCCTGCCGCGCGGCGACAGGGCCAGCCGGGCCGACCAGTCGGCGAACGAAACCGTGCTCGCCACCGGACGTCCGGTCCGGGACAGATCGAGCGCTCTCAGCTCGTAGCCGCCGGCGACCACCTCCAGCCAGGCGGCGTGGCTGCCGTCGGCGGAGAACACCGGTTGCTGCCACCAGAAGCGGTCGGCGGGAGATGTGCCGATCTTGAAGGCACGCCCGGAGGTGGTATCAAAGAGGAAGGACGGGAAATAGTTGCCGCGCCGCAGAGCCGGTCCGCGCAGGCCGACCCAGGGGCCGGACGGCGCCGCGAGGACGGCCTCGAAGCTTTGCAGGTCGGCCGGCGACACGTCCACGACCCAGTGGGCGTAGACGGCAAAACCGGCCGTGACGACCCCCAGGCCGCTCCAGAAGACCAGGGAGAGGAGGCGATGCGACCGCCGTGCGTCGGTCCGGCCGCACGTCACCTGGATCGCGCTCGCGAGCGCCGCGGCGGCAGCCAGCAGGATGGTGAACGCCGCGAGCCCCCAGCCGAGAGCGTCCACGGCCCTTGCGTTCGCCAGCGTCTGCCGGCTGCTCCAGAAGAGAGCCGCCGCGGTCAACGCCGCCGCGAGATCGAGGAGCAGCCAGGGAGAGCGCGAACGCACCATGGTGCTCACCAGGTGACTGAGCAGCAGGAGCAGCAGGCAGACGGAGACCAGGACACCGGCGAATGGCGGCACGCGACCGATCCAGGCGCTGCCGATCCACCAGGGCATCGGCGTGTTGAGCTCGATCCGGTGGTCGACCACCAGCGTGGGCAGGAGGACCAGCAGCGCCGCGCCGATCGACAGGACCGCCGCACCGGCCAGCTTGCCGGCCCAGACCGCCCAGCCGGCGACCGGGCGGGAGAAATAGAAGCCGAGGCGACGCTCCGCCAGCTCCCCGGCGATCACCGACGCGCCGAGGATCACCGCGAGCACCACGTTGACGGTCAGGCAGAGCGCCAGAGCGATGCCGGCGCGCGTCTCGACGGAAGAGCCGCCCGGGACGCCGGGCAGCAAGGGCACCAGCAGCGGGAAGAAACCCACCGCCACGGCGCCGGCGAGCAGCAGCCAGCGCTCCGCCACCTCGCGGACCAGAAGAGCCAGAAACCCCTTCACGGCCGTTCTCCCGCCGCCGGATCGACCACGGCGAAGAAGATCTCCTCCAAGGTGAGGGCCGAGATCTCGGCTCCGCGCGCTGTCCTCTCGTCCCAGCGCGCCACCACCGCCTCGGTGCCCCAGGCGCTCCTGGCGACGCTCATCGGGACCAGTGCCGCGAGCCCGCCGAGACCGCCGAGACCACCTTCTTCGCCGCCCGCCGGGAAGCGGATGCGGCGGAACCGTCCCTTGAGGCTCTCCAGCTCCTCGTCGACGATGAGGCGGCCGTCGCGCAGGACGCCGACGCGGTCGGCGATCCCTTCGACCCCGGCGAGGTCGTGGCTGGTGAGGAAGACGGTCGTGCCGCGGTCGGCGAGGTCGACGATCAGCTCCTCGAAGACGGCCCGCCGGGCGAGCGGATCGAGACCCAGGGTCGGATCGTCGAGGATGACCAGGCGCGGCTGCGGAGCGAGCGCGAGGGTCAGCGAGACCTGCCCTTTCTGTCCTTTCGACAGGCGGCCGAACGGCACGTCCGTCGGGACACCGAAGCGGCGCAGCCGGTCGTCGACGCGGGCGGCGTCCCAGCGCGGATAGAGCCGGGCGCAAAAGGCAGCGATCTGGCGCACGGTCATCGCCGGCGGCGCGTCGGGCTCCTCCGGCACCACGCCGACCTCGCTGAGGATCGACGCCCGCCGCCGCCAGATGTCGCGGCCGAACAGCCGGACGCTGCCGGCGGCCGGCCGCTGCGCGCCGAGCAGGCAGCGCACGAGCGACGACTTGCCGGCCCCGTTGCGGCCGAGCAGAGCATAGACGGCCCCCTCGGGAACGGTGAACGCAACACCGTCGAGCGCCGTCCGTCCTCCATAGCGGACGGTCAGCGACGTCACTTCGATCAGGCTCATTCCTCTCCTCCGTCACCGTCCCGCTCATTCAGCTCATTCCGATCATTCCGGAGCGCGTGCCAGGCCGACGCCAGGGTCTCGGCCGCTTCCTCTTCACCCACCCCGAGCGTCGCCGCTAGGCTCACGTAACGCAGGGCTCCTTCCTGGAGCTTGCGCTGTCGCTCGTCGGGCGCGAGCACCGGCGGCTCCGTGGAGACGTAGGTCCCATCTCCCCGGCGCACCGCGAGGACGCCGGCGTCGGTGAGCCGCTGGTACGCCTTGGACACCGTCGCCGGGTTGATCTGGAGATCCCGCGCGAGATCGCGCACCGAGGGGATCGGCGAGCCGGCCGCGAGGGCGCCGCTGGCGATGAGATGGCGGACGCCCTCCTCGATCTGGCGCCAGATCGGCCTCGGATCGGCGGGTTCGATGCGCAGCAGACGGGTCATAAGTGTGCTAGCTTTGTAGCACGCTAAGGGCGGGATCAAGGGTTTGTCAAGAAAGTTGCGCGAGCTTGACCCCTTTTTACCCTCGGCGCTCACCACTATCTGTATAAGGTGTTGTACAGGAGCCGATTTCCATGGTGGGCGGCGGAACTTCGGAGAGGATGAAGCGTATGAATCGTATGCGTTCGCGTCTCGGGTTGCTCGTGTTGTTCGTGCTCCTGGTCCTCCCCGGCCTGGCGCATGCAAGGCCGTCGGCGGATCCGGGCCCGACGGCTACCCATGAGGCTGTCCATGAAGCCGGTCTCCTCGACCGTGCCTGGCACTGGGTGGCCTCGGTGCTCATGAAAGCGGGCTCGTTCATCGATCCCTTGGGGGTGAAACCCCCGAGTGCGCCGACGAGCACGACGGACCAGATCGATGCGGGCAGCTTCATCGATCCCCTGGGGAACGGTTAGGTTGCGGGCCGAGGGGACTTCTTCCGATTGGCCAGTAATTGTAAGATCGTAGAGAGTTTTCCAGACGTTCAGGAGGGATTCTTATGAGTTATTTGCCGGAGAAGCGGTCGGGGGCCCTCGCGCGGGCTCTCGCCAAGAAGATGATGTTGGCGGAGGGAGAGCACCCGATCTCCTACCGCCCCGAAGCGGACAGCGACAACCCGTCCAAAGCTTTGGACGACGACCGATCCTTTGCCAGCCTGGTCCAAGCCGCCCTGAGCCGCACCTCGCGGGCGGCCGATGAGCGGGCGGCGGCTCCGGCGCTGCTCGCCGAGCTTCTGGCTCTGCCGCTGCTCGAACGGGAAGCGGCCGTCGTCGTCGACCCTCGGTATCAGACCTACGCTTTGGCCTCGTACACCCTGGAACGCTGCGAGAAAGCGGCGGCCACCTCTGATCCCGCGTTGGCACGGGAGCTCGCCCGTCTGGCGCGCGGCATCGCAATGCACGCCGATCCCCTGGCCTGTGGCGGCTCGGCGGCTCTCGCCGATCTGGAGGCGTACTCCCTCGCCCTGGAGGGGAACTCTCTCCGCGTCGCCGGTGAGCTGCGCGAAGCCTTCCAGACCTTCATGGAGGCACGGCAGGTGCAGGACCGCGGCGGCGCCGATCCCGACCTCGGAGCCCGTCTCGACTTCGCCGAGGCCTCTTTGCGCCGCGACCTGCGCCAGTTCGGCGCCGCGCACCATCTGCTGGACCGCGCCGGGAAGGTCTTCCAGTCGCTCAAAGACCGCAACCAGATGGCGCGCACGATCATCAACCGGGCGAACGTCTACATCGTCCAGGGTGAATTCGCCCAGGCGGCCTCCACCCTGGAAGGCGCGCTCGAGTTCTCCTGCGAGCCGAGCCTTGCGCTGATGGTGCGCCACAACCTGATCGACATCCTGGCGAAGTCCGGCCGGGCTCAGGAAGCGTCCCGTCTCTTCGAGGAGAGCCGGGAGCTGTACCTGCAATTCTCGGATCCGCTCACCACCAGCCGCCGGCTCTGGGTGGAAGGGATCATCGCGCGAGAGCTTGGCGAGGATCTGGCACTCGCCGAGGGCCTTCTGGGGCAGGCGATCGACCGGCTCACGACGTCCGGCTATGGCCTCGATGCAGCCATTGCGGCTCTCGACCTGGTGGCGGTCTTCGCCGCTCGCGGCGAGGCGGCCAAGGTCCTGGAGACCGCCTCGCACCTCGTGCAACTGTTCGAGGCCCGCAATATTCAGCCGGAAGCTCTGGCCGCGTTGACCATGGTGTACAAAGCAGCGCAAAAGGAGACGGTGAGCCTCTCCCTCATCGCTCAGATCACCGAGCTCGTGCGGGCCAGCCAGGTGCTGGGGCGTTCCGCAAGCTGATCAGGTTGCAGCCCTCAAGGACCCGGGCCACTGTCCAGGTGGCCTGGGTCCTCCCGGTTCCTCTCGCCGTGAAACAATGCTCCAGAAAAGAGCTCCTGCCGGACTATGAGGGCGCCTTTCGCCGCTCATCCGAGCTCGCGTTCGAACACCTTGAGCGCATCCGAGCGGAGAACGAAACCGCGACGGATCATGTGGCAGAGCTCCTGACCCTGCCGCGTTCCCTGCGAGCCCGAGCGATCCGGTCGGAGCCCCGGTTCCACAGCTACTCTCTGGCGACGCACGCTCTGGACTGCAGCGAGCGGGAGATCTTTTGCGCTCCAGCCAAGGCATGGGAGCTGGTTCGCCTCGCGCGTGCCGTGATCCAACACATCGAGCCGAAGACCTGTGGCGGCGCTGAAGCATTGAGCGACCTGCAGGCTTATTCGCTCGCTGTCGAGGGCAACACTCTCCGGGTGCACGGAGATTTCCCGGCAGCTCGCAAAGCTTTTTCGATGGCCCGTTACATACAGAAGAGTGGCGGTACCGATCCGGACCTCACGGCGAACATCGATCTCATGGAGTCTTCTCTGCGCCGCGAGATCTTGCAGTTCGATGCTGCGCTCACCTTGCTGGATCGCGCCGAGAAGACCTTCGCGGCGCTGGGAAAGGTGGATTGCTTCGCGCGAGTCGTCATCAGCCGGGCGAACATCCACATCGTCAAGGGCAACTGGCTCGAAGCGGCAACGATCCTGCGCAGCGCTTCGACATGGATCACCAATCCGAGACTGGCGCTGGCGGCACGCCACAATCTGGCCGATGCACTGGTCAAGGCCGGAAGCGCGCCCGAGGCTGCTCAGATCGTGGCAGCCACAGCGGACCTCTATGCGAGATGGCCTGACACATTGACCACCAACCGTCGAATCTGGATCGAGGGGCTGATCACCCGCGAGCTCGGAGACGACGTGCAGCTCGCCTCCGAGCTTCTGGAGCTCGCGATGGAGAACTTCAGAGCGAGGGGCTACGCGTGCGACGCGGGTCTGGCCCAGCTCGATCTCTTCGCCACCCGCCGCAAGCTGGCCCTGTCGCGGCGGCACCGCTCAGCCCGCGAGCGCCTCGCGCACCCGCTCCATGCCGGTGTTGCTGCCGCTCAGCAGGACGCCTACCCGGCGGCCGTGGAACCGGCCGCCGCTCCCGGTGCTGGACAGGACGCCGGCCAGGGCGGCGGCTCCGGCGGCCTCGACGACCACCTTGAGATGCCGCGCGATCAGTCCTAGGGCGGCGAGGATCGCGCTGTCCGGGACGGTGAAGACGCCCGCGGCATGGCGCCGGATCAGCTCGAAATTGCGGACTCCCGGCTTGGGGGCGGTGAGACCGTCGGCGACGGTCTGCACCCTCTCGGGCGGGGTGGGGGTGCCGGCGGCGAGCGAGCGGACGATCCCGTCGGCGCCTTCCGGCTGGATGCCGTAGACCCTTGCCCGCGGGGCCAGGCCGCGCGCCGCCAGGAGCGCGCCGCCGAGGAGGCCGCCGCCGGAGGCGGGGACCGCCAGGTCGTCGAGGTCCGGACAATCCTCCAGCAGCTCCCAGGTGGCGGTGCCGGCGCCCGCGATGACGTAGGGATCGTCGAACGGGTGCACGAGCGTGTAGCCGTGCTCCTCGCGCAGCCGGGCGAGCCGCTCGAACGCCTGCGTGGCATTGGTCACGCCGTCTTTTTCGATCCGCGCGCCGAGCGCGGCGACGGCGGCGAGCTTCTCCGGCACCGCGGTCTCCGGCATCACCACCACCAGGCACGCCCCGGTGGCCCGGGCGGCCCAGGCGGCTCCCAGGGCGGCGTTGCCGGCGCTGACCGTGATCAGGCCAGGCGCCACCTCGTCCGGAGAGAGCGAATGGATGCGGTTGTAGGCGCCCCGCACCTTGAACGAGCCGGTGAGCTGCAACCCTTCCGCCTTGAAGAAGAGCCGCGCGCCGGCCATCTCGTCGAGCGCCTCGGAGCGCAGCACCGGCGTGCGGACCACCACGCCGTGCAGGACCCGGCGCGCGGCGAGCAGGTCCGGGAGATCGGGTAGATCCGGCGGATCGGTCATAAGCCTCTCTACTTCTTCGGGATCTTCCGCGCGCGCTCAATGAGGCGCGTCGAGTCCTTCATGCACTCCATCATCTTTTCCTGGAGCGCTTCGCCGCGGCCGCCGATCGCCCGGGCGTGGGCCAGGATGCTGCGCGCGCGGTCTTCCTCGCCGGAGGCGAGGAGGGCCATGCCCAGATGCGTCAGGGTGGTGGGAGAGGGCCCCAGCTCGCTCGACTTGGAGAGGAAGTCCACCGCGCGGTCGAACTCCTTCCTTTTGTAGTGCACCCAGCCGAGGGCGGCGAGCGGGAACTGCTTGATCTCGTCCGGCGACAGCTCGACGGAGCGGCGGGCAAAGTCGAGCGCCTCGTCCAGGTCCTCTTCCGCCTCCGCCAGGTTGTAGGCCATCTCGTAGTAGGCGATCGACTTGCTGAAGTTGGAGCTCCCCTCGTCCAGCAGGCGTAGGCCGATGCGGTTGCCTTCGCGGAACTTCCCCTGGCTGCGCAGCGCCTCGATGAGCGCCGCGTAGGCGGTCGCCTTGAGCATCTCGCCGGGATTCAGGTCCAGCACCTTGCGGGTGACCGCCTCGATCTCCTGGCTGCGGTTCAAGTGCAGGCAGAGGAGCGCGTAGGACATCAGCAGGGTCGGATTCTCCGGCGCTAAAGCGAGAGCGCGGCGGTAGGCGGAGAGCGCCTGCTTCAGGTTGTCGCGGGCGAGGAACCCCTCCGCCTTCTTGAACCAGGCCTCGGCCTCGCCGTCGACGCCGGGGAGCGGCGAGCCGGAGACGCCGGAGAGGTAGCGCACGAGGTCCTGGTATTGCAGCTTCTTCGGGTTCAGCCGCTGCGCCTGGCGGAAGGCGTCGAGCGCCTTGCGCGTCCAGTGGCGGTCGAGGTAGGCGAGACCGAGAAGGTGATACGCCTCTTCGAACGCCGGATCGTGGCGCACCGACTCCTGGAGCGCCTGGATCGCCGCCGAGAGCTTGCCCATCTCGTAGTAGCAGCTCCCCAGCAGATAGAGCGCCTGCGATACGGTGTCGAGCTCGACGGCGCGCTCCAGGAACAGCACCGCGCGCGCCAGGTTCCCCTGGCCGGCGTAGACGGCGCCGAGGCTGAAGTGCGGCAGGAAGCTGTCCGGATAGATCGCCACCGCGCGCTTCAGATACTCCTCGGCGCGCGTGTGGTCGCCCCGCTCGTAGTAGATGACGCCGCTGTAGACGAGCCCTTCGTAGTGCTCCGGCTTGACGTCGAGGACGCGCGAGAAGTAAGCCAGGGCCTGCTCGGTGTTCGCCTCGTTGAAATGGGTCTCGCCGAGGAAGTAGGCGAGCTCGTAGTTGTCGCGGTCGAGCTTGTAGGCGGCTTCGAGCGCGGCGACGGCGCGCTCGATGTCGAAGGCGAAGAGGGCGTACTCCGCGTCTTCCAGATGCTGCAGGAAGAGCTTGCGCTTGTCGCCGTGGTGGAGGGCGGCGATGCGTTCCTTGATCGACAGGAACCGCTCGCGCTTCTCCAGGGCGAGGAGCTGGTAGTCCATCTTGGACTCCCACAGATCGCTCCACTCTTCCCAGCCGATGAGGCGCTTCTGCTCCATCAGCTCGCGCATCGCCGAGAGACCGGTCTGGTTGATGAGGATGTTCTTTTCCTGCTTGTGGAGGGCGCCCAGCACCTGGCGGACGGTCTCCGCCGTGCGCTTCACCGCCTCTTCGAGGATGGAGATGCGCTCGAGCAGATGCTCGTCGAACGAGAAGCTCTCTTCGGCGTTCTCGTCGTAGCCCTCCTCATCCTCGCGCAGGGCACCCGACAGCACCAGGAGCTTCTGGTGGCAGCGGACGCAGAACTCGTGGTCATCCCGGTTCGGGGCGCCACAGACTTGGCAGTACATCCTCACCTCCGCCGGAGCTCCGAATAGGCTCAGCCGCGGCCGTATTCATAAAACCCCTGGCCGCTCTTGCGGCCGAGACGGCCGGCATCGACCATCTTGACCAGCAAGGGGCAGGGGCGGTATTTGGGATCCCCGAATCCCTCGTGCAGCACGCGCAGGATGTCGAGGCAGACGTCGAGACCGATGAGGTCGGCGAGGGCCAACGGCCCCATGGGGTGGTTCATCCCCATCTTCATAACCTCGTCGATGGCCTCCGCCTTCCCGACCCCCTCATACAGGCAGTAGACCGCCTCGTTGATCATCGGCATCAGCACGCGGTTGGAGACGAAGCCGGGCGCGTCGTGCACCTCGACCGGCGTCTTGCCCATGGCGCGCGACGCCGACTCGACCGCGTCGTAGGTCTCCTGGCTGGTGGCCAGGCCGCGGATGACCTCAATGAGCTGCATCAGCGGCACCGGATTCATGAAGTGCATGCCGATCACCTTCTCCGGCCGCGCCGTGGCGGCGGCGAGCTTGGTGATCGAGATGGAGCTGGTGTTGGTGGCGAGGATGGTGTGCGGCCGGCAGATCTTGTCGAGGTCGGCGAGGACCGCCCGCTTGACCTCCAGCTTCTCCACCACCGCCTCGACGACCAGGTCGGCGGCTTCGAGAGCCGCCAGGCCGGTTTCGGGGCGCAGCCGCTCCAGGGTCTGTTGGCGCTGCTCCGCGGTCAGCTTCCCCTTCGCCACCAGCTTGTCGAGACTCTTGCCGATCTGCGCCACGCCGCGCTCCAACGCCTGCGGCGCGGTATCCACCAGGACGACATCGTAATCGCTCTGCGCGGCCACCTGGGCGATGCCGTGGCCCATGGTGCCGGCGCCGACGACGCCAATCAATCGAATTTCATGCATAGAAACCTCTCCCGCGCGCCGTCGAAGGCCCGGCGAAGCTGAGCGTAAGAGATCGGGGTGCGGGGGTCAAGCGAGCTCGAACCAGGGCTCCCGGCGGCCGAATTTTGTGGCGAGCGAAGCACCGATTCCGATCAATGTGGCGGCCGTCCAGGCCCAGACGCCGATCCAGGGCAGAAACTTGACCGTCCCCATCACCAGGAGACCGAGGGTCGCGGCGTTGAGCGGCCGCGGCCGGCGGCGGAACACGCGCCGCGCCAGCCACTCGCCCAGCGCATAGAAAACCGCCACCATGCCCCACAGCTTGAGGATCATCGCGAGGAGCACGACGAGGACGAGCAGCGGCACGCCGACGAAGCCGCCGGTGAAGACACTGAAGAAAAGACCGGTCAACACCAGCGCCAGGACGCCGGTCAGTCCGATGACGAAGCTGCGGAACGGCTCCCGGCGGACGCCGTCGGCGGTGCTCAGGACCTGCCGTCCGCTGGCGGCGAACAGCAGGAGGAGAAGAGCGGCCCAGGCGGCGAGCAGGGCGAGCTTGGCGCCCAGCACCAGCCGCGAGGCGAAGCCGAGACCGAGGCTCGGTCCCTCGATCAGGGTGATCCAGGCCGACGAGGCGGTCGGATAGGAGACCATGCGCCCTTCGACGTGAGCGCCGGGCGCCGCCCGGATCACCCCGCCGAGAGCGGAGACGTCGCCGCCGATGCGGGCGGTGGGCAGCAGGCGCACGTCGCCGCCCAGCACCACCACGTCGCCGGTGACGCGGCCGGAGATCTCGACCGAGCCGTTGACCGCGGCGGCGTCGCCGTAGGCCTCGCCGTCGACGATGAGATCGCGGCCCACGGCGACGAGCTGATGCCGCGCGAGGCTCCCCTTCTCCAGCCGCAAGGCCACCGTATCCATTGGGACGCGCGCAGGGGGCTGGGCCGGCGCCGAGGCCAGAAGCAGGCCCAGAAGAAAGAAGCTCACCTGCGGAATCTAGCGCGATCAGCCAGCGGAAGAAAGAGCTACGGCATCGGCGGCATCGGCCGCGTTCATCGCCGGCCCCTCTCCCGCCCTACTTCCTCGGCGGCGCCCGAACGCCGGCGGCGCAGCAGGGAGATGAGCGCCAGATTGACGCAGAGCACGAAGACCCCGAAGGCGCCGAGGCTCACCGGCGAGGAGAGGGTCGCGGCGAACGCCATGCCCAGGCCCTTCCAGCTCGCGGCGATCAGGCCGGCGCCGGCGACCGCCGAGGCGCGGAACATGCCGGCGACCGCGGCCAGCGCCGAGAGCAGCGACGAGTGGGGACCGCGGCCGCCCATCGCGAACGCCGCGACACCGGCGAGCAGCACGAACACCGCGGCGGGAAACGCCCAGGTGCGCGGGCTGCGGCTCTCCCACCCCGCCGAGGGGAGGGAGGCCATGACCTGCTGCGTGAAGTCCGGCCGCACCGGCGGGCTCGCCCGGTGCAGGATGTCCGCGAGAGCGGCGAGCCCGGCGCGCTCGGCGCGGCACTCCGCGCAGCCGGCGAGGTGCTCGTCGAGCAGGCCCCGCGATTCCGGCGGCAGGGCGCCGTCGGCGTCCAGGTTCAACCATTCACGGTAGGTGCTGTGATCTGGCCTTGTCATGTCCTTCGCCCTCGCGGCTCAATCTTCAAGAAATTCCTGCAACTTTTCCTTCAGCATCTGCCGGCCGCGGAACAGCTTGTTCTTCACCGTTCCCAGAGGCATCTGTTTGAGGTGTGCGATCTCTTCATACGGAAGCTCGCCGAAGTGGCGCAGCAGGATCAGCTCCCGGTACTCCCAGGGAAGCGCGTCGATCGCTTCCTGGATCGCATCCCCTCTCTCCCGATTCCGCATCTCTCCATACGGCCCACGCTCCGGCGACGGCAGATCCCAGTCGCGTCCGTCCCCTTCGTCGTCGTCCTGGCGCATGGAGACCAGCTTCAGTCTCCGTCTGCGGATCTGGTCGATCGCGGCGTTCTGCGCGACCCGGAACAGCCAGGTCGAGAACTTGAACTGCGCGTCGAACCGGTCCAGGACCTGGTAGACCTTGACCAGGACCTCCTGGGCCAGGTCGTGGGCGTCGTCCACGTTACGCAACAACCGGAAGAGGTAGCTCACCAACCGCCCCTGGTAGCGATCCACCAGAACGCCGAAGCGATCCCGGTCTCCCTCGAGGACCGCCGCGACAAGCTCTTCGTCGGTGGGCGGCTCCGCTCCCTGTGTCATCGATTGGATACGCAAGGTAGCGGCCAAGGTTGCACGACGCGTCCAAACGGGCGCGGCGAGGTCAACGCCCGGCGCGGCTCTGCAGCCAGCGCCCGAGCAGGAAGAGCGCGGCGCCGGCCGCGGCGACGGCCAGCTCCAGACGGATCTGGTCGTAGACCAAGCCGATCAGGAGAGAGCTGCCGACGATGGCAAGGGCGACGAGTTGGAGTGTCCAGGCGAGACTGGGAAGCATGGCCGGCGCTCACTCCGAATGACTGGCGGAATCGCTGCTGGAGACCACGCCGTGGGCCTGACCGGTGAGAAGGGCGAGAAGATCCTTTTCTACCCCGTGCGGAGACTGCTCGACGATGCGGCCGAGCTCGTGGCCGTCGCGCACGACGATGAGCGTGGGGACGAGGTGGATGCCGCTGCCGGCGATGTCCGCCGCCGGCTCTTTCTTCAGCCGGTCGACGGCGATGTAGCGGATCTGGAACGGCACCATCCCGCCGGCCGCGTCGAGCGCCTTCCACAGACGCGGCACCTCGCGCCGGCTGTCGCTGCACCAGACGCCGAGGAAGATGGTCACCTCGGCGCCCGGATCGACCGCCGCCAGCGCCTGCGCCGCCGCGGCATCGGGTGCCGCCGACACCTCGGCGCGCACCCATTCGGGATCGGCGGCTTCGATCTGTTCGCGGGTCACCGCTCCGACCAGCACCGCCGGCTCGGCGGGCTTGACGGACGGCGGCTCGGCCGCACGGGCGGAGACGGAGACGAGGCCGACGAGCAAGAGCAGGCTGGGCAGACGCAAGGAATTCATGGCGCGAGAGTCTACCGCAATCCGGTTGTCTGATTATGGGGGACTCTGCGTCTCCGGTGTCTCCGACACCGACTCGATGCGATCTCCACCTTCCAGCGCGTCCAGGATCTCCTCGCCCGCCACCACCCGCCCGAACGCGGTATAGCCGCCGTCGAGGTGCGGCTGCTCCGCCAGGGCGATGAAAAACTGGCTGCCGCCGGTGTCCGGGCCGGAGAGCGCCATGCCGACCGTGCCGCGGGTGTAGCGCAGACGGTTGATCTCGTCGCGGATGTCGTAGCCCGGGCCGCCGAAGCCGTCGCCGCGCGGATCGCCGCCTTGGATCACGAAGTTGGGCACCACCCGGTGGAACGTGAGACCGTTGAAGAAGCCCTGCCCGGCGAGCTGCAAAAAGTTGAGGCAGGTGAGCGGCGCCTGCGGGCAGTCGAGACGGATGCGCAGCGTGCCGCGCGCGGTTTTCACCTCGACGGTGCGCGGCCGGCGGGTGCGCTGCACGATGTCGCGATAGTCGTCGAGCGTGCGGCCGGTCTCCTGCGGCGTCCGCGGCGCCACCGGCTTGCCGAGCCCGGCGAGCCGCGCGCCGGCGTCGCGGCGCAGCACGTAGCTGCGGGACTCCACGGCCTTGCCGAGCAGGGAGACGACGCCCGCGGTCTCCGCCGGCACCGCCTTGCCCCGCGCCGCGAGAGCGCCCAGAGCCGCCTGGGCCACTTCGTCGTTGCTGCCCGCCAAGGCTTCGCCGTAGGGTCCGGTGAGCTTCTCGCCGCCGACCACCGGATGGGTGCCGAGCCAGTCGAACACGTTCGCGCGCACCCCTTCGTCCGGGTCCGCCAGAAGCTGCAACGCCACCGACATCCCCTTGTCCGCCGCCGTCTCGGCCAGGACCAGACGGGCCGCCGCGGCAGCCCCCTTGACCCCCGGCGCCGGATCGGCGCTCAGCCGCACCAGAGCGTCCGTCGCCTGGAGGATTCCCGCCGCCTCCGCGGCATGGGCGCGCACGTCGGCGTCGGGTGACGCGACCGCCGCCTGGAGCAGCGCACCCGCCCGGGGATGGCGGCCGGCGGCGAGAGCGACCAGCGCCACACCGCTCTCGCGTCCACGAGCTTCCGCGGCCCGCGCGGCGACGGCATCCCCCAGCTCCTTCGTCTCCGGCGTATCTAATTGCCAGGCGCCCACGGTTTCGAGCGCCGTGACGCGTGCTCCCGGCCGCGCGTCCGACACCAAAGCGGTGAGCCGTGCAATCCAATCCGCCGGAGCTTTCGCCTTTCCACCGTCGATCAGCCGCTTCGCCGATCGCAGCGCCTCCACCACCGGGCCGGCCGCCGGATCGTCCAGAAGCCCTCGCAGGACTGCCAGATCCTCACCCCCGCCCACCAGCCCGAGAGCGCGAGCCGCCCAGGCACGCACCCGCGGATCGGGATCGGACGCGAGCTTGCGCAGCAGCGGCAAAGCGGCGGGAAACGGCTCGCGGGCCAAAGCGAACGCGGCGCGGGCATGCAGCTCGGGATCCGGCACCGCCAAGCCGCGCTCGGCGAGAGTCACCAGCCGCTCCTCATGGAACCGGAACAGATTGGGCAACAGGCGCGCCCACCGTTCCTCCTCCGGCATGGGCAACAGAGCCTCCGCCACCTCGACCACCGGCACCTTGAGCCGCCCGAGCGCCTCGACCGCCAGCACCCCCGTCTCGCGGTCCGCATCGCGCGCCGCCTGAAGCAGCGGCTCCTTCGCGTCCGGATCGCCGAGCTGGCCCAACCCGAACGCCGCCGCACGGCGCACCGCCGGCACATCGTCGAGCAGCAATCCGACCAGTGGCGAGCGCCCCTGCCGGTCCGCGATCCGCCCGAGCGCCACGGCGAGCGCCTCGCGGAGCGGCGGCCCGCCTTCGAGCGCCTTCTGCACCGTCAGCGGCTCATACTGCTGGCGATCGACCTCGAGCAGAAGCAGAGCCTGGATGTCGACATCGGGATTGGACACCCTCGGAGATTCGGAAGCAGGTCTGTGCGGGGCTCCAGCACAGCCGGCGGCCAGGAGAAGAGGGATCAGAAGGACGAAGCGGCGCATGATGAGCCTACGATCCTAGCGCAGAGGCCGTCGTGGGGCTCCGTACTCCCCAATTCCACGCTGGAATGCACCTCCGGCAGATGGTTGAAGTGGCGCACGGGTTGGTAGAGGGCGAGGTTGGGCCTACCCGCTGGATTCTCTCTTGAAGAAGCCCACTCCGCCTCGCCCAAGCTTCCGGATGTCTTGGAATGGGCTTCAGATCCTCTGCCCGCGCCCATTCCAAGGCAGAATCGGCCCCGCCGAGCTGGCAGAGCCCTGTGACGCGCCAGAATCAATCTGCTCAAGCCGGAGGAAGCTTCTGGCAACACGGAGTCGGCCGGGGCAAGGCGGAATGGCGCCGGCCCAGCCGCCTGATGCTTCTGACAAACCGGAATGACGCCGGCCAAAGCGAAAGCGCTCTCTGCCGATCCAGAATCGGCCTCGCCAAACCGCCCGAGCCGCTTGCCGAACCAGAATAGCGCTGGCCAAGCCGTCCGAGCCCTCCGCAGAGCGGAATGGCGCCGCTCAAGCCGGTCGGTCCTCCTGATCCAACAGAGTGGCGCTGGTCAAGTCGCCCGAGCCTTCTGACGAAGCAAAAAGGCGCTGCTCAGACCAGTCTCTCAGGCGAGGTAACGGTCGATATCGAGAGCGCCATGGAAGACACCCAGGATATCGATCTCCGTCGCCGACTTGATGACGTAGGCGATTCGATAGTGGCCGTAGAGTAGGATCCTGACCGTCTGAGGTCCTTGCTTTCGATAGACGTACCCGATCTCCGGATACTCCTCCAGAACCTCAGCCTTCTTGTAGATCCCCTGAACCGTCCGGAAGGCGGCGGCGGGATTGTCCCTGGCGATGTAGTCGTGGATTTCGCGGAGCCATCCCTCGGCCTCGCTCGTCCATTTCACTTCGCCCATGCAGCGATCCGCCGGCCCATCTCCTCGTGACTAATCGTGCGTCCCGCCGCGGAATCCGCCAAGCCGCGCTCGACCATCCTCGCGAAGGCCAGCTCGCGCAGGATCTCTTCATACGAGCTGTCGTCGGGCAGCTCCTGGATCGTCTCGATCATCAGCTCTTTGGGTGTCGTCTCGGCGGTCGCCATCGGATTGCCTCCACGTGTTCGGCGATTATACCGTCCCCTCTCCAGCTTGCGAGAGGGAGGGCCATGGATAAGGCCCCGTCCAGAGCGGCACATCTTCGGTCGTGAACGGCGTCTCGAACGTTCCGTCTACCCGGCACGGCACCAGCCAGCCCGGCGTCCAGGCCCTGAGCACATGCTGCAACTCGTCGCGGAGCACCTCCGGGCCGATCTCGTCCAGAAAGGCGCGCAGTGCCGTCTTGTGGGCCTTGCATCGGACCCTGAGCTTCTCCTCGGGCTCCGGAGCGAACGCGATCACCGGATGGACCCGCTTCCGCGCGTACCCCATGACGGCGTAGTGGACCATCTCCCAGCCCAGGAAATCCTTGTGCGTCCTGGGCTTGATCTCCTGATCCACCGCCAGGATCTCCGCGCGCGACCAGGGATTCTTCTTGAGGATCCGCTCCAGAGATCTGTCCCAGAAGACCCGGAGGAGGCGCATCCTGGTCAGGCCGGAGACCTTCGTCTCGTTGTTCAGCAGGAAGGAGTTGAAGAGGAAGGTCATCCGCTCCCTGTATTCCACCGAGAAGCGGAAGGTGAAGAGGGCGTCGAAGGTGAGCTGGTTCTGGATCTCCTCGTCGAACTTCTCGCGGGAGACGAAGCGGGTCAGACACGAGTCGAACAGCTCGTGAGCCGCCGGGGATACTTTCTCCCGGAGCTCCTCGACGCGCCGCTTGAGCAGCGACGGCTCGAGCTCCGGAGCCTTGGCGAACTCCTTCTTGATCTGCTCCATGAGCAGGATGCCGACCTCGACGGCCTCGAGCGTCGCCATGCTCTTGGGCAGAGTCAGGGCGGGGAACTGCGGCGACTCGACCCCGAGCACGTCCAGGATCGCCATCGGCGTCAGCTCCAGATCCGGGAGAAGGCCCTCCTCCAGGAGGCCCAGGCGTTCCAGCGAGGCACGGAAGCTGTCGAGGGCGGCCGTCTGCTCCGGATCGCAAAAGAGGTGGAAAAGCCGGCTGTCGAGCAAGAAGCGGAACGGCTTCTCGCGATGGCTTCCTCGCCAGCGGCGGGGGCTTGGAATGACCTGGGCGGCGTCCACGACGCCCGCATGATATTCGACCGCGTCCGGCCGCGGGGTTTGCGCACGCCTTTCGGAGATATAATTCGTGCAACGATTCCCTCTCCGGCCAAGGAGGACCGCGGATGAAGCCTGCTCCGTTCGAGCTGCACAAGTCTCTGGAGCAACTGGAGGAGCGCTTTGCGCAGCGCGAGCCGGCGCTCAAGGCGTTCCTGCCGGAGGAAGACCGCTTCGCACGCCTGCACCGGGAGGCGGATGAGGCGCTGGCCGCACATCCGGATCCGCGGTCCCGCAGCCCGCTGTTCGGGATTCCTCTCGGCGTCAAGGACGTGTTCCACGTCGACGGGCTCCCCACCCGGGCCGGCAGCCGCCTGCCGCCGGAAGAGCTGGCCGGTCCCCAGGCGGCGGCCGTCACCCGGCTCCGCGCCGAAGGAGCGCTGGTCGTCGGCAAGACCGTCACCACCGAGTTCTCCTACTACGCGGCCGGCCCGACCCGCAATCCGCACAGCCCGCAGCACACGCCCGGCGGCTCCAGCAGCGGCTCGGCTGCCGCGGTGGCGGCCGGCCTCTGCCAGGCGGCGCTCGGCACACAGACCATCGGATCGATCATCCGGCCGGCCGCCTTTTGCGGCGTGGTCGGCTTCAAGCCCAGCTTTGGACGGATCCCGGCCGAGGGATTGATCCACCTGGCTCCCTCGCTCGACCATGTCGGCTTCCTCACCGTCGACGTGGCGGGTGCGATCGCTCTCGCGACGGCGCTGCTGAAGGATCTGAAGGATGACAAGCTCGGCCGCGCCGGCTATTTCCGCCTGCCGGTGTTAGGGATCCCCGAAGGCCCCTACCTCTCTCATGCCTCCGAGGAAGGTCTGGCCCATTTTCGCGCGACCTGTGACCGGTTGAGCGCGCAGTACGAGGTGAAGCCGGTGCCGGCGATGGCGGATTTCAGCCGGATCATGGCGCGGCACTACCGCCTGATGGCGGCCGAGGCGTCGCAGGTCCATGCGGATTGGTTCCGGCGCTTCCCCGACCTCTACGCGCCGCAGACGGTCGAGCTGATCGAGCGCGGGCGGGAGATTCCGCCCCAACAGACGAAGCACGACCGCGCCGGCTGCAAAGCGCTGTGCGACGAGCTGACCGAGCTGATGGACAAGCATCTCATCGACATCTGGCTCTCGCCGTCCGCACCCGGCCCGGCGCCGCGCCGCCTCACCGGCACTGGCGATCCGGTCATGAACCTGCCCTGGACCCACGCCGGCCTGCCCACCCTCGGAGTTCCAGCCGGCCGCAACGCCGACGGCCTGCCGATGGGCCTCCAGCTCACCGGCCGCTGGCAGGGCGATGAAGACCTGCTGCGCTTCGGCCGCGAGATCGCGCGCGCCGTGGCGGGGAGGTGAGCGAGCCCACCGGCTCGTCCGGAAGTGAGAGTAGGCGGAAGTATAGAGGACCAATCGAAAGCCGCCTCAGCGCCAGAGCGGGTCATCGATGCTCCGCTGAGCGACGAGAGCTTCGTTGAGCTCCTCCAGATCTTCCTGAGTCCAGGTCGCATAGCGGGCCAGTCTCCGTCGCCGCTCGTCCACTCCCACCGCAGCTTCAAGGATCCCAAGCACGGTTGCATTGAGGCTTTGGCCTCGTGCGCGGCTCAAACTCTCTAGTCGCTGGCCGACCTCATCAGAAACGCCACGGATCGTCAGTTGCTTGCCCATGCAGGCAGCAGTTCTACCGCATGGAATGAAGGCCGATCATATTGCCTTCCGTGTCGACGACCAGCGCGATGTGGCCGTACTGGCCGATCGACATCTTGGCCTTCTGCAATCGCCCTCCCGCCTGGACCGCCTTGTCCGCCTCCACCGCGCAGTCGTCGCACATGAAATAGACCAGCACGCTATTGCTGCTGCTCCCGCCGGGAGGAAAGCCGGGCATCCTGACCAGAGCCCCGGAGGCCCCCGTGCTGTTTTGCACCATCGGGAACCCCCACATCTCGACCTCGGGGCTCTCCAACTTGGTGAGCTGAACGCCGAACACAGACTCGTAAAACGCCTTGGCGCGATTCATGTCCTGCACATAGATCTCAAACCAGCCGATTGGATTCTTCATGGTTGCCTTCCTTTCGCAAGGGCGACCCTCGCGGGTCGCGTCGTCGAACGGGTCGATGTGCCTATCGGGCAAGAAATTGCAGGGGAACAAGCTCCGCGATCAAGGGGAAGACTCCGTCTCCGGAGAGCAGCCAAGCTCCGCGATCAAGGGCGCATTGGGCCACGTGCGCGTCCGGTGTCGACACTGTCAACCCCCGGCCTTGGAGGAACCTTCGGAGCTCGCCCACGCGAATCCAGTGCTCCAGCGGAGTTTGGTGGACGGGGAGATCGACCAGAAGATCCGTAATCAAGGCCAGATCGCGAGGAGCCCTGGCTCCGCTGACCAATTCGGAAACGACGATTGGCGGCAGGACGACCCTTTCCCGCTCGAGCGCCGCCTCGAGGCCCGGTAACTCCACTCCATGAAAGAAGTCGATCCAGGAGGAAGAGTCAACGATGAGCTCGCTCGCGCTCACGCGATACTCCCAGGTCGATGTCGAGGTCGAGCTTTCCTCGGAGAGCCGTGGCCTTTTGGTACGCGCGGGTCCTGCGCACAAGCTCCAAGCCCGCGATCAGGGTCTCGGAGACTCCTTCGTTGGTCACAGCCATCGCCTCCCTCAGGAGATCTTCTGGCACGTCAGCGGTGATGTGTTTCATCGCTCCCATCCCTTCATGATGGCTACGATCCCAAGGCCCGTCAAGGCAGAACCCGACTCCGCCTCCTCAAGCGACGCAAAGCGTCGAGCCCCATACCAACAAAAGGGAACTCTAACTGCCTTCCGCGGAAAACACAATCCTCAACCCGGAACATTCTGGAGGCATATACCTCCGCCCAACGCCAGCAGCGCTGGCGATATGAACCTTGGCGGCGAGGGCCGGGTCCGAGCGGCGGAGGGCTCCGGCGCCCCGTCTATTCCCGAGAGTAGCCTTCGTCGCTCCTGCCGAGTTGGGTGGCACCTCTTCCAAGCGTCGTCTGCCGCGGGCCTGCCGAGCCTTCAGTGGCACTTTCAGTGACAGATCGAGGGTTCTCAGGAAGCCCCGGCCTGCGTCATTCGCCAGCCGGCCCCACCTTGGAAAAGGTCACCGGCAGCGTCTCCAGAGAGCGCACACCAAAAGCTGGCCGCCACTGGGGCGTCTCGCTCGCCAGACGGAGATCGCTGAGACGGCGCAGAAGTGTGCTGAAGGCGATCTGGCCCTCCATCCGGGCCAGCGCCGCGCCGATGCAGAAGTGTGGGCCGTAGCCAAAGCTGAGGTGGGGGTTGGGATGGCGCCGGATGTCGAACCGCTCCGGACCCGCTGCCGCATCTGCTCCAGCAGGCTGGAGGTGAAGGCGCCGGTCAGGGCCTGGCGGATCCGCCGGTGGTTTGGGTTGTCCTGAAACAGGGCCCAACGCCCCAGGAGCTCATCCACCGGAGCGAGCTGGCGGCGCAGATCCTCGGAGAGCTGCGCCGCCTGCGCGTCGCGGGTCCGGGCTGCCGAAAGCCGCTTGTCCACCAGGGCCGCTTTGACATCCGCGTGGCGCGTCAGCACCCAACCGCCGAGCAACTGGCTCCAGTAGACCGGCGTGGTCTCGCGCACGCGCCGGTAATTCGGGTACGGGTCCGCGTACCGGGCGAAATTGAACGGATCATCCTCGACGGGCAACATGAGGAGAGAGGACATTGGGCGGCCTCAGCCAGATCTGGGCAAGAGAGAGAGTATCACGGGGTTCCCCTACCCACTCCATGAAAGAAGTCGCTGCACGCGTTGATTGAGGGGTTGAGGCGGACGCAGGCGTTTCATCAGGAGAAGGAGGCTTTCCATGCCGGGCAGGAGGCGCATCATGCCCAGCATCAGAAGCTTCACATGGAAGAGAGGGATCGCCACAGCGCCGCGCTGGGAGAGGTCTCCCGGCAGCTCGAGGAGCTGCAGGGCATGGCGCAGCGCCTGGGCGAGATGGCGCAGTCTCGCGGTATCGCGCCTCCGGTGATGGATGCGACGACGCTCGGCCTCATCCCAATGTGAGCAAGGCTCTCGATCAGGTGATCGCCTCCTGGCCGCCGGATCTCTCCTTCACCGCCACGACGCTCGCCGCCGAAATCCACCGCCGCTATGCCACGATCCTGCGCCGCTCCTTTCCTCCCCGTGTCGTGGCCGCCGCACTCCGCCGCCGCCGCGACGAACGCAAACTGGTGGAGGTCCAGGAAGGACGGCCGCACCAGGAGGCGGTGTACCGGCGCAACCACCCTTGAGCTACTGAAAATAGCCGGTCACGTCGACGATCGCGTGGACTGTGCCGGACCCGTTCACGGAGGAGTAGAGGGCGAGCGTGCCGTCGGCGTTGAGGAGGACGACGCCATTGTTGGCCCGGGTGGTGCCGGCCGAGAAATTGAGGGTGCTGGCCACCGGCAGGACGGCGGCTCCGGCGTAGGCGGTGAGGTAGCCGTCTCCGGTCGGCGCGGTCACCGTGACGTTGACGGTCAGCGCCTGGGCGGTCGCGGGGATGCCACAGGCGCCGCGGGCGGTGATCTTGCGGCTCAACCCGGACGCGAGGGCCGGGCCGGTCTGGCGGGAGTCGAAGAGCCGGCAGGGCGTCAGGGTGAAATAGTCCTGGAGGTCGCGGACGTAGGCGAATTCG
>DATARD010000244.1:0-12807 GCA_036264355.1 Thermoanaerobaculia bacterium
CGGCCCACTGGTCTGGCGATGGCGGCGGCGGCCGTGCTCTTTCCCGCACCGGCTTCCGGCACGGCGGAGCGCTCGACAGGGGCGTCCGCCCGCCGCCTTGACTTATTCGACTTCATCTATATGATTATGGCTTCGAGCCATAGCGGACTTACCGCATGGTGACCCGACAATTTTCTTTGAAAGGGCACCCGTATGAGAGTCAATCGTGTTCAATGGGTTCTTGCAGCCTTGCTGCTAACTGTCTTCGCCCTTCCGGCTGCCGCCAAGTCGGCGACGTCGAGCGTGGCCGGGGTCATCGGCAGCCTCTCGCCGGCCGCCCGCACCGTCACGATCCAGAAGAGCGACGGCACGCATGTGATGCTGCGCGTCACCGAGCACTCGACGCTGACTCGCAATGGCAAGACGGTGCGTTTCGCCTCTCTTGCGCTGCGTGACCAGGTGTCGGTGCAGGCCCAGAGCTCGACGATCGTGCGGCTCGATGCGCAGGGTCCGGCGCTCGACAGCACGCGTGGCGTCTTCACTTCGTTCGACGCGACGGCCAACAAGCTCACCATGGCGACCCTGCAGGGTGCGCGCAGCTTTCTGATCAGCTCTTCGACGCTCATCGTGCGCAATGGCGCTCCGGCGACGGCGCAGGGGCTGGCGCACGGGGACGCGCTGCTCGTCCACGCTCCGGCCGCTGCCACCGGCACGACCGCGACGGCCGCCGACATTGAAGCCGACGGCCCCGAGGAAGAGGATGTCGAAGGGACGATCACGGCGATCTCCGGCCAGGACGTCACCATCACCCCCGGGCACGGCAGCGCGGTCACCGTCCATGTCGGCACCGCGACGGTGATCAAGGTCTCCGACTCGACCGGCACGCACACCGCCACCCTCGCCGACCTCGCGACCGGCATGCAGGCCGCGGCCGACTACGACCCGGTGAGCCTGGTCGCCGACCACATCGTGGCCCGCGCCGCCGAGCAGCACCAGGCGGAGGTGGAAGGGACGGTCTCCGCCGTCGACGCCACCGCCGGCACGATCTCGATCACGCCCGAGCATGGCGGCACGGCGGTCGCGCTGAAGACCGACTCCTCCACCAAGATCAGCCGCAACGGCGCCGTCGCGACCCTCGCCGACATCAAGGTCGGCGATGACGCCGAGGCGCGTTACGACGCCACCTCGCTGCTCGCCAGCCGCATCGACGCCCGCAGCGCCTCCCAGAAGCCGCTCGCGCAGGTCGAGGGCAGTGTGACCGCGGTCACCGCGAGCTCGATCACCATCACGCCGCAGCACGGCGGCGCGGTGACGCTCACCGTCGATTCCACCACCAAGTACTACCATGGCGACACCGCGGCCACCCTTGCCGACGTCAAGGTCGGCCAGCGCGCCCACGCCGCCTACAACAGCACGACTCTGCTGGCCGCCGTCGTGCGGGTGCAGAACGACAATCCGCCGCCGGCGAACGCCGCCATCGAAGGGAGCGTCACCGCGGTCTCCGCGACCGCGATCACCATCGCCCCGCATCACGGCAATCCGGTGACGCTGGTCATCGACTCGACGACTCACATCTCCCGCAACGGCCACACCGCCACCGCCGCCGACATCAAGGTCGGCGACCGTGCCGCAGCGCTCTACGCGACCGCGACGCTGCTCGCGCAGCGCATCGAGGCCGAGGGTGGCAACGGCGGGGGCGAGGACCACTAAGCCCGCCAAGCCGGACCCGCCCGTCCGCCCTCACCCCCGACCCCTCTCCCGTGCGTGCCACCGCCCCCCTCCCCGAACGGGAGAGGGGCGGCGCGCCTTTCCTTGACACTCGAACTTCCTCGGATACAATACGCCCGCTTAGAGCCGCGGAGAGGAGTTCCGGGTCGTTTGGAGGTCGAGGCGCTACCATGGCGAGCTACCTGCCCATTCTTGTGTTCACCCTGGTGTCCATCGGCTTTCTGGTGGCCACTCTCCTTGCCGCGCGGCTACTGCGGCACCGCGGATCGCCGAACACCAACCTCGATCCGTATGAGTGCGGCAACGAGCCCGAGACATTCGCGCACGACCACCGCTTCTCGATCCGCTACTACCTGATCGCCGTCCTGTTCGTCATCTTCGACGTCGAGACGATCTTCCTCTTCCCCTGGGCGGTCATGTTCAACAAGCTGGCGCTCTTCGGCTTCATCGAGATGATGGTGTTCCTCGTCATCCTCATCGTCGGCTACGTCTACATCTGGAACCGGGGGGCGCTGCGGTGGGCATGATCGACGGCAGTGAGGCGAACGTCCTCACCACGACCTACGACAAGATCTTCAACTGGGCGCGCCGCTCGGCCATCTGGCCGATGCAGTTCGGGCTCGCCTGCTGTGCCATCGAGATGATGGCGGTGCTCGATCCGCGGCACGACATGTCGCGCTTCGGCGCCGAGGTGTTCCGCGCCACGCCGCGCCAGAGCGACCTGATGATCGTCGCCGGCACGGTGACCGAGAAGATGGCGCCGATCGTCCGCCGGCTGTGGGATCAGATGCCGGAGCCGAAGTGGGCGATCGCGATGGGCGCCTGCGCCACCTGCGGCGGTCCGTACCGCACCTATGCGGTGACCCAGGGCGTCGACCGCGTCATCCCGGTGGACGTCTACGTGCCGGGCTGCCCGCCGCGCCCCGAGGCCCTGCTCTGGGGTCTGCTGCATCTCCAGCGCAAGATCGACCGGATGCGCGTCGTCGACCGGCCTTCCGGTGCGGAGGTCCGCGCATGAGCGACGAGCATGGCGACAAGCCGCTTTGGGAGATGGATCCGGTCACTCCGGAGTGGCGGGACGCCGCGTCCGATCCTTTGGCCCAGGCGATCAAGGAGGAGTTCGGCGACGCCATCGAGTCGGCGCGCACCATGGCGGGTGACCTCACCTTCCAGGTGCGGCGCGACGCGATCGCAGAGGTCGCGGGCTCGCTCAAGACGAAGCACGCGTTCACCTATCTGGTGGACATCTGCGGCGCCGACTACCCGAAGCGCACGCCTCGCTTCGACGTCGTCTACCACGCCTACAGCTTCGCGGCGAACCGCCGGGTCCGCCTCAAGGTGGCGACCGACGAGGCGACGCCGGTGCCCACCGTCTGCACCGTGTGGCGCGCCGCCAACTGGTCCGAGCGCGAGGTCTATGACATGTACGGCGTGCGCTTCGAGGGGCATCCGGACATGACCCGCATCCTGCTCTGGGAAGGCTTCAACGGCTATCCGCTGCGCAAGGACTTCCCGGTCGAGGGGATCGACACCGGCTCGGCGATCTATCCCGAGTACTACGAGGAGAAGGCCGGCCCGGTGGCCGGCACCGGCACCGGGTGGAAGCCGGCCAAGCCTCCGGCTCCGGCGCCGCCGCCGGCATCTGCACCTCCAGCACCGCCCGCGGCACCGAAGGCCGGGGAGCAGCCGTCATGAGCCACCATCAGCCGGTCAACCTCCAGTTCGACGACTCGCACGACGGCCTCTTCTCCCAGGGCGAGGAGATGGAGCTCAACTTCGGGCCGCAGCACCCGTCGACGCACGGCGTGCTCCGCTTGAAGCTCCGGGTCAACGGCGAGCGCATCATCGACTGCTACCCGATCATCGGCTACCTGCACCGCGGCACCGAGAAGCTCTTCGAGCTGCATCCGTTCTTCCAGAACGTCCCGCACACCGACCGCATGGACTATGTGGCGGCGGCGACCAACAACCTCGCCTACGTGGGAGCGGTGGAGAAGCTGGTCGGCCTGGTGGTGCCGCCGCGGGCGCGCTACATGCGGACCATCCTCTGCGAGCTGCAGCGCATCTCCAGCCATCTGCTCTGGCTCGCGACGCACGCCATCGACATCGGCGCCATGACGCCGTTCTTCTACATGTTCCGCGAGCGCGAGCTGATCCTCGACCTGTTCGAGCAGTACTGCGGCGCCCGCCTGACCCTCAACTGCATGCGTCCTGGCGGCATGCCGCACGACCTGCCGGTGGGGTGGACCGACAAGTGCCGCGAGCTTGTGGAGCTGTTCCCCGCCAAGTTCGACGAGTACGAGGGCCTGCTCACCAACAACCGTATCTGGAAGAAGCGCACGGTGGGGATCGGCGTGCTGCCGCCCGAGGTGGCGATCGACTACGGGGTCACCGGCCCGATGCTGCGCGGCAGCGGCATCGCCTGGGACCTGCGCAAGGCGATGCCCTACGAGGCGTACGGCGAGGTCGAGTTCGACGTGCCGGTGGGCAAGAACTGCGATACCTACGACCGCTACATCGTGCGCATGGAAGAGATGCGCCAGGCCAACCGCATCATCGGACAGTGCCTGGACAAGCTCCCCGCCGGCCCGATCATGGCCAAGCGTCCGCGCGTGATGAAGGCCGCCAAGGATGCCGAGGTCTACTACGGCATCGAAAGCCCGAAGGGGGAGATCGGCTTCTACATCGTCGGCGACGGCACGCCGAACCCCTACCGGTGCCACGTGCGCGCGCCTTCGTTCATCAACCTCCAGTCGCTCCCCGAGCTGGCCAAGGACTGCCTGCTGGCCGACCTCGTGGCGCTGATCGGAACCACCGACATCGTGCTCGGCGAGGTGGACCGCTGATGATGGGTGCTCTCGATTCGATCCGCCAGACCCTGGGCGACCCCCTCTTCGACGGTGTCTTCTCGCCGCTGGTGAAGATCGCCGTCCTGCTGTTCCTGGGTGTCCTGCCGCTGATCACCTATCTCGTGCTCGCCGAGCGCAAGATCCTCGGCTACATGCAGGCCCGCCTCGGCCCCAACCGCGTCGGGCCGTGGGGGATTCTGCAGCCGATCGCCGACGTGATGAAGCTGCTGGTGAAAGAGGACACGCTGCCGTCCAAGGCGGTCAAGTGGGCGTTCATCCTCGCCCCCTGCCTGGTGGTCGGACCGGCGTTCGTCATCTTCTCGGTCATCCCGATCGGACCGCGGACGGGCGGGCTCGGGCCGATGAACTGGTTCATCACCGACGTCAACACCGGCCTCCTGTTCGTGGTCGCCTTCGCGACCATCGGCGTCTACGGCCTGATCATCGGCGGCTGGTCGTCGAACAACAAGTTCTCCCTGATGGGCGGCCTGCGCTCGGCGGCGCAGATGATCTCCTACGAGGTGCCGCAGGGGCTCGCGCTGGTCGGCCCGCTGATGCTCGCCGGCACCCTGTCGCTGGTGGGGATCGTCGAGAAGCAGGGGGAGGCGCAGTGGTGGTACGTCTTCCCGCAGATCATCGGCTTCTTCATCTACTTCGTGGCCGGCGTCGCGGAGTCGAACCGCAACCCGTTCGACCTGCCCGAGGCGGAGTCGGAGCTGGTCGCCGGCTTCCACACCGAGTACAGCGGCATGCGGTTCGCCCTCTTCTTCCTCGGCGAATACGCCAATATGATCGTGATCTCGGCGGTGGCGACGACGGTGTTCCTGGGCGGCTGGCTGGCGCCGTTCCCGCACTGGCTGCCGTTCCTCAGCATCATCCCGGGACCGATCTGGTTCTTCCTCAAGATTTCCGTCTTCCTGTTCACCTACATCTGGTTCCGCGGTACGTTTCCGCGCTACCGGTTCGATCAGCTCATGGACCTGGGCTGGAAGTGGATGATCCCGCTCGCCCTGTTCAACCTGGTCCTGACCGCGGTGATCAAGCTGGCTCTCCTCCCGCACTGAGGCGCCTCCGGAGATTTCTACATGAGCGCGATGAAGCGGTTCCTCGACAAGATCATGCTCCTCGACCTGTTTGCCGGTCTCGGCATCACGGCGAAGAACATGTTCAAGAAGAAGGTCACGGTGCAATATCCCGAGGAGCGCTGGGAGCCGGCGCACCGGTTCCGCGGCATGTTCCGTCTCGACGAGGACCGCTGCATCAAGTGCACCATCTGCGCCAAGGACTGTCCGATCGACATCATCTACATCGATTGGCACCAGGAAGTGAATCCGGAGACGAACAAGAAGGAAAAGGTGCTCGACCGCTTTGACATCGACGTGCAGCGCTGCATGTTCTGCGGCCTGTGCGAAGAGGGTTGCCCCACCGATCCGAAGTCGATCTGGCTGACCACCAAGAACTACGAGCTGGCCTCCTACGACCGCTGGACCAACCTGTACGTCGACATGGACGAGCTCCAGGAGTGGAAGGTGCGGCCGGCCTATACCGACGAGGAGATCGCCTGAGATCATGAGCGCTCTCGCCGCCAACGGTCCCGCCATCCTGTTCTACGTCTTCGCCGCCTTGGCGATCGTCTCGGCGCTCGGCGTGGTGACGCTACGCAATCCGATGTACGGCGCGCTCAGCCTGCTGGTCACCTTCCTGTCGGTGGCGGTGCTGTTCATCCTGCGCCAGGCGGAGTTCGTCGGCATGGTGCAGATCTTCGTCTACGGCGGCGGCATCATGGTGCTGTTCCTGTTCGTCATCATGCTGATCAACCTGCACCGGCTGCCGCAGACCAAGCTCTACGCCGGCCAGGCGCCGCTGGTGGCGCTCTTCGCGCTGGTGCTGGTGGCGTTTTTCGCCTACACCTTCCTGCGCCTTCCATTCAATCTACCGGACGCGCAACCGGCGGCGTTCGTCGCCGCCGGTGGAGACGCGGCGGCGGGCAACACGCAGGCGGTGTCCTGGAACCTGTTCACGCAGAGCCTGCTGCCGTTCGAGATCGCTTCGCTCTTCCTGCTGGTCGCGATGATCGGCGCGGTCGTACTGGGCCGGCGCCAATAAAGAGGGATCTCTCATGCTCGAGGTCACGACGAACCACTACCTGGTGCTGAGCTTCGTGCTCTTCGCGATCGGCATTTTCGGCGTCGCCGCGCGCAAGAACATGATCACGGTGCTGATGTCGATCGAGCTGATCCTGAACTCGGTGAACATCAACCTGGTCGCCTTCTCCTACCAGCACGGCAACCTGACCGGCCAGATTTTTTCGATCTTCACGATCACCGTCGCCGCCGGCGAGGCCGCGGTCGGGCTCGGCATCCTGATCGCCTACTTCCGGCTGCGCGAGACGACGGCGCTCGACCAGGCGCGCGATCTCAAGGGATAGATTTCAAGGGATAGAGAGAGACGATGAAAGAGCTCATCTGGCTGGTCCCGGTCCTTCCCTTCCTGGGCGCCTTCTTGAACGGCGTCGTGCTGCGCGGCCGCGTGTCGAAAGGCGTGGCGGCCGGGATCGCGTGCGGCGCCGTCGGCCTCGCCGCGCTCCTCTCGCTCGGCATCATCGGCGACTACCTGACGAGCACCGGCGGGCAGGCGCACCGGGTGCCCTTCGAACGGGACTACTACACCTGGATGCCGGGCGGCATGATCCATACGGCGGTCGGCACCGGGGTGCAGAATTTCTCCGTCAGCATGGGTTTCCTGCTCGACGCCCTCTCCTGCGTGATGCTCTTCGTGGTCACCTTCGTGGGCTTCTGGATCCACGTCTACTCGGTCGGCTACATGGCGCACGAGGACGGCTTCCAGCGCTTCTTCACCTATCTCAACCTGTTCATGGGCGCGATGCTGCTGCTCGTCCTCGGCAACAGCTACGCGGTGATGTTCGTCGGCTGGGAAGGGGTGGGCCTCTGCTCCTACCTGCTGATCGGTTTCTATTTCAAGGAAGAGTTTCCGCCCTACGCCGGCCGCAAGGCGTTCATCACCAACCGGGTGGGTGACTTCGCGTTCGTGCTCGGGCTGTTCGCGCTGATCGCGAATTTCGGCACGCTCAAGTACACCGAGCTGTTCGAAAAGATCGCCGCCAACCGGCCGCTGATGGAAAGCCACTACCACCTCGGGCTGACGCTCGCCTCGTTCATCGCCTTGGCGCTGTTCATCGGCGCGACCGGCAAGAGCGCGCAGATCCCGCTCTACGTCTGGCTGCCCGACGCGATGGCCGGCCCGACGCCGGTGTCGGCGCTGATCCATGCCGCGACCATGGTCACCGCCGGCGTCTACATGGTGGTGCGCTCGAACGTGATCTATCAGCTCTCGCCGAACGTGTCGAACGTGGTCGCCATCGTCGGCGCCGCGACGGCGCTGTTCGCGGGCACGATCGGTCTGGCGCAGTACGACATCAAGAAGGTGCTCGCCTACTCGACCGTGTCGCAGCTCGGCTACATGTTCCTGGCGGCCGGCGTGGGCGCCTATTCGGCGGCGATCTTCCACGTCATGACGCATGCGTTCTTCAAGGCCCTCCTCTTCCTCGGGTCCGGCTCGGTGATCCATGCCATGGGCGGCGAGCAGGACATGCGGAAGATGGGCGGGCTGCGCAAATATCTGCCGGTGACCTACTGGACCTTCCTGGTGGGCACCCTGGCGATCGCGGGCGTGCCGCTCTTCGCGGGCTTCTTCAGCAAGGATCAGATCCTCGGCGCGGCGGCCGGGCACGGCAACTGGGTGCTCTACGCCATGGGCCTGCTGACCGCGGCGCTGACCGCCTGCTACATGTTCCGCGCTTTCTTCCTCACCTTCCACGGTGCATTCCGCGGCACGCACGAGCAGGAGCACCACCTGCACGAATCGCCGCCGTCGATGGCGTGGCCGCTGCGCGTGCTGGCGGTGGGCGCCGTCGTCGCGGGCTACGTCGGCATTCCGGCGGCGATGACGTTCAAGACGCTCGACATCAACTATTTCGACCGCCTGCTGCGCAATGTGCTGGTGCAGGTCCCGGGGCTCGAAAACCCGGAGGAGCACCCGTTGTCGTTCGAGCTGATGCTGATCCTCGCCTCGATCGCGGCGGCCGGCTTCGGCATCTGGCTCGGCTGGCGGATCTGGTACCGGCGCGGCATCGAAGGCGAGCACGCGGTGGTGGCGCGCTTCCCGGCCGCGCACCGGGTGCTGGAGAACAAGTACTACGTGGACGAATTCTACGACGCGACGGTGATTCGCGGTTTCTGGTCCACCGCGCGCGGCCTCTTCCGTTTCGACGCCGGCTTCATCGACGGGTTCCTGGTCAACGGGACGCGCAATGTGGTCGTCTACGCTTTTTCGTTGGGCTCCAGCCTGTTTGACAAGTACATCGTCGACGGCCTGGTCAATGGGGTGGGGCGGATCCTCGACGGCTTCTCGCGCGGGTTCCGCCGGCTGCAGACCGGGTATGTGGCGAATTACGCCCTCGTCCTGGCCATGGGCATGTTCGCCCTGATCTGCGTCTACATGGTGCTGCGGCGGGGCTGACTTCGACTTCGAGGGACTCTGGGGGACTCATGTTCGACTGGGTGCACAACATTCCGATCCTGAGCATCGTCACCTACGTGCCGCTCGTGGGCGCGCTGTGCGTGATCTTTTTCATGAAGAAAGATCAGACGGGGCTGATCCGGAAGTTCGCGACCGGGATCGTGGTGCTCGACTTCCTGCTCTCGCTGCCGCTCTGGTTCGCCTTCGACCGCAACGGGATCGGCGAAAAGCTCTTCCAGTTCAAGGAGAGCCATTCGTGGATCCCGTCGATCGGGGTGCGCTACGAATTCGGGATCGACGGCATCGCGCTGCTGCTCGTGCTGCTCACCACCCTCCTGGGTGTCCTCGCGTTCATCTCCTCCTGGTCGGCCATCCATGAGCGCGAGAAGGAGTATTACGTCTTCATGCTCCTCCTCCAGACGGGAATGCTCGGCGTCTTCATGGCGCTCGACTTCTTCCTGTTCTATGTCTTCTGGGAGGTCATGCTGGTGCCGATGTACTTCCTCATCGGTATCTGGGGCGGCCCGCGCAAGCTCTACGCGGCGATCAAGTTCTTTCTGTATACCCTGGTCGGCTCGGTGCTGATGCTGCTCGGCATCCTGGCGCTCTACTTCTACAACGCCGGCGGCCTGCTGGGGTGGAAGGGGCTGGGCAATCCGATCTCCTTCTCGATCCTGCAGTTCCACGACATCGGCCACCTGATCCCGCACGACCTCCAGATCTGGGTCTTCCTTGCCTTCTTCGTCGGCTTCGCGATCAAGGTGCCGATGTTCCCGTTCCACACCTGGCTGCCCGACGCGCACGTCGAGGCGCCGACGGCGGGATCGGTGATCCTGGCCGGCGTCCTGCTCAAGATGGGCACCTACGGCTTCCTCCGTTTCTCGCTGCCGATCCTGCCCGACGCGACACGCGCCATGCTGCCGTGGGTGGCGGGCCTGGCGATCATCGGCATCGTCTACGGCGGCCTGGTCGCCATGGCGCAGAAGGACATGAAGAAGCTGGTCGCCTACTCCTCGGTGAGCCACCTCGGCTTCGTGATGCTCGGCATCTTCGCGCTCAACGGTCCGGGGTTGAACGGCGGCGTGCTCCAGATGATCAATCATGGCCTGTCGACCGGCGCGCTCTTCCTGCTCGTCGGCGTCATCTATGAGCGGCGGCACACCCGCCTGATCGCCGAGTACGGCGGCATCTCGGCGGTGATGCCGGTCTTCGCCACCGTCTTCCTGATCATCACCATGTCGTCGATCGGCCTGCCGGCGCTCAACGGCTTCATCGGCGAGTTCACCATCCTGGTCGGCGCCTTCAACCGCGTCTGGTGGTGGGCGCTCTTCGCCGCCCTCGGCATCGTGCTGGGAGCCGCCTACATGCTGTGGCTCTACCAGCGCGTCTTCTTCGGGCCGCTCACCAATCCGGAGAACAAGGGGCTCAAGGACCTGAGCGGGCGCGAGCTCCTCTATCTGATGCCGCTGGTGATCCTGTGCTTCGTGATCGGCATCGTGCCGGGACCGTTCTTCGACGTGATCAAGAAGCCGGTCGATTATCTGGTGGAGAAGGTCGATCCGTCGCTGGTGCCGTCCTCACCGCCCGCGATGTCTGCGATGCCCGCGGTGCCTGCTGCCGGCGCACGGACGGGAGAGTAGACCGTGCCGAGCGCGCAAGAATACTTCTACCTGGCGCCGGAGATGCTCCTCGCCACGGCGGGGCTGATCCTCCTCCTGTTCGGCTCGGTGGGGCGGGGGCTGGGCAACCGCGAGGCGGCCGGGGTGAGCCTGTTCGGGCTCGCCCTCACCGGCGGCCTGCTCGGCTGGCTGCATCACAGCGTGCCCGACCGGCTGTTCATCCTGCAAGGCTCGTTCGTGATCGACGGCTTCTCGTTCTTCTGGAAGGCGTTGATCCTGGTGGCGACGGCGCTCACCATCCTCCTCTCCGTGCGCTTTCTCGAAGAGGGGGGATACCGCGCCGCCGAGTACTACGCGCTGATCCTCCTCGCCAGCTCGGGGATGATGTTCATGGCGAGCGGCTATACCCTGCTCACCATCTGGATCTCGCTCGAAACCATGGCGCTCGCGAGCTACATCCTCGCCGGCTACTTCAAGCACCACATCCGCTCCAACGAAGCGGCGCTCAAGTACTTCATCCTCGGCGCGCTGTCCTCCGGCATCATGCTCTACGGCATCTCGCTCCTCTATGGCGCGGCGGGCACGGTGCAGCTCGGCATTTTGGCGCAGAAGCTGGGCGACGCCCTGGCGGCGGGCAACATGCTCGTGCCGCTGGGCTGGATCCTGCTCGCCTGCGGCCTGTTCTTCAAGGTCTCCGCGGTGCCCTTCCACGTCTGGACGCCCGACGTCTACACCGGCGCGCCGACGCCGGTGACGGCCTATCTGGCGGTGGCCTCGAAGGGGGCTTCGTTCGCCATCCTGCTGCGCATCTTCTATGAGGGCTTCGGCGCCCGGCTCGAATGGCAGTGGGTGGTGGCGGTGGTGGCCGCGGCGACGATGATCTGGGGCAACCTGGCGGCGCTGACCCAGGAGAACGTCAAGCGCATGCTGGCCTACAGCTCGATCGCCCACGCCGGCTACATCCTGCTCGGCGTGCTGGCGGTGTCGGAGATCGGCCTCTGGTCGGTGCTCTACTACGTGCTGGCCTACACCTTCATCACCATGGGCGCCTTCGCCACCGTGATCCTGCTGGAGCGCAAGGAGTACGCGGGCGAAACGTGCGCCGACTATGCCGGTCTGGCACAGCGCTCGAAATTCCTGGCGGCGATGATGCTGGTGTTCCTGCTCGCCCTGACCGGCATCCCGCCGACCGGCGGCTTCTTCGGCAAGGTCTATCTGTTCGCCGCCGCGGTGCAGGCGGGGTGGACGTGGGTGGCGGTGATCGGCGTGCTGACCAGCGCGATCTCGCTCTACTACTACTTCCGGATCGTGGTCTACATGTACCTGCGCGACTCCACGCAGTCGACCCCGGTGCCGCTGCGGTCGCCGGCCCTGGTCGGGGTGATCGCCTTCTGTGCCATCGCGACCCTCGTGCTGGGCCTCTATCCGGAGCCCTTCATCCAACTGGCCAAGGCGAGCCTGCTGCCCGCTCCCGCCGGACAGTCGATTTCTGTCACCCCCGAGTGACAGAATCGGCGGTCCAAGTTGGCACACACAAGTGCCGATTCGGCGAGCCGCGCCGTGAACGCGGTGTCCTTTTTGGAGGTCGCCCCGAAGGACAGCCCTTGCTGGCATTGTCTCCAGCAGGGGACGTGCCAACTCCGCGATGCCGGTCGTGAAGGTATGAACTGTTGGCATCGTCTGTGCGTATCCCCGCTACGGAGAGCTGAAGGCCGAAGGGGGACCGAATGGCGAAAGAAGGCGCAAACCACCAGAAAGGGTGGAACTTCGAGGCGGCGGCGATGCCCTTTGTGGACGCGTTGTACAACACCGCCTACCGAATGACGCGCAACGCCGAAGACGCCGAGGACCTGGTCCAGGAGACCTACCTCAAGGCGTATCGCTACTACGACAAGTTCGAGGAGGGGACCAACTTCAAGGCGTGGTTGTTCAAGATCATGAAGAACACCTTCATCAACAACTACCGCAAGAAGCAGCAGGCCCCGGCCCTGAGTGATTTTGCCGAGATCGAAGAGTCGTTCGAGAACCAGGTGAGCGAGGACGCGACCCGGCAGACCAAGAACCCCGAAGAGGAGCTGCTGGAGAACGTCCTC
>DATARD010000327.1:0-5278 GCA_036264355.1 Thermoanaerobaculia bacterium
CGCTTCGGCGAAACCAAGGCCTGCCTGCTGGAGATCCCGCCTGGCCGGGTGGCGGCGCGGGCGGCGGAGCTGCTCCCTCGTTGACCCCCTTTCCCGGCGGCTGCTAGACTGGCGTCTGCTTTTCGCACGAATACGCAGGTCTGCATCGCTCAATGTCCGGGAGACAGCGGAGACAGCATGGCGCCACCACCCGAAGTCGCAGCCCGCCGACAGCCCCAGCAACCCGACAAGCTCGGAGACCTGCTGGTCAAGTCCGGCAAGATCAGTCAGATGCAACTCCAGGAGGCGCTCAACCTCCAGAAGGATCAGGGCGGACGCATCGGCACGAACCTGATCAAGCTCGGGTTCCTGACCGATCGCCAACTCGTCGAAGCGCTGTCCGAGCAGTTCAAGGTCCCGTCGGTCGACCTCAACAGCATGGAAGTCGACGAATCGGTCGTCAAGATCATTCCGGCGGACATCGCTCGCAAGTACACGATCTTCCCCGTCGCCAAAGCCGGTGCCACGGTCACCGTGGCGATGATCGACCCGACCAACGTCTTCGCGATGGACGACGTGAAGTTCATGACCGGCTACAAGGTCGAGCCGGTGGTGGCCTCCGAGACGGCGATCCGCAGCGCCATCGACCGCTACTACGGGTCGACCCACGCCATCGAGCTCAAGAAGGTCATGGAGGACCTCTCCGAGGAGTCGAGCAGCGACCTCGAGGTCCTGGAAGAGGAAGAAGACCTCGATCTCGCGACCCTCGAAGAGGAGTCCGAGCAGGCGCCGGTGGTCAAGCTGGTGAACCTGATCCTGACCGACGCCATCAAGCGCGGCGCTTCGGACATCCACATCGAGCCCTACGAGAAGGACTACCGCGTGCGCTACCGCATCGACGGAATCCTCTACGAGATGATGCGGCCGCCGCTGAAGCTCAAGGAGGCGATCACCAGCCGCGCCAAGATCATGGCGCGCCTCGACATCGCCGAGAAGCGGCTGCCGCAGGACGGGCGCATCAAGATCAAGACCAAGATCTCGGGCAAGACCAAGGACCTCGACTACCGCGTCTCGGTGCTGCCGACGCTCTTCGGCGAGAAGATCGTCATGCGGCTCCTCGACAAGGACAAGCTCATGCTCGACATGACCAAGCTTGGCTTCGAGGTCGAGTCGCTGCGCAAGTTCGAGGCCGCCATCCTCAAGCCCTACGGCATGGTGCTGGTCACCGGTCCCACCGGCTCGGGCAAGACGAACACCCTCTACTCCGCCCTGTCGCGCATCAACACGCCGGAAACCAACATCATGACCGCCGAGGACCCGGTGGAGTTCAACCTCATGGGCATCAACCAGGTGCAGACGCGGGAGAACATCGGCCTCAACTTCGCGGCGGCCCTGCGCTCCTTCCTGCGCCAGGATCCGAACATCATCCTGGTCGGCGAGATCCGCGACTTCGAGACCGCCGAGGTGGCGATCAAGGCCGCCATGACCGGCCACCTCGTGCTCTCCACCCTGCACACCAACGATGCGCCGTCGTCGATCAGCCGTCTGATGAACATGGGCATCGAGCCGTTCCTGGTCGCCACCTCGGTGCACATGATCGTCGCCCAGCGGCTGGTGCGCCGCACCTGCACGTTCTGCAAGGAGCCGATGGAGTCGCCGCCCGCCGCGCTGATCGCCGCCGGTTTCTCCGAGCACGAGTCGCGCACCCTCAAGCTGTTCAAGGGACGCGGCTGCGACCGCTGCAGCAACACCGGCTACAAGGGACGCGTCGGCCTCTATGAAGTCTTGGAGGTGGACGACGAGCTGAAGGAGATGATCCTCTCCGGCGGCAGCTCCTTCGAGCTGCGCCAGAAAGCGATCCAGGCCGGCATGATGACGCTCCGCATGAGCGGCCTGCAGAAGATCCGCGACGGCTTGACGACCGTCGAAGAGGTCGTCCGCGAGACGGTGCTGTAGGAGCCGTCAGCTCAATACTTCGGCGGCCCCGGCGGCAGCGTGGTGGAGGTCGTGGTGGTGGTGTTGGTCGGGGTGCGCGTCTTCTTGACCGCGCTCAGAATGCCGATGCCCAAAAGACAGATCACGCCCACGGCGACCCAGAGGCTCGGCATGCCGGCCAGGTGAGCGCCGAGAGCCAGCCCGATGATCAGGATGATGAAGCCGATCAGGTAAAGTCCGAACGAGGACTGCATGGTGGTGCTCCTCTCTGCAAGAGAGCCCATCTCAGGCTCTGCGGCAGAGAGGGATTCAAAAGCCGGGCCAACCCTAGGCCGAACGCAACTCCGCCGCCGCCTCGGAGAGCAGCCGCCACAGCTCGTGCTGGAGGGCCGCCGTAATTTACGAGGGACGCCGTAAAACGATGGGAGGCACCGCAATTTGCGGAGAGACGCCATAAAACGTTGGAAGCCGCCTCCGTTTTATGGGTCGCGCCGGCGCAATCCTAAACCGCTGCAAGGACGGTCTCTGCCGAAGTAGAATTGACGCGCCGTGTCTTTCACTCCCTCGTCGAATTTCTTTTTCCTGGCGGCGCACGATCCGCAGCTCGCTCGGCTTGGACTCGAAGCGGAGCAGTTCTTCTCCCGCCATCCGGACCTCTCGCTGCTGCGCTTGCGGCAGCTTGGAGAGCGGCTCGCTCAGCGCGCCGCTGCCTTGACCGGGGTTTATTTCCTGGTCAACGACAGCCAGCTCGACCTGCTACGTCGCCTGGAGGACCGCCGCGTCGTGCCGCCCGAGGCCGCAAAGCTGTTCCATAGCCTGCGGCGGTCCGGCAATGAGGCGGCTCATGAGGCCACCGGGAGCCATCGCCAGGCGTTGCTTCATCTGCGGCTCGCTTGGCAGCTCGGGGTCTGGTTTCAGCGCACCTTCGCGGATGCCGGGTTCCGCCCGGGGCCATTTCTGCCGCCAGCCGATCCGGCCGTGGCCGAAGGAATCCGGGAGCGCCAGATCGAGGATCTTTTCGGCCAGCTCGCGGAGATGCGCCGCGAGTTGGCGGCGCAGCGGGACGCCGCGGCGGCAGCTTTGGCTGCGGCCGGCGAGGCCGAGCAGCGCCGTGCCGCGGCGGAAGAGAAGGCCCGCCGGGAGGCGGAAGACCACGCTGCGGCTCTCGCTTTGGCCGAGGAGACCGAGCAGGCCAAGCTCGCCCTCGCCGCCGAGTTGGAGCGCCTGCAAGCCCAGGCACAGACCGCTCCGTCCGAGGCCCTCGCCGACCTCGTCTCCCGCGCCCGGACCGCCGGCGAGCACATTTCCCTTGACGAGGCCGCGACCCGCGAGCTGATCGACGAGCAGCTCCGTGCCGCCGGCTGGGAGGCGGACACCCGTCTCCTCAGACATGCGTCGGGAACCCGGCCGCAGAAGGGCCGTAACCTTGCGATCGCCGAGTGGCCCACCGCAAGTGGGCCGGCTGATTACGTCCTCTTCGCCGGCCTTACTCCCTTGGCCGTGGTCGAGGCCAAGCGGGAGGACCGGAACATTCCGGGCTCCATCGACCAGGCCAAGCGGTACAGCCGCGGGTTCCCGGAAGAGAGCGCGTCCGGCGGTCCGTGGGGTACCTACCGGGTGCCGTTTCTATTCGCCACCAACGGGCGCACCTACCCTGCGCCAGCTCGAAAGCGAAAGCGGGGTCTGGTTCCTCGACGCCCGCCGGCCCCAGAACCACCCCCGCGCGCTCACCGAGTGGTATACGCCCGCGGGTCTGGCCGCCCTGCTCAAGCAGGATCTCGCCGGCGCGGAAGAGGCGCTGCGCGCGGAGCGCCCCGAGGACCTGCAATATCTCTATCCCTTCCAGGCCGAAGCCATCCGCCGCGTCGAGGCAGCCCTGGAAAAGGGGCAGCGCAAGGTTCTCGTCGCCATGGCGACCGGCACCGGGAAGACCCGCACCGCGATCGCTCTCGTCTACCGTCTGCTCAAGACCCGCCGGTTCAACCGCATCCTCTTCCTGGTGGACCGTTCCGCCCTCGGCGATCAGGCCGCCGACAAGCTCAACGAGCTGCGGGTGGAGAGCCTCCTCACTCTGCCGCAGATCTTCGACGTCAAGAAGTTGCAGGAGGAACTCGAGGTTGACACACGCCTCAAGATCGCCACCATCCAGAGCATGGCCCGCCGTCTTCTCGGCGAGAACGACGCCGCGCGGCCCAGGATCGACGACTACGACTGCGTGCTCGTCGACGAGTGCCACCGCGGCTACCTTCTCGACCGCGAGATGGACGATGCCGAGCTGATGTTCCGCGACCAGGCTGATTACATCTCCGCCTACCGCCGCGTCCTCGACCACTTCGACGCGGTGAAGATCGGCCTCACCGCCACTCCGGCTCTCCATACGATCGACATCTTCGGTCCACCCGTCGTGCGCTATACCTACCGCCAGGCGGTGATCGACGGCTACCTGGTCGATCACGAGCCGCCTTACCAGATCCACACACGTCTCGCCGTCGACGGTATGATCTGGCGCGCCGGTGAGGACATGCATCTCTATGACCCCGCGACCCGCCAGATCGACACCATGACCCTCCCCGACGAGGTCAAGCTCGAGGTCGACAGCTTCAACCGGGTGGTGATCACGCGGGAGTTCAACCGCGCCGTCTCCGAGGAGCTCGCGAAGCACATCGACCCGGCTCTGCGCGAGAAGACGATCGTCTACTGCGTCGATGACGCCCATGCCGACATCGTCGTCGAGGAGCTCAAGAAAGTCTTCGATCGACAGTCCGGCGGGATCGACGACGATGCCGTGCAGAAGATCACAGGCAAGGCGGACAAGCCGCTCCAGAAGATCCGCGAATTCAAGAACGAGTCGCTCCCCAGCGTCGCGGTCACCGTCGACCTCCTCACCACCGGCATCGACATCCCCGAGGTCGCCAACCTCGTCTTCCTCCGCCGGGTGAAGAGCCGCATTCTCTACGAGCAGATGCTCGGCCGCGCCACCCGTCTGTGTGCCGAGCTGCTCAAGGAGAGCTTCCGCATCTTCGACGCCGTCAACCTCTATCAGGCCATGCAGACGGTCACAGAGATGAAGCCGGTCGTGGTCGATCCGCGCATCCTTTTCGCCGACCTGCTCACCTCTCTTGCCGAGGCCCAAGCGGCGCAGCCGGTCCGCGAAGATGCCCTGCGCCACCACCTCGACGAGCTCCTGGCCCGTCTGCAGCGCAAGCGCAATGCTCCTCCACCTCGGCACCAAGGCGAAAGAGCAGCAGGTGCGCATGATCTTCGCCGACGCCTCCACCGCCCTCCGCGAGCCCCGCAACCTGAGCAAGCTGGTCAAGGACATCGACGGCCTCGACTGGTACGACGCCCGAGAGGAAGGGCTCGG